>CAZLNX010000226.1:0-10189 GCA_964560795.1 uncultured Anaerolineales bacterium | reverse complement strand
AAATCTTGCGTGGCCAGCAAGGCTTCTCGCAAACCATCCGCCTCACCGTTGGTTTTTTCCAGCGCACCCGCCAGAATTCTGACGGTGTCATACACCAAGGGGGCGACCATATTGGGTGGGCGGTTGTAGCGCGCTTCGAAGCGCTCCACAAAGGGTTGAAAAGCCGGGTTGGGGTTGTTGGGGTGGTACGGTGTGATCAACTCCAACCCTTCTACGGCACTCCCCCCTTTTTCTAATAATTCCGGAGTCTGCGCCCAGGAGGCTCCAAAGAATTTCCCTGAAAGTTCAGCCTGTTGCGCATACTGCAGGATCAAAGCTGTATCTATTGCTGAAGCGATGATCACATAGGCCTCGTGCGCGCTGATTTGCGCTACAAGGCCTTCCAAATCATCCTCGCCAGAGATGAAGACGTAGGAAGAACCGATTTGGCCTCCCAAAGTTTCGAATTTTGAAGACAGGGCCTTCCAAAATGGTTCAGCAAAAGCTGCGTTACGGGCATCGTAAACTGCTGCAATTTGCCTAACATCACTGGATGAATAAATATGATCAGCCAGAGCGGATCCAATTTGGTTGGTGCTGGATGAATTGCGTAGAAAGTAATCATCCAGATCACTGAACTGGCTGCTTGAGGCGGTAGCACTGATCAAGACCACTTCAGCGGCATTCATTTGGTCGAAAACCGCCGCGGTCTGTCCGCTGGTGATATGACCGATAATGGCCACAACGCCCGCCTCGATGAGTTCGGCATCGACCTGTTGGGCCATTTGCGGGTCTCCTTGGTCATCACGGATGAGCAACTCAATGGGCCGGCCATTGATGCCGCCCACGGCGTTGATCTCATCAACAGCTAGCAGGGCAGCATCACGAGCCATCACACCTAACTCACCGCGCAAGCCTGTCAGTTCGGCTGATAACCCGATTTTGATCGATTCCGAGGCACAACCTGAAATGCATGCTGTACAGATGATGAATACGATCAGACTCACAAAGAAATTTCGTTTCGGGATCATGTTTTCTGTTATTGAAGCGGTTTGTGCTTTCATGACTATCTCCTAAAAACCTTTATTCGCTATTGCGAAAATTGCTGCCCAAACTGGCCTACTGCGCACTCGAAATTTGAGTTTTGGGTAAATTGATGATAATAGTAGTCCCTTCACCAGGTACGCTCTGCGCTACAATAGAGCCGCTGTGGCGTTCGACGATCTTGCGGCAGACCGATAAACCAATGCCGCTGCCCTCATATTCGCTTTGACCATGCAGGCGCTGGAAGGGCTGGAAGATACGCTCTTTGAATTTTTCATCAAAGCCAATGCCATGATCTGCTACTCGAATTTGAACCTGGTCGGAGTTACCATCTATAGCTGTAATTGTCACAGTAGGTGATGTTCCTGGTTTATGAAATTTCAAAGCATTGCTCACTAGATTTTGAAAAAGCTGCTGCATTTGTACTGCATCGGCAGCTATTATGGGTAGTTTCCCAACCCTGATTTCACCTTGACTCTCCTCGAGACGCACTTCGAGATCGCAAAGCACATCGCTGACAACCTGGTTCAGGTCTGTCGGAACAAATGCCTGACCGCGGGTGGTCACGCGTGAATAGGAGAGCAGAGCATCGACCATTCTTAGTCCACGATTGGCGGCATCCTGCATGCGAAAGATAAAGTCCTGCCCGCGCGCATCGAGCTTTATTGCATAATTAGTATTTAGCCGTTCCCCAAAGGCCTGAACCTTGCGTAATGGCTCCTTTAGATCGTGAGATGCGATATACGCAAATTGTGCTAAATCCTCGTTTGATCGTTCCAATTCCGCAGCTAGGTTGTGGAGTTTTTGGTCTGCTAGCCTGCTCTTGGTGACATCTTCAGCAATACCTACACCAAAAGCAAGTTGACCATTTTCAGCATACAGCATTGCGCCAGTGAACTTGACCCAAATACTTCCTTCACTTTTGGTCATCAAGCGATATTGAAGGGAAAAGGAATCTAAATTTTCTGTGATCACCTCTTTGATAACCTTGGCAACTTCCTGAATATCTTCTGGATATGTAAGCTCGTTTACGTTCATCTCCAGCAATTCAGTATCCTTAAAACCAAGCATTTCTGCGAATGCATTATTGACTTCCAGGATTTTAGCTTTAGGGGAAATTACGATAATGCCCAACGGGCTGTTTTCAAAAATTACCCGGAAGCGGGATTGGCTTTCCTTGAGCGCTGCGGCCGAGAGACGGGCTTCTCTTTTGGCAGTTTCTGTATCATGGATGATCTGCAAGTTTTTTAGCTTTTGGTCCGATTCCGCATTGAAAAGAGATTCCTTGATTTCATGAAAGGATTGATGATGATCCAATGCTGACTCGAAATCCCCTTGTTGTTCATGGGCTCGAGAAAGGGCATGATGGATTTCGGTGATCTCGGATTTGGTCTGAAGGGTTTCGGCAAGCTCCAAAGCTGCCTCGAGTTGCGCGATTGAGTTTTCATATTGCTCGCGGGATAGCGCCAGCTTACCTATGCTGAGCAAGTTGTACATTTCCAAATAGCCTTGGCCTTGCTGCCTGGATAAATCCAAACTTTGGGCAAACAACCTTTCCGCACGGGAGTAGTTGCCCATCTTGCGGCAAATATCCCCCAGAGTGCTCACCACGTTACTCTCTAGTGCAGCAAAACCAATCTCTTTGGCCAGGGTTAGGCAATCTTCGGCGTGTTGTAAAGCATACTCATACGCCTCCATGGAGAGATGCGCCATGGCAATATTGTTCAACAAAACACTCTCATTCTTTGGATGTTCGATCTCTCGGGCGATTTGAAGGGCCTGTTGATAGGTTCCCAGCTCTTTTTTATACTCGCCCAACCGGTTGTATATAATGCCTAAATTATTCAGTGCACGAAGTTGCCCCGCGGCCTCAGCCAGTTCTGAATATTGGTTCAATGACTTGAGGGCAGAATCTAACGCTTGGGGGTAATCCCCTAATTCCATGCAAACGCCGGACAATAGATGTAACGCCCGCGCTTGACCGGCAGGATCGTCGATTTCATTGAAAATCGATTGCGCACTGAGTGCTTGGGATAATGCCGAAGCGAAATCCCCGGTATGTTCATTAAGCCCACAGAGAATGCAGAGCAGATCTGCGATCACATCTTGTCCAAGCTGGTTTTGCCTGGCAAGCTCAAGAGCTTCTTGGGCGTGAGTACGCCCTTTGGCTGGATTAAGTGTGAGATATTCCTTTGCCAGCAAACGAAGGATTTCAACTCTTTCGGGAGCATCTGTGCTCGAAGATAATTGCCTCATCAAATCAGTTACTTTTTCCGTCATAAAATCCCTTCTTCAATAGGTAAAGTGATGATGAAACTTGCACCCTGGCCCGGTTGACTCTCGGTGCGAATGGCCCCACCATGGCGTTCGACGATCTTGCGGCAGATCGATAGCCCAATGCCGCTGCCCTCGTATTTACTTTGACCATGCAGCCGCTGGAAAGGCTGGAAGATGCGCTCTTTGAATTCTTCATCAAAGCCAATACCATTATCTGCCACGCGAATCTGAACCTGGTCGGAGTCATCTGCATTGGCTGTAACTTTCACAGAGGGTGGGATTTCTGGTTTATGGAATTTCAAGGCATTCCCAACCAGGTTTTGGAATAATTGGTGCATTTGGGTTGGGTCAGCATCAATTACAGGTAAGTTGCCGACTTCTACTTGCCCGCCTTCCTGCTCCATGTGCACTTCAAGGTCGGAAAGCACATCTTGTAGCACCTGATTGAGATCAGTTCTTTGGAATGGCTTGCCGCCTGTGGTCACCCGTGAGAGCTCCAATAAATCGCTGATCATGCGTTGACCGCGTTGGGCAGCTTCCTGCATGCGGGTCAAATACTCCTGGCCGCGCGCATCAAGGACGTCTTGATATTTTTCAGCTAAGCGGCTGCCAAAAGCCAGGATTTTCCGCAGGGGGGCTTGCAGGTCATGGGAGGCGATATAGGCGAATTGTTCCAGTTCTTCGTTCGAGCGAGTTAATTCAGCCGTTCGCTTTGCAATCGTTTCTTCCAATTGATCGCTTTGCTGACGTAATTCGTCTTCAGCCCAGATTCGTTCAGAAATATCGATTGCAATCCCGCCGACAAAAATCCGCACATCCGGCATTTGGATGGGAAATTTTATATCCTGGAACCAGCGCGATTTTTCACCCTGCTCTTGTGGCAGTTCTGTCAGATAGGATATTTGGCCAGATTCCATCGCGGTCCGATCTTGAATTTCTAGTTGGTCAGCAATTTCTTTTGGGAAAAAGTCACTACTCCTAGAACCAATGAGCTTCTCCAGAGAAATCCCAGTTGTCTTTAAAAGGGCAGGATTCGCGTAAATATGCCGCAACTCGTCATCCTTGATGTAACTTGGGCTGGGATTGTTATCCATAAAGGCGCGAAAACGGGTTTCGCTTTCGAGTAAAGCTTCTTGAACCTGGACCCGTTCGGTGATGTCGGTTACATAAGCAAACAAATATTCATGTCCCTCGAATTCCCGCACCGTGGCGTTGATTTCTACAGGATAGCTGGTGCCATCACTGTGCTGTCCAAGCGACTCAAAGGTAATTGCTCCCATTTGCCTGAATTGCTCCCATTTGCCGGGCCACATTTCAGGCGATAGGTGAGGGTCAACGTCGGTTATACGCTTCGAGAGTAATTCTTCCTGCGAGTATCCCAGGAATTGAGTGCTAACTTCGTTTACATATTTGATATTCGCCTGGGAATCGACCCAAAAGATGGGGTGTGCGCTGCTATCGAGAGAGAACTGTGCCAGGCGTAATTGCTGCTCAACAATCAATCGTTCGGCCATCTCCAGTTTTAAGGCTTGATTGATTTCATCTAGTTTTTCTTCGTTTTGCTGACTTTGTGCCAGGGCGCGATTCATTTGCCGGGTGTAGAGATGGATCATGATAAAAGTGACAATCAACGCGAAAGTCTGGATAATAACTGCACCCTTTGATGGCACTCGTTCTACAATGTAACTGATGTAGCCAGCATTTTCTGCGTGATACAACCCGATGACTGAAGTGATACAAATCCCTGTGATCAACAATCCATTGCGATGTCCTAACAATAAAGCAGCGATCAGAGCAATAACAATGTATATGCTAAGGGCTGGCACGCGTACCCCGCCCAGGAGATAAAAAGCGAATGAAAAAGCCCCCCACAACACCAGAACAAACATCCAACTGCTTAATTGAATGTGGCCAAAGCGCGATATGACAAATATCACGACACTCATCACAGCAACTACAGAAACGACGTAGGTGCGAATATCTCCCGATCCAAACACAGGGAAAAGCGCCAATGTGGTAAGAAACACTAATGGAATAAAACCCATTAATAGAATATGCAGCAGACTGGCAATCCGGGTCTTTTCTTTGTCGTCAAAAATTGGCGGGACGATTATTTTAGACAGATAGGCTGGAATAGACATTTTGATTTTCATACCTCACAAGTCTGGTTTATTTCGTTGGTAATGTCACGATTTGGAACCAGTATTCACAGAGCACTTTCATGCTCTTCACGAGACCTTCGAAGGACACCGGTTTGGTGATGAACCCGGCTACACCTAGATCATATGTGCGCAGGATATCCTCTTCCGCCTGAGATGTGGTCAACGCCACGATGGGGATGCGTCGAAGCTCTGGATTTGCTTTGATTTCTGCTAATGCCTCACGCCCATTCTTGCGGGGCATATTCAAATCTAACAAGATCAACCCAGGTAAGGGTGCAGAATTACCATCCGAATAATCTCTTTGTCGGGTCAGGTAATCAATCAACTCTTGACCATCATGGACGAATTTTAGATCGTTTGCCATTGTTACCTCGGATAAGGCTTCCTGGGTCAAAAAGCGATCGTCAGCATCATCATCAGCCATTAAAATTGTGATTGGTTTTGCTTGGGTGTTCATGAATTTCTCCTGGACATCATTTGAAATAAGATTATTGCAGTTCCTGACTGGTTACTGCTCAACTTGATAAGGTTTTTAAACCCCATCTGGATGTAATTTGCGAATCGTATTGACGATTTTGTCAAATGGTGCAGGTTTATTTAGAAATCCGTTGGCACCAGTGGTTAACAATTTTCGAATCAGACCATCATCTTCGACACTGGAATACCCCAGGATGCCAACATTTGGACATGTATTTCGAATTATTCTCTTAGCCTCGATACCATTCATCAGCGGCATTTCCATATCCATCAAGATGACATCCGGTTGAAATAGAGTGACATTTTCAATTGCTTCAATACCATTTGTGGCCATTCCAACAACAACAAAATCTTCAACTTTGCTCAAAATTCTTGCCATCAGGCGGCGATTTATCTCTTGGTCGTCAACGATCATAATTTTGGTAAGGTTTTTCATTATCAATCCTCTCCCCCACAATTTATGTAGGCAAATGGTTATTTAAAATCTGCTGTATGGTGGTGGCCATTTGTTGGACAGCGAATCCTTTGAGGATACAGGCTGAAGCCCCAACATTCTCGGCGGCCGCTATTGAATTTGCATCATCTACCAGTACTAGGCATTGGGTTGGGAAGTTTTCGGATTTGATTTTTCGCAGGAGTTCTAGCACCTTGTCTTTCGAATTATCCATATCGATGATAAGCAGATGGATTTCACTCTTTCGCAGCATTTTTAGAGTCGATTGTTCATCATCAGCCAGAAGTATGTTTTTAATTTGTGTCATTGAGGCTACGAATGCCTGGATGCTCCCCTGCAACGGTCCCGGTTCTACAAAAATCAATATAGTTTTTTCGCCATTGTTGATGTTCATGATCGTATTCGTCAGCATGTTTCCAAATTAGATTAGAACGTATTGGTAGTATAGGAAATTACTTAAAATGAGTCCCCCACGCAAAAGACAGTCTATGCCTGTTATTAAAATCGGTTTTTTTGGGATGTAATCCTGGTTAAAATGACAGGAAATAATGGAATAGTATCAATTGAATTGCTACTGCAGGAATTAGTCTGAAGTGATTTCGCAGGCATTAAACAAAAAGTGACGATTGAATTCATCGTCACTTCGATATATTTTTTATATCCAATTTGTATTTTATATTGAAACTAGCTTTTTCCGAATCGCGAATAAAGCAGCTTGGGTGCGATTTTCCAATTGAAGTTTGGTAAGAATATTGGTTACGTGGTATCGCACAGTTGTTTTGCTTACGGTCAACGCGGTTGCGATATCCTGGTCAGACAATCCTTGAGCAATCAGTTTTAACACTTCAATCTCTCGTTTAGTGAGAGGATCAATTGGTTCACCTACAGATTTCAGGTCCCGCGAATTTTGTATCAATGCTCGGGTTAGCGATGGTGATAGCCAAGGATTTCCTTCGGATACAGAACGAATGGCTTGGAGCATTTCAGTTGGAGAGGCGTCTTTCATCATAAATCCCAAACTCCCGGCTTTTATCGCTTTTACAGCCTGATCTTGTTCTGAAAAACTAGTAATTACAAGAATCCGGATGTTTGGTTTATTTTGAGTAATTTCTTTTATTGCCGTAATTCCATCCATTTTGGGCATTGCCAGATCCATAAGAACGATATCCGGCTGGAGTCTCAGGGTTTCAGTTACACCTGCTTCCCCATCTGCAGCCTCCCCTATCAGAATTAGATCAGGCTCTGAGTCAATCCACGCTGAAAGACCTTCTCGCACAACCGCGTGGTCGTCAACGATTAGAATTTTGATTTTATCTGCCATTATTCTTTTCCTCTCAAAAAAGAAACTCGCGTACCCCTTTCCGGATTAGATGAAATCGATAAATGCCCCCCAAGCTTATTCGCCCGCTCTTGCATATTGCCAAGCCCCATTCCTTCAGACGATTGTTCCGTGTCAAAACCCTGACCATTGTCGTCAACATATAATTCAATTTTCTCACGAGTGGTAAGTATTTTAATGGTTACCCGTGAAGCGTGAGCATGCTTGAGGGAATTGTTGAGGGCCTCTTGGATTATCTGGAATAGGTGGTATTGATCAGAAACTGGTACATCAAAATCGCCCTCTGCGTAGAGTTCTACCTCAACCCCAGCCCGTTGTTCAACAGCATTTAGACGCTGCCTGATTATCTCCATCAAGCCTTGTTCTTCGAAAGAAGCTGGCAGCAATTCATATACCAACAAGCGCATCTCTTTGAGAGCCTGAAGCGATGTGTTTTGAACTTTTTCCATATTCGCGTGAACCTGGTCCCAATTCTTCATCTCGACATAATTTTTTATGGCTTTGGCGAGAAATGTTAGACTATAAAGATATTGAGTCACAGAATCATGCAGATCTCGCGCCAATCGTTGGCGTTCTTCAAACACGGCTTTTTGTTCTTCGGTTTTTTTTCGCTGGGTGATATCCTGAACAAGGGCAAAGCAACCATCAATCTTCCCGTCTAATTCATTGGGCACATAAACTGCAAGAAAAGTCCCAACACGCCCATGGGGCAAAGTAAACGTTGTTTCATATTCCTGTCGTTCACCACGAAACGCACCATCGTACCTGGATTTAACCGCTGAAAAACCTTCTTCACCAATTATATCTTTTACGGTTCTGCCGATTACCTTTGAAGGCTCAACATGCAATAATTCCTGATAGTACGCATTGGCAAACTCGTATCTGTAATCTGTATTGATGTAGGCAATTAAGGCCGGCATGGAATCCGTAATGAGCTGTAACTTTTTAGTGCTAATTTCAAGCTCTCTAGTTCGTTCCTTTACGAGCTCTCCAAGATGCTCCTGATAGTTCTTTAATTCTTCCTCAGCATTTATGCGCTCGGTGATGTCACGAACAATAGCTAGTAGGCCAGGTTTGTCGCCAATTTCGATACGATTCACGGCAACCTCTGCATCAAAGTGAACCCCATCCAAGCGGCAATGGCGCCATTCGAAGAACTGGGGTTTCCCCGCTATTGCAGCTTCTGCGATTTTCCGAACTCTTTCATCCGAAGATCTGCCATCTGGTTGTAGTTCCGGGGAAAGCTCTGCAGGAGATTTGCCAATAATGTCTTTAGGTTTACCTCCAAAAATCTCAAGAGTGCGAGGGTTGCAGGTAGAAAAATATGCCCCTTCGTTGGTAACTTCTAATACAAAAATCGCATCACTGGCTGAATTGAATAACGTTTTGTATAGATTTTCACTTTCTTTTAGCTTCTGATCTACGCGTTTTCGCTCGGTAATATCAATTAATCCCCCCTCGAGGGTGATTTTTCCATCTTCTTTGCGAACTAAGGTCGCGTGGTTTTCCGCCCAAATTGTGTCTTCGTCATAACGGTAAAACTGGGTGGTGAAATTTCGTGAGATGCCATCTTTATTGAGGGTGTCGATTAAATGATCTCGGTCATCAGGATTGACATACAGATCATTGACATCCTTTTCAATTAGAGTCTCCTTATCTGGATACCCCAGCATTTCGATAAGGGCCGGATTGATATCCGCGATCTGGCCTTCAAGGGTAGTACGATAAAGACCAATGGGGACACCGTTAAACAATCTACTATATTGTTGCTCGCTGTCACGATAACGACGTTCTGATTCTCGGCTTTTGTTCACTGCTTGCGTCAATTGACTGGTATACAATTTCGTTATGATGAATGTGAAACTGAGGGCGAAAACTTGAATAACGATCGCTCCTAAAGCTGATACGTTTTCGCTGACATAGATAATTAAACCTGCCTCTTCGGCCAAATTTAGTCCCAAAAGCGTGGTGATGCATGCGATCATAATTAGCAAACCCTGCCAGGATCCTAATAAGAGCGCCCCAAGGAGCACAATTACGACAAAAATACTCACAGCGGGCAACCGGACGCCCCCGACAACAAAGAAAGCGGCTGTGAATACAGCCCACATGCTCGTAATCAGCCCCCAACTGGCCAGCCAAATAAAACCCCGGCGTACTAAGAAAAAAATCCCGAGTAGGAACAGGAATAGCAAAACAAGGGTAAATACTCGAGGTTCGACAAAAGTTCCATACAATACCGTGAATATGAAAATAAATGTAAAGGTGAGTGGTATGAACCCTATCAAACACCAGTGGAGCAAATAGGCATTGCGAGTCTTGTCATCGTCTTCGAAAGATGGGGGAGTGAGCAATTTCTTCATCTGCACATTTTCCTGTTATCCCGTTTGTAAAGATGGATCGGGATCTGAGTCGTTAAGCGCGTGCACTGATCTGATTGTATTTGGATTACCAAAT
>CAZLNX010000225.1:0-10191 GCA_964560795.1 uncultured Anaerolineales bacterium | reverse complement strand
TGTAAGCACAGCAATGTGTTCAGCTAAGCTGTACTAATGGTCGAGGGCTTAACATCGTGATGCGGAGAACTCAGAACTTTTCAAAACTTGTTTGATACTTAGCAATATTCAGTAGTAGTGTTAACATACTTAGTGAACAAAGTCTCTTTGGTGATTTTAGCGGCGGAGGTACACCCGGTTACATCCCGAACCCGGCAGTAAAGCCCGCCAGCGCCGATGGTACTTGGGGGGCAGCCCCCTGGGAGAGTAGGTCATCGCCAACGAGACTTTTTTCTATATCTCGAAGAAGAAATTATCATTTCTTTAATCCCTCGAAATAAAGGAGGTGAGGGTTTTGCCGACGGTCGAACTTCGTCCGAATGAATCGCAAGAACAACTGCTGAGACGTTTTCGTAAGAAAGTAGCCAAGAGTGGTGTTCTAAGTGCAGTACGCCGCAAACGGTGGCATGTTTCAAAGAGTGAATTGCGACGCATTCAAAGAAAAAAGGCTATTCGTCGCCGTAAACGCATTTTACGTTCTCGCCGACAGAAGAATTAACCTAAACCTCTTGTTTGAAAGAAATATGAAACTGGGACGCTCAACTGAGTGTCCCAGTTTTTTTTATATTCCATCTATCCTACGTCCATCCTGACGAGTTGATGTTTCATAACTGAGTTGCGCGTTTACCGATACTCCTCTCCTAATTGATCGGAGGTTGCGCTGGCTCGCCTAGGGCGCGAACATCGTGGATGGCCCTGCAGGCAGCGAGGCCCATCATTGCTGTGCGGCCTAAAAAAATTCCCTTCGACTACTGCGCTCTGCTCCGCTCAGGGATAGGAAGAGCCTCAAGTTTCATAATAATTCCACGAATAAATGGGATAGACGCTGATGTTTAGTTCATCCGGAAATATAAAACGGGTGTCGGCCAGCAAAACTGACCAACACCCGTTTGGTTTATATGATTAGGACCGTATGGCCTAATATGAGCCAAGCACTTTCATATAGTTTGCTCGTTCGAAGGCTGCTTCATTGCCACTGGATTCCTGGCTGAGGCTACCCTGCATCTGCTGGATTGAATCGTATTCGTGTTCAACCATCCAGGCTTTAAGATCAGCTAAAAGTTGGGTGGCGTAGCCAATTCCATTTTTTAGCAAAGCTGATGCAGACATAGCAACTTTTGCGCCAGCCATCATGGCTTTGAGCATATCTTCAACGGTATGCACACCACTGGTTAGCGCGAAATCTACGGGCACGCGTCCATGAAGAATGGCAATCCACCTCAGGGGTAGTAATAGCTCATTAGATGCACTCAACACCAGGTTAGGTACGACTTCTAGTTCTTCAAGGTCAAAATCAGGCTGATAAAAACGGTTGAAGAGCACCAATCCATTCGCTCCAGCATCTTCCAATTTTTGAGCAAAGTTTGGTATCGATGTGATAAAGGGACTGAGCTTGACGGCCAGAGGAATGTTGATTTTTGAACGCACATCTTTCACTGTGGTAACGTAGGCTTCTTCTAACTCGTTGCCCGTGAGTGATGTGTCCGTAGGCAAGTAATAAAGGTTGAGTTCCAGTGCGTCGGCGCCTGCATCCTGTATCTTCTTTGCATAATCGACCCAACCACCACTTGATACGCCATTCAGGCTACCAATAATGGGGATATCAACAGCTGCTTTGAGATTGGCTATATGTTCAACATATTTATCCGGACCAAGGCTGTATTTTCCAATATCGGGAAGGTGTGTAAGAGCTTCTGCAAAGCTTTCTGTATCGCGGCTGAGAAAATGATCGAGCTCCATACTTTCTTTGACGATTTGTTCCTCGAATAGAGAATAAACGACTACTGCAGAAACACCCGCCTCTTCTAACTCGCGAACGGTTTCAACTTTTTCTGAGAGGGGGGATGCTGAGGCTACGAGAGGATTCTTGAGTTCCAGGCCTAGATATTTTGTCGATAGATCCGTCATGGTTTTCTCCTCGTTATCTAACATGGGAGCATAGGGCGATGAGAAGGAAGGGTATTTTCTCCCATACTCCCCATCGCCCCAGCATGATTGCTTTACGCTTCTCCGTTACCGTTATAACGGATGGATGCCATCTGCTTGTACAGCGCCCATCGAGTGTCGATCTCTTCTTGGGCGTATTCCATCAATTGTTCCGCACGAGCTTCGTCGCTGTGCATTAACATGCTGAAGCGTGTTTCTGAGTAGGCTGCATCTTTGAAGGGAATGCTGGGATCCTTCGAATCTAAGGTCAGAGGGTTCTTTCCTGCGTCAATCTGACCAGGATGGTAGCGATAAAGTGGCCAGAGACCTGATTTGACAACCAAATCTTGGTGATCGAGACCCTCACTCAATTCGAAGCCGTGATTAATGCAGGGGCTGTACGCCAAGATCAAGGATGGCCCATCAAAAGCGTCCGCTTCACGGAAAGCTCGCAGTGTTTGCATATCGCTGGAACCCATGGCAACTTGAGCGACATAGATATAGCCATAGGACATGGCAATCATGCCCAGATCTTTGCGGGGGATTGCTTTACCGTTGGCGGCAAATTTTGCCACAGCGCCGATCGGAGTGGCTTTTGATGACTGTCCACCGGTGTTGGAGTATACCTGGGTGTCAAGCACAAGAACGTTGACGTTACGCCCAGAAGCCAGAACATGGTCAAGCCCGCCGTAGCCGATGTCATATGCCCATCCGTCTCCGCCGACGATCCAGACGCTCTTCTTGACCAGTTCATCAGCCAGACTGAGCAAATCTTTTGCCTTGGGGTCTTTGTCGCCTTTGAGTTTCTTCTTCAGTTGTTCAACGCGCTCACGTTGGGCCTGGATACCGGCCTCATCGGACATATCAGCATTGAGAAGCTCATCTACTAGAGTTTGACCGAGTTTCTTCGCTAGTGGGGGAAGAAGTTCGCGGGCATATTCGTTCTGTTTGTCGATAGTCAGACGCATGCCCAAGCCAAATTCGGCATTATCTTCGAAGAGAGAGTTGGACCAGGCCGGGCCACGGCCGTCTTTATTAACTGTATAAGGATGGGTGGGCAAATTTCCACCATAGATGCTGGAGCAACCCGTTGCATTGGCAATGACCATGCGGTCTCCGAAAAGTTGGCTGGCCAGTTTGATATAGGGGGTTTCACCACAACCCGTGCAAGCTCCAGAGAACTCGAATAAGGGTTGAAGCAATTGGGAATTTTTGATGTTCTTGGGTTCGATCTTTGTGCGATCAGCTTCGGGGATAGAGAGGAAGAAGTCCCAATTTTCTACTTCTTGCTCGCGGATTGGAAGTTGATCAGCCATATTGAGCGCTTTGCGCTTGGGCTGTGATTTGTCCTTTGCGGGGCAAACTTGGACACAGAGCTGGCAGCCAGTGCAATCTTCAGGGGCAACCTGAATAGTGTATTCCCAGCCAGGGAATTCTTTAAATTTACCTTCGATATGTTTGAAGGTTTCAGGAGCTTTCTTCAGGAGGGCTGGATCGTACACTTTTTGGCGGATGACTGCATGGGGGCAGACGAACACGCATTTTCCACAGCGGATGCAGAGATCTTCTTCCCAAACGGGGATCTCCAAGGAAATATTCCGTTTTTCCCATTGTGTGGTTGCAACCGGGTACGTCCCATCGATGGGCATGGCGCTCACGGGAAGGCTGTCTCCGTCTCCAGAGATGATCGTCCCGACAACGTCACGCACGAATTCTGGTGCCTGATCGGGGACGGGTTTTCGCATCGCCAATTCACTGGTGACCTTTGCGGGTACTTCGACTTTGTGCAAGTGAGCTAATGCCTGGTCGACCGCCGCGAAGTTTTTCTTCACGACTTCCTCACCGCGCTTTCCGTAGGTTTTCTTGATTGAGTCTTTGATGGCAGCAATGGCCTCATCTTGGGGCAAAACGCCGCTGATGTAGAAGAAGGCTGTCTGCATGATCGTGTTGATGCGATGTCCCATACCGGCTTTTTCAGCAACGTTATAGGCATCGAGAATGTAGAATTGCAGATCTTTCTCGATGATTGCAGTCTGAACCTCTTTGGGTAAGTTGTCCCAAATCTCTTCAGTTCCAAAGATGCTGTTGAGTAGGAAAACCGCGCCGGGTTGGGCGTATTTGAGCATGTTAATCTGCTCAAGGAAGTTGAATTGGTGACAGGCAACGAAGTTGGCCTGGTCGATCAAGTAAGGTGCATGAATGGGTTTTGGACCAAATCGCAGGTGGGATATGGTCTTTGCGCCAGATTTTTTCGAGTCGTAGACGAAGTAACCTTGGGCGTAGTTTTTGGTCTCTTCACCGATGATCTTGATGGAGTTCTTGTTGGCTCCCACGGTTCCATCGGCACCTAATCCAAAGAAGACCGCGCGCACAGTGTCTTCACCTTCAATGGAGTATGTGGGATCGTAGTCGATGCTGGTATTCGAGACATCATCCCTGATGCCCACAGTGAAGTGGTTCTTGGGCTTATCTTTGGCCATCTCGTCATAGATACCTTTGACCATCGCAGGAGTAAACTCTTTCGATGAGAGACCGTATCGTCCACCGACGATCCGAGGCGCTTTTTCGAAGGGAGCAATGTCATCAGCCAAAGCTTCATTGACTGCAGTGACCACATCCTGGTAAAGGGGTTCGCCAGACGCGCCAGGCTCTTTTGTTCGGTCGAGTACTGATAATACTTTCGTGCTGGCGGGGATTACCTGGACAAAATCCTTGACCGAGAAGGGGCGGAACAAACGAACTTTGAGCACGCCGACTTTCTCGCCGTTTGCATTGAGTGCTTTGGCGGTTTCTTCAACAGTCTCACCACCTGCGCCGATGACAACAATTACACGATCAGCATCCGGAGCACCTTCATACTCATAAATTTTGTAACCGCGGCCTGTTAACTCAGCGAACTGATCCATATATTTTTGAACAATGGCAGGGGTGGCATCGTAAAAGGGGTTGACAGTCTCGCGAGCCTGGAAGAAAACATCAGGGTTTTGTGCGGTGCCGCGAATCACTGGATGATCAGGGGAAAGCGCACGTGCCCGATGGGCATGGACGAATTCGTCATTGATCATTGCCCGTATTGTTTCGTCAGGGATCATCTCGATTTTGCTGACTTCGTGGGAAACTCGGAAACCTTCAAAAAAGTGCAGGAAAGGCACGCGAGATTCAAGCGTGGCGGCATGCGCAATCAGGGCGAAGTCGTGTGCTTCTTGCACAGAGCCAGAGCCTAACAGCGCCCAGCCCGTCGACCGGGCTGCCATCACATCAGAGTGGTCGCCGAAGATCGAGAGCGCCTGGGCGGCAACGGAACGAGCCGAAACGTGAAACACTGCCGAAGTCAACTCACCGGCAATTTTGTACATGTTCGGGATCATCAATAGAAGTCCCTGGGAAGCCGTAAAGGTGGTGGTCAATGCCCCAGTCTGCAGAGCACCATGAACGGCGCCTGCCGCGCCGCCCTCAGCCTGCATCTCTATCACTTCGGGGACAGTCCCCCAAATATTCTTATATCCCAGGGCAGACCATGCATCAGCGTGCTCGCCCATGTTAGAAGATGGTGTAATCGGATAGATCGCGATAACTTCATTCGTTTTGTGGGCAATCGTGGCAACAGCCTCGTTCCCGTCTAACGTTTTAATGATTTTTGCCATGTTTGATTCTCCATTTGGCTATAAAAATTTGCGCCAAAAAGGCGGTTTTGTTAGAAAAAATGTACTATGGAACCGGTTTCATTCCAACTTTAAAGTTTATTTGAATGAGTATTTTCCAACTAGTAATATTAGGCATATAAAAGCCTGAGACCTGTCATAATTCAGACAAAGTTAGTTGCGATTGTTCGAAATGGGAATTTTAGTCCGGAATCAATTGTGATATTGACCCTCTCTTCCCACTGAATTAGAATCGTAAACGTATCTGAAAGGAATACGTCGATGCCAATTTATGAGTATGTATGTACTAATTGTAATACGAAGTTTGAGGTTCTGCGCAGCTTTTCGAAGGCGGATGATCCAATAGCCTGTGAGAATTGCCAAAGTGAAGAAACCCACCGGGCGGTTTCCGCAGCGTTCGCACATAGCGGAGGGCGAGTTGTCGCCGGAAGCAGCGCTTCGAGTGGTTGTGGAACTTGCAGTGGGGGGTCCTGTTCGACTTGTGGGGTGTAACGGACTATCTCTGGGTTGATTCTGCTCAATGATATTGCTATGTCTCCGAGGGGGATAATTCGCGCAATAATACCCATTACCCCTTGCGGTGGTCAACGTTTTTGACTGCACGGTCATAGTACATCTCAAAAATCTGCTCACTCTGAGTGCGCACTCGGAAATAGAATCGCCCAACGCCATATGACCCTCGGCGGAGGGCTTTTTTCATGTTGCTGGGTCGCATGTTGTACGTCATGGCCCCACTACGTCCGAAATCACTCCATTGGCTCAAGACTTCAACTATCAGGAATGCTTTGCCATTCCAAACGAATCCTTCGGGACAATCGGGGGTCTTCTCGAAGGCTGGGGGTGTGTCGAATTTAACTTCAATCGTTTCGCCAATAAAGTGTTTTGGCCTATAAATCATTCTTCGTCCTCAGGAAAGCCACGCTGGATAACGCTATCTCCAAATTGATCCCGAAGTTTGCCGATGGCATCTTGCAATTGGCTTTCTTTTCCCCAATCCCGATCCCAAAGTCCGAGTTGTTGCGGCGGTTGCGATAGCCCGCTAACCCCTACACCGATCAGGCGCACGGCCTGGCCACGCTTCCAAATTTGATCGAACAATTTCTCTACAGCCTGGGTGATCATCTCTTCATCGGCCGTTGGCTTCCCCAATGTGGTCTGTCTTGTTGGAGTGGAGAAATCGGGCCAGCGAATTTTCAGTTTGACTGTCCGTGCAACCAATTCTTGTTTTTGTAATTGATTGGCTACGTTCAGTGATTGTTTGCGAAGAGTTTGGCGCAACTTTTCCTCGTCAGATACATCTTTGGCGAAAGTGACCTCCTGACTGATCGATTTAGCTTCTCGCTCTGTGACGATAGGCCGATTGTCGATGCCCATAGCCCGCCTTGCCAAATCCCAGCCGATTTTGCCAAAGCGTTTTGACAAATCATATTCCGGAATGGCAGCCAGTTCTCCGATGGTGTGCACATCCATCAGGGATAATTTTTCTGCCGTTTTGGGACCTACACCCCAGAGCATTTCTACAGGTAAAGGAGCTAAGAATTCAGCTTCCGTACCTGGAGGGACCACTGTCAGCGCGTTGGGAGGGGAACCGCTCCCTTTCGCTGCCTTGCCAACGTCATTGGCGATCTTAGCAACCAATTTGTTTGTTGCGATTCCCAATGAATTCGGTAATGCCAACTCATATCGGATTTCAGCTTGCAGCCTGCGCCCAATGGTTTCCGCATCTTCAGAGAGTTCGGTTACCTCGATGAAGGCCTCGTCGACAGAGATTTGCTCAACCAGATCAGTCACCGCACGTACTCGTTTCATCACGTTGCGCGAAGCTTCATGATAGGTTTTGTAATGCGGGGAGACGATCTTTAAGTTTGGACAAAGATGCAGTGCCCGCGCCATGGGCATTGCTGAACGTACCCCTTTTGCCCTGGCAGCATAAGAGCAAGAAGAAACGACTCCACGTTGGTCTGGACGACCTCCAACAGCGAAAGGAATCCCGCGCAGCGATGGATCAAGCTGCTCTTCAACCGCGCAGTAGAAGGCATCCAGGTCGAGGTGAATGATTTGGCGGGAGCGATCCATTATATTGTTGATTTGCCCTATTCCCTTATGTGCCCATCCCCAATACCAACCCATTTGTAAGTAGTTAGTTCTTCTAAGCCTAAAGGACCGCGAGCGTGCAGCTTTTGCGTGCTGACCGCAACTTCTGCGCCAAGGCCAAACTGACCGCCATCTGTGAAGCGTGTACTAGCGTTGACATATACCGCCGCGGAATTGACCTCGTCGATAAAATGATTGGCATTGGACCAGTTATTGGTAAGTATGCTGTCGGAGTGTTCAGTGCTGTGTTGGTGAATGTGCATGATAGCTTCTTCAAGATCGTCTACTACCTTCACACCGAGGATCAAGGCCAACCATTCCTGATCGAAATCATCGGGCCCGGCAGAAACCACCTGCGCTCCGTGGTCGCTTGACTGTAAGATGTTCAACACTTGGGGAGCAGCGCGCAATTCCACATTGTTTTGGGCTAGGCGAGCGGCTATTTGAGGAAGAAACGCGTCTGCCACAGTTCTATGAACCAACAATGTATCCAGTGCGTTGCACACACTGGGGCGCTGCACTTTCGCATTCTCGATGATATCAAGCGCGCGCAATAGATCAGCAGAAGCATCGACATAGATATGACATACGCCAATCCCACCAGTAATAACTGGAATTGTGGATTGTTCCTGACATAAGCGGTGGAGCCCTTTGCCACCGCGGGGGATGATCATGTCTACGTATTGATCCAGGCGTAATAGTTCACGCACTAATTCGCGATCCGGGTCTGCAATGACCTGGACGGCTGTGTTTGGTACATTGGCTTTATCCAATGCGCTTTGGATAATATTGACCAAGGCAAGGTTGCTGCGCAAAGTCTCGCTGCCACCGCGTAGGATTACAGCATTTCCAGTTTTGATACATAATGTGGCGATATCTATAGTGACGTTCGGCCTGGCTTCATAGATGACACCTAATACACCAATAGGTGTTCGGCGTTTGCTCAGACGCAACCCATTGGGTAAAACGCGCGCTTCGATCACTGCTCCCACAGGATCGACCAAATCCACCACCCGGCGTGTATCGGCGGCCAGAGCAGTAATACGTTCTTCAGTTAGCAGCAAACGATCCAAAACAGCCTCACTCAACCCAACTGCTTTCCCGTCGTTGATGTCCAGTTTATTTTGTTCAAGTACAGTGCCAGCCTGAACTTCTAGTTCATCGGCGATCAGGTTTAGAGCTTTGTTCTTTTGTTCTGTTGTTAAAGCGCCTAATACTCGGCTGGCCTTCTTTGCTTTTTTCCCCATTTCCAATAAAGTTGTCATGTTTATTCTCCTACAATAAGATCATATCATTGCGGTGTACTGCCACGGTATCATAAAAATATCCCAAGATATCATTGATTTTTTCGGACTGCTGCCCTTTGATAGAAGTCAAATCCTTACTGCTATAACGGGTAATACCCCGAGCCAGTTCGATTCCTTCAGGAGCTAAAATGGAAACGGATTCTCCGCGTTTAAAATTTCCTTCCACTGTCACAATCCCGGCGGGCAACAAACTACGACCACCCTGGCGCAAGGCTTGGACCGCGCCCTTATCTACTATCAACTTACCTGGGGATGAGCGCGCTAATATCCAGCGTTTGCGGCTCTCTAATGGGCTGGTGATGGCTGGGAAGCGCGTGCCAACTGCTTCGCCTTGGACAATGCGGGTGACAACATTAGGCATAGTGCCTGCGGCTATAACAACATCTGCTCCTGAACGTCGGGCGTAATCAGCAGCTTTTAATTTGGTCACCATACCGCCAACCCCCAACCCGCTGCCACTGTGGCCAACTTCAATATCAGCGATTTCATCGATATTATTCACTTCGGCGATGAGTTGAGCTTCAGGGTTCAGGCGCGGGTCTGATGTGAATAGACCTGGTTGGTCAGTTAGCAAGATCAAAATATCTGCATCTGCCAGCATGGTAACCAGGGCGGATAAATTATCGTTATCACCAAGTTTGATCTCTTCGGTTGCAATGGCATCGTTCTCGTTGATGATGGGGATAACACCGTGTTCGAGTAATGCATCCAGTGTATCGCGGGCGTTCAGGTAGCGCGAACGACTTTCTATGTCTCCACGGGTAAGCAATATTTGGCCTGTTTGCAGGCTATAAATACTGAAGAGTTGTTCCCAGACTTGCATCAGGCGGCTTTGCCCAACAGCTGCCAACATTTGTTTATTGGCCATCGTATTTGGCAATTCGGGAAACCCCAGGCGTTGTTTGCCTGCCGCAATAGCCCCAGAACTGACCAGGATTATTTCGTATCCTTGATGGTAGAGGTATGCACAGGAACTGACTAATTGAATGATACGGGGTTGATCCAAGTTCCGAGTACCCCCCGTCAGCACGCTCGTTCCAATTTTAATCACAATACGTTGATAACTATTCATAATACTTATTCTTAACACATAGTTTTACAAGAAGATGCATATACTAATCGCGAATAGGATTTGTGAGAATTAGGATGATTGAGGAGCCTGC
>CAZLNX010000224.1:6695-10207 GCA_964560795.1 uncultured Anaerolineales bacterium | reverse complement strand
CAAGGTTACTCGCTCAAGCCCTGTTTTGTCTAGGCTTCATGCACCAACGCCATTTAGACTCGGAAAACCCTCCAACCCAAATCAGCAAAGTTTTTGGTACACCTGTTGTCGTAGTCGACAAATCCTGGTTGCCTCTGACACAGCTCATTGTCTGGGGGATTATGACGCGCATGGGGATCAAGAAACGCCCTGAACGCCATCTTGCAGAGCGGGTTGCAGTAGGCGGTTTGAGCATGGGGATCATCTTGGGATCTGAGTGGCTCCACAATCTGGCACATGTTGGTGCAGCGAAGTTGGTCGACAAACCCATGGATGCGCTGCGGATAGCATGGGGGATGCCGCTGTGTGTCTACTACCAAATTGAAGATCCGGATGTCTCTCCAAAACAACACATCGCCCGAGCGTTGGGCGGTCCAATAGTTAATATATCCTTGATGGGATTATTGCGTTTGCTGCGTTCCTTCACTCCCCTGGATTCCATCGCTCATGAGATTACTGATGCGGGCGTTGGAATGAATTTGTTTCTATCCACAGTCTCCCTGCTTCCGATACCTGGTATTGACGGCGGACCCATTCTAAAGTGGAGCCTAGTTGAGTGCGGTCGCACAACCAAAGATGCTGACGAAATTGTTGTTCAAGTCAACAAGGTTACCGGAGTTGGTCTAGGCGCTGCCGCGGGTGTGGCGATGAAAAGAAAGCGCTGGTTCATTGCTATCATTTTGGGTTTGCTCTCGATCACATCATTGGGTGTAGGTTTTGGCTTGTTGAAAGAAAACAATTAGAGAATCTACACTGACGCTCCCAACGCGGCACAAGATTGGAAGGTCAGACTATGAGAAATAAATTACTCCCGTTGATTGGATTTCTTGCATTCATGCTCTCCAACTGCAATCCAATATCTCCTCCACCTGGAGATGAAATTCCTGATTCGCCCCACGGAATTACCACATCAACCGCAGAACCTGATCCAAACACAATCGGCCTCGAATACCCCAAGGTCGATGGCTCAACTTCAGCACATCCGCTGCAAGTGCTGCTGGCCTGCAAAATCCATAATGTTCCTTGTATCTGGATGGAGGGCTGGCCTTTAGATCCCACCCGAAGGATGATCCCTGATCCAGATTTTAGCGATGATCCCCAACTTTCAGAGAAGATCGTTAACATCTGGCACAACGGCACGCACAGCGCCTATATAAACTTGATCGAAGGCAATGCCGACTTCATCCTGGTAGCGCGCCTTCCATCAGAAGATGAACTTAAGGAGGCCCATAAGCGTGGCATCCTTTTGGATGTCCAGCCCATCGCTCTAGACGCCTTTGTCTTCATCGTTAACACTATCAATCCCATTGAAACATTGACACTAGACTCCATCCGAAATATATACACAAGGGAAATCACCCATTGGTCAGACCTGGGAATTGAAGGCATTGAGATTGAGGAAATCGGGGATGGAATTCATACATACCAGCGCAATCGCAACTCTGGCAGCCAGGAGCTTATGGAGTCGCTAGTGATGGGAGAACTAGAGATGATCGAATCTCCAGACATGATCCTAGATTCGATGATCGGTCCAATTAACGCCATCGCGGATGATCCTCTGGGTATTGGATACTCGGTCTATTACTATGCCAGTTTCATGTTTCCCCATGAATCCATCAAGCTGATCGGTGTCGACGGTGTAGCTCCAACATCAACGAATATTGCTGACCGCAGCTACCCTTTAACAACTGAGGTGTATGCTGTTATTCGTGAGGGGATGCCTCTAGATAGCACTGCTGTGATGCTGCGCAATTGGACACTCACCGCAAGTGGTCAATCCGTCATCAAAGATAGCGGATATGTTCCAATCGATTAGTTTACGTATTCAAAGCACAAAAGTACTGTTATTATAAGTAATAGGTTCACCAAGAAAGGTTCTTTGAACTATCAGTAATTAAAACAAGTAGGAGAATTGTATGAGCAAAAAGAAGATCGCCATTCTTACTGACAGTTCCACACATATTCCCGAAAGCATCAGGAAAGGGTTGAATATCTCGGTAATCCCAGTCTGGCTGCACTGGGATAATGATTCTCTACGAGATGGTGTAGATATCGACCTACCTACCTTTTACCAACGCCTGAAGAAATCAAACACTATACCAACATCATCTCAACCATCACCAAAAGAATTCGTCGACCACTATCACAATTTGGCTCAGGACGCAGCTGGTGTGGTCAGTGTGCTGGTCTCGTCGAAGATAAGCGGGACAGTCGCAAGCGCGCAGGCTGCCAAGGAACAATTATCCAAACTATCCATCAAAGTTGTCGATACGCTCCAGGGATCTATGGGCGCTGGATTCATGGTATTAGCCGCTGCCCGCGCCGCTGCAGCGGAAAAATCTGTCAAAGAGATCGTCGCCGCGGCCGAACAACTTAAAGAGAAGATACATTTCTTTTTCATGGTTGATACACTCGAATACCTGCACAAGGGGGGGCGGATTGGCACAGCAAAACGTCTACTAGGAACTGCGTTGAGCATAAAACCAATCTTAGAATTCAAGGAGGGCTTGATTCAACCTTTATCTCAGGCGCGTACGAAACGTAAAGCTTTGGCGGAAATTCTTCAAATTGCAGAACAGCGGTTGGGCGACCAAAAGATGGTCGAAGCAGCGGTTGTCGATATTGATGCACCTGAAGCAGGAGATTCTTTCGCTGAAATGGTGAAAGCTCGCTTCAATCCAACAATCCTTCATCGCTCTCCCGTCAGCCCAGTGGTGGGAAGTCACATTGGGCCCGGTGCGCTTGGGTTGGCATTCTATACTGAGTAATGGAAATCAAATCAAAATTCACTCGCATTTTTCTCAAGATCCTCTGGGAAATTTTCTCTGTAACAATCCCTGCCCTGCTGATTGCTCTGTTTGTAAACGTCTATGTTGTGGAAGCGGTAGAGATAGAAATGGGCTCCAGCATGGAGCCAAATATGTACGTCGGTTACCGGGTGATGACTGAAAAGATCTCCTATCATTTCCGAGCACCCCAGCGGGGAGAAATTGTCGTAGCTGATGTACCAGAGATGGATGCAGGTTTGATCAAACGCGTGGTTGCTTTGCCCGGAGAGATCATTGCAGTTCATGAGGGACATACCTACATCAACGGTGAAATGATCGAAGAGCCTTGGGTGACTCATTTCGGCGGTAGGGACTACCCGACTGCTGTTGTTCCTGTAAGACATGTATTTATTGTGGGGGATAATCGCGTCGCTTCACGTGATTCGCGTGCCATTGGACCTATTCCCCTAGAAGATGTTTCACGCCGAGCATGGTTGATCTATTGGCCTCTCAGCGAATTTGAAATTTTGCCTTAATATTTGTGGAAGAAGCAGTTTTATATGCAAATTATTTTCAATTTGAGAGAATTTGCAACGTTTTTTGCTTGATTCTGCATTCAAAATACTATACAATAAACTCAAGTGACCTAAACACAGCATGACAAAGGAAGCAAAATGGAAACAGTGAACAATGAACCCGGTCACA
>CAZLNX010000224.1:0-6590 GCA_964560795.1 uncultured Anaerolineales bacterium | reverse complement strand
CAGCGCAGTAAACCAAGCCGTAAAAGCTCTAGCACTCGCCAAAGGATACCTAGACGAAGACGGCTTTTCCATCGTATGCATTCCTTGTTTTGTTGATGTCGAAATCGACGGCAAGGTGCGCACTGCGATCCGCTTTACTGTCGAACCTCACTAAAGCCCAATCCCACCGAGCAGTCCGATCTCCCGCGCTGCAGGGGTATCTTTTCGCGCGGCACCATTAACTTTTAATTGCTAGCCATATTGCAGCATGGTAGAATCACGTTTGCATTGACAAATTTGACAAGGTATTCAATAACAAATTTTTAATACCTGAGGAAGAAAAATGGAAAAACAAGTAGGAACATTTGCAGTAAAAAAGGGGTTGGCACAGATGTTAAAAGGCGGCGTGATTATGGACGTGGTCACTGCCGAGCATGCCCGTATCGCTGAAGATGCCGGCGCAGTGGCCGTGATGGCGCTTGAGCGCGTCCCGGCGGACATTCGCGCTCACGGCGGCGTGGCTCGCATGAGCGACCCCGGGCTTATCGAAGAAATCATGGAAACCGTCTCTATCCCAGTGATGGCTAAGGTGCGTATCGGCCATTTCGTTGAGGCCCAAATTCTCGAATCGCTTGGTGTGGATTACGTTGATGAATCAGAAGTACTGACCCCCGCCGACGAAGAGCACCACATCTACAAACACGACTTCAAAATCCCATTTGTTTGTGGTTGTCGAAACTTAGGTGAAGCACTTCGTCGCATTGGTGAAGGTGCAGCTATGATCCGTACCAAAGGGGAAGCTGGCACCGGCGATGTTGTCGAAGCAGTACGCCATGCCCGCTCCGTTCTGGGTGCCATTCGCCGATTACAAAATATGCCCGATGAAGAACTGATGGCTTATGCCAAGGATATCGGCGCGCCCTTCGAAATTGTTAAAGAAACCAAAGAGTTAGGCCGCCTGCCGGTGGTGAACTTCGCTGCTGGCGGTTTGGCTACACCTGCGGATGCTGCCCTGATGATGCAACTTGGCGTCGACGGCGTATTCGTCGGGTCGGGCATCTTCAAGTCAGGCGACCCTGCTCAACGAGCTGCCGCTATCGTCAAAGCTACTACGCACTTCAACGACCCTGCTATTCTGGCTGATGTCAGCCGCAACCTGGGCGAACCCATGGTAGGACGCCAGGTGACAGATATCCCCGAAGCAGAGCTGATCGCACAGCGCGGTTGGTAGCAGACAGTCACAACTATGAAAATTGGCGTTCTCGCCCTACAAGGCGACTTCATTGAGCACATCCATGCGCTGCGCCGCATCGGTGAAGATTGTAGCGAGGTTCGCCTCCCTCAACAATTGGACGAGATCGATGGGCTAATCATTCCTGGCGGTGAATCAACCACCATCGGAAAATTAGCCATCGATTTCAAGTTGATGGAACCGCTGCGCCTCTTCGGGCGAGAACATGCCATTTGGGGAACATGCGCGGGGGCAATATTCCTCTCTAAAGATGCCCGTCGGGAGCAGCCCTTGCTTGAATTAATGGATATCACCGTGGAGCGGAATGCCTTCGGGCGTCAGGTGGACAGCTTCGAGGTCGATCTGAACATCCCCGCTTTGGAAACAGTAGATCCCAGCGGGGCACCATACCACGCTGTCTTCATTCGTGCTCCACTGATTGAATCAGTCCAAAAGGACGCTCAAAAACTGGCATCACTCCCTGACGGACGCGTCGTCGCTGCTCGCCAGGGTCACTGGTTGGCAACGGTCTTCCATCCCGAACTAACCCCGGACGACCGTTTCCACAAGTATTTCGCCGAAATGGTACGTTCGAACTGAAATCTATGCTCCGACCCCTTGGTTGGCGAGATTTGCCAACTCTTTACCGTTATCGCCACCAGGGCGTATTTTTAAACAGCGCACTGGTGGCAACACGCGGCACGGGGTTGATTCCTAGTGTTCTATTCTCCAGCCTGAACCCCACCACCGGTTTGACGACATGGGTATGCATGGATGATTGTGATGAGCAACCTCTAATGGGGCAGAGCATGCACTTATCATCATCACCATCAGCTTACTTATCATTTTTAGCACCTCAAGAAGCGCTGGAGTCGTCCAGCACCCAAAAACTGCTCGATCAATTAGTTCATCAGACCGGTCAGCGCGGTGCTCTCCATCTGATTGCCGAAGTTAATACAGACTCTGGGATTTACGAGACATTGCGTAGAGCTGGATTTGCCACTTATGCACGCCAGCAAATTTGGCAATGGGATCAAAAATCTTCAAAAACTATTGGACAACCTCGCTGGAGGATTGCCCAGTTTGGAGAATTGCCTCGCCTTCAAGGACTTTATCGTCAAGTAGTTCCGGAGACTATCGCTCAAATTGAGCCACTTAGTGCAAGCTCATTCCTGCCAGGTTTATCCTATTATGAAGACAATGAGCTGGTTGGTTTTGCATTAGTACGGTACGGCGGATATGGGATTTGGGTTAAGCCATATTTCCGGGTTGATGCGAAGGAAGTTGACCATTTATTTGTTAAACTTATTGCCGATATCCCCGATCGACGCTCGCGTCCGGTATTTCTTTGCGTCAGGGCTTACCAGCCATACCTGGCACCAGCGCTAGAAGCACTGGGTGCAGCACCCAGCCCGGAACAAACAGTTCTAGTCAAACATATGGCCGTTCACCACAAACTCCGAGAAACGTTCAAATTACCAAATTTGAATGGACAAGCAGAAACCCCGCTGGCACAGACTCAGCAGAATATCTACCCCAGCGGAGAGATTATTTCATATGCAAGAACAAAGAATAACTGATGATCTGACCGCTCTGATGGCGGTACTACCCACTGATATTTCTCAGGCGATTAGCGAAGCCAACGATAGCGCCAATTTATTAGAAGTTGTGTTGGATTTGGGCCGAGTCCCCACAGCACGTTTTTTGAAAGGTGAAGTGGTGCTGCGGGAAGAAGAAGTCTCTCGCGTAGATATTGATTTCGTGGGTTCACGCGTTGGGGTATTTGATGATGATAATCGCGCCGGTCTCGAGCGCACTTTGCACCGTATCTCCGCCATACGCAACCGCCAAGGTGAGATCGTTGGCCTGACTTGCCGCGTTGGCCGAGCGGTATACGGCACCACCGAGATCATCAAAGACCTAATCGATGATAACAAAAGCATTTTGATCCTGGGACGCCCTGGCGTGGGCAAAACCACTATGCTGCGCGAGGCGGCCAGGATTTTAGCCGAATCGAAACGAGTAGTAATTGTCGATACATCCAATGAGATCGGCGGCGATGGGGATGTGCCCCATCCCGCGGTGGGCCGCGCCCGGCGGATGCAGGTGGCCAAACCATCTTTGCAGCACGAGGTGATGATCGAAGCCGTCGAGAACCACAACCCCGAGGTGATCGTCATCGATGAGATCGGGCGTGAATTGGAAGCCATTGCTGCACGCACCATCGCTGAACGCGGTGTGCAGTTAATCGGTACCGCTCACGGCAACACCCTGGAGAACCTACTGCTCAACCCCACTCTCTCTGACTTAGTTGGTGGAATCGAGTCCGTCACGCTTTCCGATGAAGAAGCCCGTCGCCGCGGCACCCAAAAGACGGTCCTGGAACGGCGCTCTCCTCCTACTTTTGATGTGCTCATCGAAATCCAAACCCGAGACCGATTGGCCATTCACCTTGACGTCTCCAGCGCGGTGGATGCCCTTTTACGCGGCCATCCCCAAACCCCCGAGATTCGTTCGCGTGATGAGAACGGCGAGATCAGGATAAAAAAGGGTAGTAAGGCCGCTAGATTGGGCCAGACGGCTGGTGGTATGCGCAGGCAGCATAAAACCGCTGAGTGGGATGATTCTGTCGAAATCGTCGAGCCCGACTACGAACGGTCTGAACAGCCTCGCCGAGAACCACTGCAGGAAATACGCATATATTCATATGGCGTAGCTCGCAACCGTTTACGGCAGGCTGCCCGACAGCTCAATGTGCCCGTCCAAACCGAAACCGATCTACATCAGGCACAGGCGGTTGTCACGCTGCGACACCATTTCCGCAAGCGCAATCAATCCATCATCGAGGCAGAAAATATGGGCATTCCCATCTATGTGCTGCGCTCGGATACACGTACTCAACTGACACGTTTCCTAAGCGGATTGTTCAATCTAACGCCATCACGTCCGCAGAAAAATGGCGATGAAGAAGCTCTCAATCAAACCCATCGCGCCATCAAAACCGTGCTAGACGGCGAACGTTGGGTTGAGCTTGACCCTGCTTCATCTTATATCCGACGCCTGCAGCACCAAATGGCCCGACAGGCAAATCTGCTCTCCTATTCACACGGCAAAGAACCTCATCGGCGCGTACGGATTTACCGTGAATAAGTATCACGTGACCGAGTACCAGATATCATGCCAGTCGATTGTATGGCACCTGAAACTTGGCACTTGAGACTCAAAACATGTTTATAACTCTCGAAGATTCCGAAGGCAGTGTTAACTCGAGCCAATTCATCTTTCATTAATTTTGTAGAAACTTGCAGAACTTATAAAGAATGCTTGAGAGTATCAAGAAGAATCTCACTGATACTGTATAATATCTGCGTAATCATTTTGATACACATCCAAGGGATTTCTGTATGCTAGAAAAATTTATCGCAATTGAAGGAATTGATACCAGCGTATTGAATGAGCAAGCTGAAAAGTTATCGCGCTATTTGCGCGACGAATTAGAAGTTAACTGTGTCGTTACAAGGGAGCCATCCGACGGCCCCATAGGAGCACAATTACGTCTATTATTCAACGAAAGAGTAGAAATGCACGAACTCCCTCGGGCATCTTTATTCTTGGCAGATCGATTGGATCAATTTGGCAGAGATGATGGTCTGGCTAAAGATTTAGAAAGCGGAAAATATGTAATATCCATTCGATATTTGCTCTCAGCCTACGCATATCAAAGTGAAGTTACACCGTTGGACTGGATTATCGACATCAATAAGGTTTGCAGGTGGCCAGATGTTACAGTCTTCATAGATACAACTGCTGATTCCTACCTGGCAAGGCGTGTTAGAGAGAGTGGCTTTGACAGCCAACAGGTAGATCATGATCGCACCATTTTTGAACAATCAAGACAAAGTTTCATAGAAATCATTAAATTTCTAAAGGAACAAAATAAGGAAGTTTACATTGTAGAAAGTGACAACTCAACAACAATCCACAATAGGTGTAAACGGATTATTTCCCAGGAAATCACGGAGAGTGCCTCATGATTAGTAACCCTGGTCCTGGGAAATTAATTGTTTTGGAAGGCTTAGACGGAGCCGGAACCACAACGCAAATGGGGCACATGGCCGAATATTTTTATAAATACCATAATATTTCAGCCTGGACAACCCGAGAACCTAGTGAAGGTCCTATTGGGGCGCAAATTCGCGCTGCTCTAACCAAAAGATTATCCGTAAAAAAGAACGTACTGGTCGCTTTATTTGCCGCAGATCGCTTAGATCACTTATATTCCAAAAATGGTGTAATTGACAGGCTTACACAAGGGCAATGGGTGATCATGGATCGCTATTACCTTTCATCTTTTGCTTATCAGGCCATGGATATGGAGCACGATGAGAAGGTTTGGTTATATAAACTGCATGATTACTGTATTCAACCAGATATTACGTTTTTTATTGATGTTCCTGAAAAAATTAGTCTCGAACGTATCGCCTTAAACAGAGGTTTTCACTTTGAGTTGTTTGAAACCGAAGATTTATTAAGAAAAGTCCGAGGGCAATATCTCAAAGCAATTAAGGGTTTACGTAAAACTGGAGAAAACATCCATATCCTTCCCGGTACTCAAACCGTCAAAGATGTAGAAAAAAACATAAGAGACAGACTCAAGTTTCTACTTGAGGCAGAATATCTTGATCAAAGAGAAGAAGGTCGGATTTGGAAATGGGATTTCCTAAAGAGAATACGTCAACGAGCAGAAGAAGAAATCGGTTTAATGTATGTAGGTAGTAAAGATATTCCTGCAGCAAGAGCCACACAACCTAATGATAAAGGATTTATGGGAGGGCATCAAGGCATATATCAGCTTGTATTTCTCGACGAATTTGCAACAGAATATAAAGTTTTAGCATACTTTAAAAAAGGACAAAAAACATTTTCTAGTATTAATGTTAACACTAAAGCCGAAGGACATGAAATAAAACCAAAACTTAATGAAATTTGTCAGTCAGAGTTTCAACTGCGCTTGTTTTATAATCGTTAAAATTTGGTATTCATAATTATGTTTATTACATTGGAAGGCCCTGACGGCGCAGGCAAATCATCCCATATTCCAAATATCGTAGAATTTTTACAAAATCAAGGATACACTGTTTTTGCAACTTACGAACCTGGTGGCCATCCTATTAGTGAACAAATTCGCCAAATATTACATAGTTTAGATAATACCGAAATTCATCCTCGCGCAGAAACTCTTCTCTATCAAGCTGCCCGAGTCCAATCCGTTGAAAAAATCATCAAGCCGCATTTAGAGAAAGGAAAGATAGTCGTATCCGATCGTTATATACTAATCGCGAATAGGATTTGTGAGAATTAGGATGATTGAGGAGCCTGC
>CAZLNX010000223.1:0-10214 GCA_964560795.1 uncultured Anaerolineales bacterium | reverse complement strand
AAATCATTGCGCCTATTATAGCTGCCTTTCGGATTTATGCACCAAAGCCGTTTTGAGCTTGAGCCTAGCAGCCTGCCAATCAGCCGGGAGTGAAGCGGAACAGACACAAGATGATACTCAAATGGTGGAAGAAGTGTTACCCGAGCAGACACTTACCCTTGGTGACGTATCGGGAAGTGCTGCCTGGACGATCGAACATTTTCAACCCTTAGCAGATTACTTGGCTGCAAATCTGTCCGAATTCGGCATCACAAATGGGCGAGTTGTCGTAACATCGGATCTCCCCACCATGTTGGAACATTTGGGAACTGGTCAGGTAGATTTATATTTTGACAGCCCTTTCCCCGCGTTAGAGGTTTATGAACAAATTGGTGCCCAACCACTGGCCCGACGCTGGAAGGGTGGTGTCAGCGAATACCACTCACTGATCGTGGTTCATAAAGACAGCGGTATTACTGAATTGGATGATTTAGTAGGACAGGTTTTGGCTTTCGATCACCCGGCATCAACATCCGGCTATTTACTCCCCAAAGCCCATCTCGTAATCAATGGGTATGAAACCCAAGAACTTGACGAAATTAGTAGTGAAGTCAATTCTTCGGCAGTAGGGTATGCGTTCGCATTCGGCGAAGAGAATCAAGCGCTATGGCTTCTCGAAGGCAAAGTTGCTGGCGCTGCTTTCTCCAATAGTGACTTCAACGTTCTAAGTGAAGAAAAACGCGAGCAATTTGTAATCATTGCTCAAACACCTTCGGTGCCTCGTCATATTGCCTTGTCTCGACCAGGCATGGATCAGGAAATGCGTGAACAGATCACTACTTTACTGCTCGAGCTTCACCAAACAGCAGAAGGCCAAAAAGTTCTAGAAGCCTTCGAAGGCACCAGTCGGTTTGATGAGCTACCAGGAGGATCAGAAGGATTGATGAATTCGCTGCGAGATCTATTTGCCCCGGTAAGATAACGAGAATTTCGTACTATGAGAAAAAGAAGACTCAGCCTAACTATCGTTTTTCCCATTGTCATCGGACTCATTGTTTCGGCCACTGCTGCTGCATTTTTGATATCGAACATCCGCACAGTTAATCAAGCCGGGAGAGATCAACTAATTTCTGGAAACAGGGCTATGTTATCGGTTTCCACAGGGTTGATGTTCAATCCACTTTATGAGTCGGATGTTTGGACAATCAACAATATGCTGGATGAATTCACTAACGAGGAGAACATCATTCATGCAGCGGTCCGCGACACCGGAGGAAATACGGTTGCAGAGTCCACTACAGAAGCATGGTCATCAGGAAAACTAATCGCTGAAGGGCTCGTTTTTAAAGCCTTAGCACAGGGAACAATCATCCAACAAGAAATCGATGACCAGCTCCTCATCATAGGCCCTATTGCAATTGGTCCCGAACAACTTGGAACTTTAGAAATTGCCTTTGATATGTCCGAATTCCAATTATCGCTAATCAGAAATGCCCTACTCACCGCTCTGATTTCAGCAGCTTTTTTAGGTGTGGCAATTTTAATTAGCAGTATGATTTTCAGACGCTTTATCCTGAGCCCCATCACATCTCTGGTACGCGCTGCCGATGAAATCGGCCACGGACACCTCGATACAACGATTCCAGAAATCAACTTGGAAGAACCGTCGATCCTAGTTTCAGCGCTAGAGAATATGAGATCGAATTTACAAGACCTCTATCAGGATTTAGAGGCGCAGGTAGAAAAGCTAGAACGGCGTGCAAGATATCAGGAAGCTACGGCACTCGTTGCTAGAGATGCTGCAGTTTCTACGGACATTGACGACTTAATCTCTCGTGCTATCAATTTAATTGACGAACGCTTTGATTTTTACCGCCAGGGCATCTTCCTACTGAATCCTCATGATGATTGGGTGGAGCTTCATTCAGCATCTGGCATGGAAGTAGCACAAATCCTGGAAGAGAGCTACAAGCTAAGAGCTGGGCAAGAGGGGATTGTGGGTTACGTATCGAAAACCGGAGAAGCCTATGTCGCACAAAATGTCGCGGAAGACCCGATATTCATTGCCGACGCGGGATCTGCTGGGATAAACTCTGAACTTGCCTTACCTCTTCAAACACGCGGCGAAATCATTGGTGTGCTCAGTGTTCAAAGTCGAGAGCTTGATGCATTTAGCGAGGAAGATATCGCCGTATTACAAACGCTTGCTGATCTAATCGCAGTGGCAATCAGTAACGCACGTCTCTTGCGGCAAACTCAGGACAGTTTAGACGCTATTAGTCGAGCTTATGGCGAGTTAAGCCGTGAAACGTGGACAGAGATGCTGCGAGCACAACAAAATATTGGCTATTTCAGTGATGTAAATGGTGTCGTTCCACTGACAGAAATTGCACAGAACTCTGAACTAGATAACGACCTTCCAACAATGGAAATTCCAGTATCAGTTCGTGGTCATATTATCGGCACCATCCAAGCTCACAAATACGAGGGCGGTGGTGATTGGACCGAAGAAGAGTCGCTCTTGATGAGTTCCATGGCAGAGCAGCTCAACCTCGCCCTGGAGAGTGCGCGTCTCTTTGAAGATACACAGCGTCGCGCCATTCAAGAGCAGCTAACCAGTGAAATCACATCTCGCATGCGCGAAACCTTAGATATCGAAACCGTCCTTCAAACAGCCACAAGAGAATTGCGAAACTCTCTAAATCTTGCAGAAGTAGAGATTCGATTAGGAGTTGACCCTGGCGAAATGAGGCAGAGAAACCAGTGAAGCATAAATACGCTATTCGGTACGCAATCGTCGGAGCAATTTTTGGTATGACTTTCCCGATCATTGGAACGATTGTAGATACACTCCATTACCAACTCCCTCTCGTCCTGGATAGTTTCATAAAAATACAGGCAGAAAATCCTCTACACTGGATCATTGATACTGCCCCGCTAGTTTTGGGATTCATGGCAAGTATGGCGGGAGTGAGACAGGATCGATTAAGCCATCTGAACGAACAACTCGAAGCTGAAATCGATATTCGTAGGAAAGCCTATCTTGAAATCGAAGAACTCAAGAACACCCTCGAGGAGGAAGTTAAAGAACGTACCATCTCTTTGGAAAGAAAAGCGAAGCAACTTCAGGCAGCCACAGATGTTGGCCACGCCAGTGCTACGATCCGCGATTTGGATACTTTGTTAAAAGAAGTCACACAATTAATCAGTACGCGTTTCGACTTCTACCATGTAGGGATTTTCCTGTTAGATAAAGATCCAGAGTACGTAATATTGCGTGCATCCAATAGCCCAGGGGGAGAAAAAATGTTAGCTAGAGGTCACAGATTGAAAATTGGGCAGGAAGGAATTGTCGGGTATGTCTCTGCTCAACGCGAACCACGTATCGCCCTGGATGTTGGGCAAGATGCCGTCTTTTTCGACAACCCCGATTTGCCTGAAACCCGTTCCGAGTTGGCTTTGCCGCTTATCGTTGGTGATAAGCTGTTAGGCGCTTTGGATGTTCAAAGCAAAAGGGAGGCTGCATTCAAAAGCGACGATATCAGCACGCTGCAAGCTCTTGCAGATCAGGTAGCTATTGCCATTGAAAATGCACGCTTATTCACCGAGTACCAATCATCTCTCGAAGCAACCCGCCGCGCCTTTGGTGAGCGCAGCCAGGCGTCATGGAACGAATATCTGCAAACCGAGAGTGAAGTAGGATTCTTGTCCACATTGGCTGAAGAAATCCAAACCATTTCTGATGAGTGGACACCGGGCATGATCGCTGCTAGTCAACGTGGCGAAATCGTTCAAGTAGATGACCAAACTATCGCAATACCTATCATTTTGCGTGATCAAGTTCTTGGAGTTGTGCGACTCCAAAAACCTGTGGAATCCAGCACATGGGCAGAAGATGAGATCACCCTGATGGATACCTTGGTCGATCAGCTTGAAGTCGCCTTAGAGAGCGCCAGGCTCTACAAAGACACGCAGCAACGGGCACAGCGCGAACGTATGGTGACAGAGATCACCACAAAAATTCGCGCCAGCACTGACCCCCAAACGATGCTCCAAACTGCAGTTAGTGAGTTGCGCGATGCATTACAGGCACAACGAGCACAGATGGTCATCCAAGCAGAGTCAAAAAAATAGTTTTCACAGAGGATAACCAACGAGATTGAGTATGACACGAATTATAGCCATCGCTAGCGAAAAAGGAGGCGTTGCCAAGACCACCACAGCAATATCCTTGGCAGGTGCTCTGGTGGAAATGGGTCAAGAGGTTCTAATGATCGATATGGATCCTCAGGCCAGTCTGACCCTCTCATTAGGTATTCCCCCCCACAAAGTTCGCCGGTCCATTGCCGATGTGCTTATCAATCTTGCTCCACCTGTCAGTGTTAGCCGCGAGACATCCATTCCAGGGCTAGATCTTCTACCCTCAAATTTTGAAATGGAGTTGGCTGAACGCTTCCTGCCAATCCGGAAAAACTACAAGCAGATTCTAAAAGAAACCCTTCAGGATATTCCTTATTACGACACGATTATCCTCGATTGTCCACCATCATTAGGCGCTGTAACTAACAATGCCCTGGTTGCTGCGCATATGCTTATCATTCCCACACATCCAGAATATCTTTCAGTCTATTCATTACGCAATGTCTTGCGTGTAGTGCGCTCAATACGAGCACACGAGAACCCGAACCTTAATTATCGAATTCTCATCACCATGGTCGATCAACGCATTGGTTCGCACCAAACCCTTAGCAATCAACTGCGTGCTACCTTTAAAAGCGCCATATTCGATACAGAAATACAAGTAGATACACGCTTGAGGGATAGCACCATCGCAGGTTTACCTGTTACCCATTTTGCTAAGAGCACTCGCAGCGCTGAACAATATCGTGCTCTGGCTCAGGAGTTACCACTATATGTCAGATCAGAAGAAGTTGAACAAGCGGCTTAACGACTTGTTTGCCGATCTGGAAATTGAAAACATTCCCTTGGCTGATGCCGCGGAGACTCTCCCTGGCTGGACATGGGAAATTGATTCGCGGGGCAATTACAAAAATTGCAGCCCAGAAGTTAATGACATCTTGGGTGTAAGTGCTAATGATTTTATTGGTGAACCGCTGACTACTTTCAGGTTGGCACCTGGATCTCAAAGTAAAGTCGCTGCCTCCATAGGTGAAAAAGGTACACGAAACGAACTCACTCTACAATTTCTCGATTCCGATGATAATCCCGTCAATGTTCGCATGTACTTGTTCTATTCGCCTGCAGAAGATGGATCAGAAGAAAATTGGCGTGGGTTCACGCAATTGATCCAAAGCGACGATAAAACAGAACCAACTTCCCTGCCCGTATCATCAAGTTCTATTGATACGGTCACGGTTTCGTCATTGTCTATCCCAGATGGTATTGCCATCGAAGAAGACAATATCTACTCTGTCTCTTCTCCTTATTCATCTGTCGGAAAGCTAAGTTTAACTCTGAGACAATCCCTAGCCCAAGAAGCATCAGAAGAATCACCTGCAGCTTTAGCCGTGCCCGTCGAACTCCAAGAGCAGGTTTTGGGATTATTAGAGTTCATCGATGAGAATCCAAACCGCCGTTGGAGTCAAGAAGAACAGCTTCTTGTAGAAGAAGTTGCTGGACAATTATCACTCGCCTTAGAGAATGCTCGACTTTTTGAAGAGGCTCAACAACGCTCACATGAATTGGCGCTGATCAACCGTGTTGTTTCGCATGTTGCCGCATCGCTTGATGTCGACGAGAGTATGCAAATCGTTACCAAGGAATTAGCAAACGCTCTCGACATGCAGGTAAATATTGCTTTAGTGAACCCTGATGAAGTATCCTTGACGATGGTCGCTGACTATTCTCCTCGTCAAGAAAATCCTTTTGTCGTGGGGTACGAAATTCCCATCGTGGGAAATCCGTCAACAGAACGCGTCTTCGAAACGAAGAAACCAGTCATCATAGATGATCCCCAAACAAATCCGTTGATCTCATCCATTCACGATTTGATGCGCACGCTGAATGTGCAAAATATGGGTATCTTCCCCATGATCTTCCAGGATGAAATTTTTGGCACCCTCGGATTGTATATTCTCGATGAGGGCCGAATACTCACCCAAGATGAAATCCAACTGGTTGAAACAATCTTAGTTCAGGCTGCTACGGCGGTTCAAAATGCACGCCTATTCGAGCAAATTCAAACCCGCAGCACGCAACTACTTACAGCTGCAGAAATTTCACGAGCTGCAAGTAGTATTCTCGAACCCAATCCGTTGATCAACCAGGCAGTGAACTTAATCCGAGAACGCTTCGATTTGTATTATGCAGGTATCTTTTTAGTAGATGAGGAAGGTACACTCACCGGGGAAACCGGACGCTGGGCATTGCTTCGTGCAGGCACCGGCGAAGCGGGACGCATTCAAGTGGAACGAGGTCATAAACTGGAGGTCGGCGGGGACTCCATGATTGGTCAGTGTATTTCCTCAGCCCAGGCTCGGATTTCGCAATTAGCCCCGGAAGAGATGCAACGCTTTGCCAATCCGCTGCTGCCTGATACCCAATCAGAAATGGCACTTCCTCTGATCAGTCGTGGCAAAGTAATTGGCGCGATGACGATCCAGAGCACTGAAATCCGAGCATTTTCTGAGGAAGATATTTCTGTGCTGCAAACGATGGCCGACCAGGTAGCCAACGCCTTGCAAAATGCTAACCTGTTCAACCAGACCCAACAAAGTGCTTCCGAGTTATCCATTTTGAACGACATGAGCTTGGCTCTTAGCCGCCAGCTTGACATCACCGAAATAATACAAACTATCCATCAATACACTTCACAACTGATGGATACTACGTATTTCTTCGTTTCATTGTATGATGCTGATAATGAATTAATTTCATTCCCATTAGTCGTGGAAAATAACGAAATAGGCGAAATCCCTGCTATGAAGAAACGTCGGGGATTGACCCAACATGTTATCGACAGCACAGAGCCATTGTTAATCTATGAGAATGTTGAACAGGTTATCAAAGACCTGGGGCTCGAGGAGATTGTTGTTGGAGAACCAGCAAAATCTTGGCTTGGGGTTCCACTGTTAATCGGTGATGAAGTCCTTGGCGTGATTGCCACACAAAATGCAACCCGCCCGAGAATGTTTAATCCCCACCACCAAGATTTGTTGGTGCTAGTAGCCCGCCAGTCAGCCATTGCTATTCGCAACGCCCAGCTTTTCAACCAGACACAGGAAGCCCTTGCAGAAACAGAGGCTTTGCTCAATATCACCAGTGTGGCCAGTCGTTCGCTTGAATTAAAGTCAATCTTGGATGACGTGCTTGCCCTGGTTCTCAATGCAGCTGATTTCGATTCTGGCCTGATTACGATTCTCAACCCCAAAACTGAAAAACTCGAGCTTATTTCAGCAAAACTCCCCGAAGAGATGATTCAAGGAATACAAGAAACGGGGTTCGACGGTACGCTTTGTGAAATGGTTTATCTACGTAAAGAGCCAGTCGTGGTGAACAATTTTGATGAAGAGTCTCCCGTCGATGCTACTGGATTGCTTGAGGAGGGATTCAAGGCATATCTGGGTGTTCCTCTGGAAAGCCGCGGCGAGGTTCTGGGCACATTGTGCACATTCAAACGTTCCACCATCGACCCTCGAGATGTGGGAAGTTTGTCCCTCTTGCAAGGTGTCGGACAGCAGGTGGGTGTCGCCATCGAGAACGCCAATCTCTTTGAGCAGGCTCAACGCCAGCTCTCAGATATCTCAACAATTCAGGAAACAACCGCTGGTCTCAGCGCTGCACTGACCCTTGATGGTGTGGTCAACACCTTACTTGCCCACCTCACATCGGCTGTCCAAGCGGATACTGCAAGTGTTTTTTCACTGGATGGCTCATCGATGATCCGAGTGGGGGTATACCCAAGTAGTGAAGATACCTTGCCAACAATCGGTGAAAGAATCTCGCTAAAAGATTACCCCTTAACCCAAAAAGTAATTGATACGCAAGAAGCTTTTGCTGTTACAGGTGACGATGAAATACTTCAGGAACATGCCCAAGAAGCATTCAAAGCAGCAGGGATTGCCGCTAACGCTACCATTCCTATCGTTGGTCCTGAGGGTGTTCTAGGGACAATCTCGGTTAGCCGAAATCATCCGGCTGGAAATTTCACGGAAAATGAGCTCAACCTGATGTCTACACTGGCCAACCAGGCTGCCGTAGCGATCCTGAACGCGCGTTCCTACGAACGTGTGCAAGAGGTAGCTGATGAGATGTCGATGCTCTTCGATGTTAGTCGTGCCATTTCTAGCGCACCAATTGGAATTGCAGAAATCGCCGAGGTAGTTGCCAGAAATTTCGTTGGAGTACTAAATATTCCAGAATGCTCGATCTCCCTACTGAACGTAGAAAATAATACCCTGGAAATTGTTTCCGATCTCTATATTGACGAAGAAGAGAACAGGATTCTAAGGGAAGAAGAAATTGGAACCATAGAATCTTTAGATCAATTTCCAGCTACAGTAAGAGTAATGCGTACACTTGAACCAATTGTGATACATGCCAGTGATCCGGATGCCGATCCTGCAGAGTTGGCTTATATGAAAGAATTCGGAACTACTACGCTTGCGATCTTACCGCTGGCAGTTAAGGGACAATCTTTTGGCGTAATCGAATTAGAAAGCTTTGATGAAGAACATCACTATACAGAAGCGGAATTGAACCTGGCGATAACTCTTGCCAACCAGGCAGCAGTTGCCCTGGATAATGCTCGCCTCTATGAAGAACAACGTCAGATCACCGAACAGCTCCGAGAGTTAGATTCGCTGAAATCACAATTTTTGGCCAACATGTCACATGAACTACGTACGCCGCTCAACTCTATCATCGGCTTCTCGCGCGTGATCATGAAAGGTATTGATGGCCCAGTTACTGAACAGCAAACCCAAGATCTCTCAGCGATTTACAATGCCGGGCAGCACCTCCTGAATATGATCAACGACATCTTGGATATCTCCAAGATCGAAGCGGGCAAAATGGAGTTGGCTTTCGAAAACATCGAATTACCCCAAATAGTCGAAAGTGTTCTCTCTACAACACGCGGTCTGGTGAAAGACAAACCCGTTGAATTGCGCACAGATATCCAAGATGGCATCCCCATCATCCATGCAGATCCAACCCGCATTCGTCAAGTTCTACTCAACCTACTCTCCAATGCAGCCAAGTTCACAGACGAAGGAAGTATTACTGTTGCCGTAAACGAACAGGTTGGTAGCAGCGGACGCCCCGAGATTAGAATAGCTGTGAAAGACACCGGTGTTGGTATTGCTCTCGAAGATCAGCAGGATCTCTTCGAACCTTTCACCCAAGTAGATGGATCTGCCACGCGCTCAACGGGTGGTACTGGTCTGGGTCTATCAATCACCCGTCTACTCGTTGATCTGCATGATGGCGAAATTGGTATTGAGAGTACGCCCGGAGAAGGAAGTTCTTTCTATTTCACTATTCCTATATTGCCCGAAGAAAAAATGATTGTATTAGCCATCGACGGCGATCATCAAGTAACGGATCTCTATCAACGGTATCTCGAGGATTCAAAATACCAGATTGTTTCCGTGCTCCTCCTGGATGACGCGCTTCAAATGGCGCAGGAACTGCAACCCTTTGTGATCACACTGGACACCAATCTTCCTGAGCATGACGGGTGGGAAATTCTTCGCACTCTACAGGAAGATCCCGACACGGAAGGTATCCCCATTTTAGTATGCAGCCTGTTGGATGTCGCAAAGCAAGCCAAGGATGCTGGTGCGGTTGGATATCTCCCCAAACCAATATTAAAAGATGATCTGGTCAATGCATTGAACAACATCCAGATGGATGAAGATGAAGAACAATAATGCAGATTCCTTCCAGGGGAATTTTGCACAAAAGAGAAAATTCATAAACCAGGAGAATATAATTGTATTCACACGTAATTGCCGAATGCTTGGATTGCGGGCATCAAGGCTCATATTCACCTAATGATTCTATCTGCCCCAGTTGCGGCGGTGGGTGGCGAGAAGCACGGTACGACTACGAAACTATTGGAAAGACGTTCCTCAAGGAGCTTTCTACTCGACCCTTCAACATCTGGCGCTACCATGACGCATTACCTATTCAAGACCCACAACCTGTGATCAGTATGGGCGAAGGTGGAACGCCACTGCTCAAGGCTGCCAATCTGGGGACAATGTTAGGGA
>CAZLNX010000222.1:0-10266 GCA_964560795.1 uncultured Anaerolineales bacterium | reverse complement strand
CAAGACTTAATGAGTCTTCCTGCATTTTTGATGAATAGCGGATATAGGCCGCTGCGTAGTTTTGTGAAGGAATAGTGACTGAGGGCATGAAGTTGACTACTCTAATAAATTCTCGCACATATTTTCAGAAAGGTATCGTTGATTAATCTTTGCCAACCATGCGATCAAGGGCAAAGGGATATCATATTCAGGATCAGCATCATCCCTTATATCATGATGTGATAAGGAATCTGTAGATTTTGGCGCTTGTGTGGCGATGGTTTGACTAATATTCTCATTGTTCGTATCGATATTCATTTTTCCACTGTATTCTCATAAGTCTGTTAAATTCTTATGGTGCTATGAGACCAGTTGTCTAACCAAGATGGTCAGGGTCAATCGAAAAATAACTTAAAACAAAAAATGCCCTAATCTGGGCGGGAAGTCTTGCTGCGGTTCTGATCAGGCAGCAAGACGGGGAATCCCGTCAGATAGGACACTACGAAAAGGATTTTACACACTTATGAGCAGTTTTGTCAAGGAATGTGGAAACTGACCTTCGGACAAAAGATCGGACAACTATACAAGAAATAGAGGAACCTCTAAACTCAGGGTAACCACACCCGGAAGGAGAAAAGAGGTTCCCATGAATAAGTTTACTCGCATTTCAGACTTTGCAGAACTACTTTTCAATGATCAAAAGACGGCACAGCAAGCAGGCGAGATCATGCAGGCAATATTAGATACACGCTCACCCCGAATTAGTGATATCGCGTCAAGAATGGATGGAAGTGAAGCTGCCTGCTACAAAAGAGTACAACGATTTCTACACAAAAACGATCCACACCAAACGCTCAAGTTACTATTCAACGAAGAATCGGAGTTTGTGATTGGTGATCCGACCGAAATAGAACGTCCGCATGCCAAGAAGACTGAATATGTTGGCACGCTGAAAGATGGCGAAACCAAAGGCTTTTGGACATTGACCTTGGCGACACCTGTACGAGGCAGAGCCATCCCTTTTCACTTCATCACCTATTCATCTCGCACGTTTGAAGACCAGATAAGTTCAAGGAACCTGGAGCATTTCAAAGCCATCCAAGAAATCAAAACCTTGATAGGTTCCCGACCAATCATATTTGACCGCGAGTTCTCTTATCGGCTGTTGCTGAAGAGTTTGGTAGCCAGTGACATTCAGTTTGTGATCCGCTTGAATATGGGGAATAATCCCCCCAACTTCTACTATGATGCGGATCAAAAACAACAACTACGCCTTGCCATAGCACCACTAAACAAGCCCAAAATCTATCGTCAGGTTTACTACATGGGTGAAGTCCCTTTGAATGTGATTGGCATTTGGCAATATGGCTTTAAACAACCCATTTGGATTATGACCAACCTTGAGCCAGAAGATGGACTGAAACTCTACTTCAAGCGCATGAAGATTGAAATCTGCTTCCGTGATCTCAAAAGCCTATTGAATATCCATAAAATCATGAATAAGTCACAAACCTTGCTGAACAAAATGATCGCCTTGGTTATGTTGGCTTACTCGATCAGTATCGTGATTGGTGAAGCCATTCGTGATGTGCAATATGCTGGCGTTTCTCCCCAAGATTTCAACTTGCTTGAAGTGCCAGAAGTAGAGAAGCAATCCCGTTGGCATTTGTTTTCAGGTCCTTTCCTGATGATCAAACAACGATACAAACTGCCAGATGCTACGCTAGCCCAAATCATTCAAATAGCTTTGCTGATTTTCACCAACTTGATTTTTGCGCTTAATGTCCGAACTTTTGTCCCAACCTGAGATGTGGAAAAAAGTGTTATTTAAAGTTGAAAACCCGACGGATGGGATAAGTAGCCAGGACAGCGATATCTCGTGGGTCACGCAGGTGCTCCACAACCCAATCCTGGAGATCAAGAAAGGAGACCTACTTTTATAACGCAGGAAATACAGTCGGCTTGTCTCCAACCTGCCTTATCGGCTGACACCGCAATCAAATCTCGAGCCTATCCAACTGCTCCCCGATAAGCTTCAAGGTGTCATCCAATAGTCTTTCTCCATACTCTTCAGTAGATAGGCGGGGATCCTCTCCAGCAACACCCTGGGGCCAAATATCTGGATTCATCGGGAGCCGTGCCAGGTCCACCAGGTCAGGGTCGGCAGCCAACATGATCGAGGTTTCATTCCTTCCAGCGTGATCGAGCTGGGAAAGCCATTCGTCGGGGAAATCGCGCCCGGCTGAAACCAGCTTCAGATTGAACTGCACCTCCCAAGAGTCGACACTTTCTGCCCAGAGATAGCGTGATGGGCCGTGCCCATCGGCAACGATGCATTGGAAGCCAGCGCGTTTTGCCTGGGACAAAATGGCCTCGAGCAACAGGTAGAATAGGTCGTCAGAAACCCAGTAGCAGCTCCCGGGAAGCCGGCGTGGTGGTAAAGTGGTCTCATCGTAGTCCATTCCGATAAGGGTTTCCCCACCTTCTTGAATCTGGATCCGGTCGGGGCCCAGCCAGAGCGGGGGAAAAACGATTCCGCCAAACCGGCGGGCGGCTCTCCGAAACAGTTCAAGGGCTTGCAGGCTGTCAGCACCCAAGGCGCCGTGCTCGCCGTGCCATTCGAGCGTTCCCAGAGGTAGATAGCCTACAGGTCGCTCGGCTAGGCGCTGGTTGAATTCGCGCGGTTTGAGCAGTTCATAGTCCACAATCAATTCCATAGATACTTCCTTTCTCATCGGGTTCATTCTAGTAATGCATCTTTTTAAGCCCGATTCGCCTCTGGGATTGCCTTTGCTTGACACCGAGGTGGATTTTTGCTATACTTCCGGTAGCGCTTCCGGTAGCGCTTCCGAACCACTTATTATTATAAACTCGAATTACACCTGGAGCAACTCTCTATGGATCCCAAGGATCCGGTCACAATTTTCGATATCGCTGAAGCAGCGGGAGTTTCAGTATCCACGGTTTCGCGCATCCTGAACGACAAGCCAGATGTTTCCGAAAAAACTCGGCAGCAAGTTCTGAAAATCATCCAGGAGTTGAATTACGCTCCACACGCTCAGGCCCGTCGGTTAGCCAGTGGGGAAAGCCAGACGATCGCGCTTTTAGACCCTGTGGACATGCGCGGCGAGCGCATCATCGACCAGCTCCACTTAGATTTTATGATCGGTGGTGCTGACGCCGCCGGCGCCCAGAACTATTTTTTCAATGTCCTGACCACGAATATCAACCGCCGCACGCTGCTGAACCTGTATCGCCAGGTCCAGGTGGATGGTGTCATCCTAATGGAGATTTTCCAGGAGGACTGGCGCGTCGACCTTCTGCGTGAAAACAACCTGCCGTTCCTCATGATCGGCCGCTGCTCTGACTGCACTGAACTGAGCTTTATCGAGCTGGATATCGAATCCGCAGCCAGGGATTCGATTCGGCACCTGGCGGAGCTGGGCCACGAGAAGATCGGACTCATCACGTATCCTCAAACGTTGCGTGACCAGGGCTACGGCCCGGCGGTTCGCGGCTGGCGAGGCTATAAGGCTGCGCTCGCTGAGTGTGGGATCGAGCAACATGTGCGCGAGATCAGCTTTTCAATCTCCGAGGTCGCCGCTGCAACCGAGTCGCTTTTGGATGAAGCCCCTGACCTCACCAGTCTGGTCGTGATGACGGATGCTTCCATCCCTGGTGCGTTGACCGTCCTCAATTCCCAGGGGAAGCGTGTGCCCGATGATTTCTCAATTGTAGGGCTGGCTATCGACCGCATTGCCGAGTTAATGCATCCCAAGCTGACTGCCGTGCGCTTCCCTTCTTACGAGATGGGGTACCAAGCGGTGAACACGCTGATCAGCAAGCTGCGAGACCCGAACCTCCCGGTCGCGCAACAATTCTTGCCATCGGAGCTGGTCATGCGCGAATCGACTGCACCACCTCCTAACTAACAAATGGACTACGAACCCCTGCTGCTTTCCAACCTTTTTAGCGCCGGCGTAGAACTCTACGCACCGGAGAACCTTTCCTGGGATGGTACATACCTACAGCCGCTCGAAGTAATCCCGCCCACTGGCCGCCAGGAGTTTCATGGTCTGCCCTTCCAGGTCGGCCCTGAGGACGGCAAGGATGGTCCTTGCTTCGTCGCGTTCGGCGACCCCGGAATGCATCGAGAGAAGGTTGTTATCCCCGTTGGGAAAACGGCCAGGTATGTCATCTTCGCCCACGCCTTGCTTGAGACTCAACTGTGGCAGGGCGGCCCCTTGGGTAACGAGATTGCCCGCTACGTGTTCTGTTTCCAGGACGGCACAAAGGAAGACATCTCCATCCGCGAGCGTTTTGAAATCGGCAACATCCCCCTTCCCTGGGGGCAGTTCCCCTTTCTCTGCCTACCGGACCAGAAACATTTTCTCGAAGACCGGAATAAAGGCCATTGGACCCGCACCGGCTTCAGACTAACTGAAGTTGGTTGGGCTGTGCCACGCGGTTACTACCTCTGGCCCTGGCAAAATCCGCGGCCTGAGGCTGTAATTACTCGCATCGAAATCCATCCAGGGAACCAGCGCTTCCTGGTTGCTGCTGTCACACTTAGCCATCTGGAAGAGAGTCCGTTCCCCAGGCAAGCTCGCCGCCCGGTAACGATCCGCTTGCCGGCCCAAGCCCAGTCAGGGCTTGAAAACCCACTCGAGGTTATAGTCGATCGCGGCATCGCCACCTACCCTTACCCGCTACCGGAAAAGCCACTCGACGAGATCGACCACGAGATGGCCGGGTTCGGTGCGCCCACAAACGAAAGCCTCTCACCTGCCTACACCGAGATCGTGGCCAGCCCATCAGCAACCGTGATGGTCCGCTCTGGCGAAACCGAATTGGCCCGGTTCAATTGGGGTGAGCTGGAACAGAAAGGCGCCGTCGAAATCTCAGGGACTCATTTGGAGATCGCCGACCCAGGCAGGAACTGGGTTTCTGTCCGTGTAGTGGACGGCATGAACGGGAAGACCCTCCCGTGCCGCATTGCTTTTCACTCTCCTGAGGGCATCCCCTATCCGCCCCACGGGCACCACGCACCAATTTTCTCTAACTTAGACACTTGGAACGTCGATGTCGGTGGTGACGTGCGCCTCGGCCAGATTGCCTACGCCTACATCGATGGAACTTGTGAGGGCTGGCTGCCGCGCGGAAAGGTCCTTGTCGACATCGCCTGCGGCTTCGAGTACGAACCGGTACGGCAGTGGGTCGAGATCGCTCCCGGGCAGCAGCATCTGACTTTGCAGCTTGATCGCTGGATTGACATGAATGCTGATGGCTACTACAGCGGAGACACCCACGTGCATTTCCTGTCGACTCAGGGTGCTACCACCGAGGCCCGGGCAGAGGGGCTGAACGTGGTCAACCTACTGCAGAGTCAGTGGGGGCACCTGTTCACCAACACGGAGGAATTTTCCGGCCGACCGCAAGTGACCCAGGACGGCAAGACCATCGTATACGTCTCTCAAGAAAACCGGCAGCACATGCTGGGCCATATCAGCCTGCTGGGTCTGAAGACGCCGGTGATGCCCTGGGCCAGCGGTGGACCTTCGGAAGGCGAGTTGGGCGGTAGCCTGGAGGTTACTCTCAGCCATTGGGCGGATGCGGCCCATGCCCAGGGTGGAACAGTCATCCTCCCTCACATCCCCACACCGAATGGGGAGCCGGCGGCCCTGATCGCAACCGGCAGGCTAGATGCGGTCGAAATGCTCGATTTCCTCGATTACGAACACCGGGAATACTACCGCTACCTGAACGCCGGCTATCGGCTGCCACTCGTTGGCGGGACAGATAAGATGTCCTCGAATACCCCAGTGGGGTTGTACCGCACCTACGCCCGGATTAAACCAGATCAGCCTTTTGATTACGAAGCCTGGTGTCGGGCTGTCCGGCATGGACGAACATTTATGAGTGGAGGACCTCTGATCTGGCTGACAGTAGATGGTCGGGAGCCCGGGGAGGATATCCATATCGGGGCCGGTGGCACGCTTGAGGTCGAAGCAACCGTCCGCTCGATTTTCCCCGTGCACAGCTTACAGATCGTCGATGGGGGGAAGGTAGTAGCAGAGACCGTCTCGGCCAAAGGTAGCCGTACACTGTCCCTTAATGAGCATCTGAAAGTCACCGGTGACGGTTGGCTCGCCGCACGCTGTGCGGGACCATCGTACCAGGCGCGCCCGCATTATGACGCCCGGCAGCGCGGGATTATGGCACATACCTCTCCGATCTATTTTATTGGCGAGGGCGGGGCGAGACCGCAGGCGGAGGAGACCTTCAACTATATGCTGACGTTAATCTCCGGCAGCCTGGACTACATTCGCCAGCGCAGCCCTCAGTATCCGGATCAGACTACGACCCATTTCCACGGAAAGCCCTTCCATTTGGCTGAACTGGAGAAACCCTTCATGGAAGCGATAGAAGCGGTTCACCAGCGCATGCACGATCTCGGGATTTCCCACTAAACCATGAAAGCGACCGATATCGAACACTACTTGCGCTTGCTTCGGGACGACGGACCCTATCCGGACCCGGATGTCGACACCTTTAAGAGCGGAGACCCCGAAGCCGAGGTGATTGGGATCGCCGTCGGGTGGATGAGCTACACCTGGGCACTTGAAAAAGCTCAACAGCTTGGCTGCAACCTTTTCATCACTCATGAGCCCACATTTTTCGATCACCTGGATGCGGACCAGGATGTTTTCCGTCTTCCCGGGGTGGTGGCCAAGCGGCAGTACCTGAGCAGTTCCGGCTTGATCGTGCTGCGTTGCCACGATCTCTGGGACATGAAACCGGAGATTGGGATTCCCGATGCCTGGGGACGTTTCCTGGGTCTCGGCCAACCAGCTACAACGCGGCGTTATTTACGAGCTTATGAAATAGAGCCACAACCCGGAGTTCGGTTTGCCGAGGTTATGGCCCGTCGACTCGCACCACATGGCCAACCCGGGGTCCAATTACTCGGACCCGCTGAGAAGGTCATCACCCGCGTTGCCCTTGGTACTGGGGCGATTACGCCTGTCATTGAAATGCTGGCGGATATGGAGGCCGAAGCCGTGATCGCCACAGATGACGGTATCGATTACTGGCGAGATGGGGCCTTGGCGATTGATTTGGAGATCCCCATTTTCGTAGTCAACCATCCTGTCAGTGAGTTCGCCGGGGTGGAGGCACTGGCAGAACACCTGCGAACTGCGTTTCCTGAAATCCCTGTGCACCACATTCCCCAGAAATGCATGTACGTCATGGTTTCGCCAGGGCTAGACAGTTGAAGCCCGGAAGGAGGTGAGAATATAATTAAACTTCTCAAACTGTTCGATGGGATTTAGGGAAACAGACCTGGAACACAAGGAAACGCGAATTCCTCGTCTGTTCAATCTTATAAGGAGAAACGAAATGAAACGTAACTTATTAATTGTCTTGATCAATATTAGTCTGGCTCTCATGCTGTTCGCCGGCTACGGGATGCCAGAGAAGGTTCATGATGCGACCGACGCGCTGTCCGATGAACCGGTAACGCTCACCTTCTGGTGGGAAGGCGCCGCAGTAGGTAATCTTGAAGTCTTCCAATTGAGCTTCGACCGCTTTATGGAAATGTATCCCAATGTGACCATCGAGGTCGTCGCCATTCCGTTTGAGGATATGCTGCGCACCTTCCCACTGGCGCTGGACGCCGGTACCGGCCCTGACATCTCGATGTCCCTTCCGCTGGAAAGTACGACCTATCCTGCTGCCCAGGCCGGTCACCTGCTCGAGCTCACCGCAATCGGTGAGGAGCGCGGTTGGTGGGACAAGTATGATATGAAGGCGATCGAGTTTGACAACGCAGCACTGGACGGTATCTACGGTGTGCCGTACGAATGGACGGCTGTCGGAGTCTTTTACAACACAGAGATCTTCGCCGAGTACAATCTCGAGCCGCCTGCGGACTTGGCAGAGTTCGAGGCCCTCATGCAGACCCTCGTTGATAACGGGGTGTTGCCAATTTCCGTTGGTGGGAAGGACGGTTGGCCGCTGGTGCATGTCTTCCAGTCGTTGGTGTTCACCAATGCCGAATATGAGACGCTGCGCGGTCTGGAAGATCGCGATACGAGCTATTCGTATGAAGATCCCTACATAATTGAAGCCGCCCAGAAGACTCTGGACTGGTTCAACGCTGGTTACCTCGATCCGAACCTGCTCTCTACCGGCTTCACCGACGCCAATGACCTGTTCATTAACGGAGATACGGCCATGAACATCGGCGGGACCTGGGTTCAGCAGGACTTCCGCAATGCCCCGTTCGAGGTGCGGTTCTTCGCGGTGCCACCGATGCGCACGGACATCCCGCTGCATCTAGGCGGCTTCAACCCGGCCAACGACATCGTGATCGTCAAGGATAGCCCGAACGAGGAGTGGGCCATTGAACTGATGGACTTCTTGCTGAGCGAAGAGAATATGACGCTCTGGTGGGAGAACGGCTTCCTGGTTCCCTATATCTTCGACACGATTCCGCCCGGCAAGGACCAGCTACAGGCTGATCTTTATGGAGCTATGTTGGAGCACGGCCCCGGACATTTCATTACCGTGGCCATGCCACAAACCAATCAGCTAATCTGGGCGAATTTCCAGGAGATCATCGCTGAAACCAAGACCCCTACAGAGGCCTTCCAAGAGGTTCAAGAGATGTTCCTGACTGAAGCAGGCCAATAATAAAACGGTTTTGGCCCGGCGGAGGGCTCTCCGCCGGGCCAGCCCCTTCTTAATCTGACATGAAGCACAAGAAAAAATTCTCGTTTAAATCTTATCTTTTTATCACCCCTGCGTTGGTCGTTTACTTGATGTTTTTTATCCGGCCTTATCTGGATCTTATCTGGCTCAGCCTTCAGGAGTGGAGCGGTTATGGAGAACGGACCTTTGTCGGTTTCCAGAATTACATCCGGCTTGTGGACGACAAACAGTTCTGGCTGGCCTTCAAGCACAATGTCATCTGGAGTCTGGCTGCGATCGTTTTTCCCGTGATCCTGGGTCTATTCCTGGCTCTGCTACTCTCTCGAACTGAGATGCACGGCAAAGTCTTCTTCCGGTCAGTGTATTTCATGCCCCAAGTAATCTCATCAATCTCCGTCGCCGTGGTTTGGGGCTGGATCTATAACCCGACTTTCGGCATCCTGAACCAGATCCTGGAGGCCCTCGGTCTGGGCTTCCTGGCCCGGGGCTGGCTGGGGGATGCGACCTTTGCGCTCCCAGCGCTGATTCTGGCCTGGAGCTGGATTCACTACGGCTTCACGATGGTCATCTTCATCGCAGCACTGGAAGGGATCGATGAAATTTATTTTGAGGTGGCCAAGATCGAGGGCGCCGGCTGGTGGCAGCAGTTGCGCTATGTGATCCTGCCGTTTATCCGCGAACCACTGACGACGATCATCCTGGTGACGGCGATCTCATCGTTCCAGGTCTTCGACCTGGTCTTTGCGCTGACCAATGGTGGTCCCGGCCGCGCTACGGTTGTCCTCCCGCTGTATATGCTCACCTCTGCGTTCACATTCCACAAAATTGGCTACGGTGCGGCGATCGCTGTTGTCTTGAGTTTTGTCGTGCTTGGTTTCTCGCTGATTCTTCTGCGAGTGCGGGGAAGCCTGAAGGAGAGTAGCTATGCCTGATTCAACAACCATTCGCAGCCGCCGGCGCGCCCGCATCCGTTCGATGGGCTATACCATTCTGGCAGGGCTGCTGTCCCTCTTCGTGCTTGTCCCCCTGTTCCTGGTTTTTGTGACTGCCCTGAAGGACCGGTTGCAGATCGCACAAAACCCACTAGGTCTGCCGGACCCCGCCCTATGGGAAAACTTTGTTCGGGCCTGGCAGGAAGGGAATTTCGGCCTCTTTTTCCGCAACAGTGTGCTGATCACCTTCCCGAGTGTGATAGCAGTGGTGATGCTCTCCCTCTTGGCGGCCTATGCTTTTGCGTTGCTCAGATTCCCATTCAAGGAGATTCTATTCATCTTCTTCCTAGCTGGGATGACCATCCCACTGGGTGTGCTGGCAATCCCATTATTCTATGAGATGGTGGGAATGGGACTGATCAATACTCATTGGGCACTGATCCTACCGCAGGTCGGGATCAGTCTACCGTTTGGGATTCTATTGCTGCGTAGTTTTATCCAGGAATTGCCGCGTGAGATCATTGACGCTGGCCGGATCGACGGTTGCTCCGACTGGGGACTGCTGTGGAAGATCGTGATGCCGATCAGTCGTCCGGCTGTTTTCTCGTTGGTAATCTTCATGTTCACCTGGAGTTGGAAC
>CAZLNX010000221.1:0-10366 GCA_964560795.1 uncultured Anaerolineales bacterium | reverse complement strand
AAATCGGTGGCTGTGGTATCGGCCACCTACAAAATCCTTTATACCAGGAGTTTTAATGAAATTAGCAATTAGCGGTAAAGGCGGAGTTGGCAAGACAACACTTTCAGCCTTGCTGGCCCAGGCTTATGCGGATATGAATCGTGACGTTTTAGCGGTAGATGCTGACCCCTCACCTTGTCTGGCTGGAGCTCTGGGCTTCCCCGATGAGAAATTGGCCAAACTCGCTCCTATTGCCGAAATGGATCAACTTATTGAAGAGCGCACCGGGGCAAAACCGGGCACAACCGGGGGCTTCTTCACCCTCAACCCGCGCGTTGATGACATCCCGGAGCGCTTCAGCGTACTGCACCGCGGGGTACGTTTGCTCGAAAGCGGCTCTGTTGATTTTGGGGGCGCGGGATGTATCTGCCCCGAAGGTGCCATGCTCAAGACACTCTTCACGCACCTGCTCTTTCGCAAGGATGATGTACTCATCTTAGATATGTATGCCGGGGTCGAACATCTGGGCCGCGCCACGGTTGATTTTGTCGACGCTATGATCATCGTCGTTGAGCCGACCCGCCGCAGCCTGGGCACAGCCAAACAGATCAAAAGGCTGGCTCACGACATCGGGTTAGAGCGCTTGTGGCTCGTTGGGAACAAGGTGCGCAACGAGGACGAGTCAGAATTTCTTAAAGCAGAATCACCTGGAATTCCAGTATTGGGATTCCTGCCCGCGGATCTGGGGGTCCAAGAAGCGGATCGGTTGGGTATGCCCGTGTATGATCACGTCCCATCGCTCAAAGATTCAGCAGAGACGATGGCAGAAATATTGGTATCAGAAATTGGAGACAAATCATGACAACGACTTTTGCATTAGCCGGTAAAGGCGGCGTGGGCAAGACCACCGTCGCAGGTATGCTCATCAAGTATCTGGCGCAATCACAGAATGGTGCCATATTGGGTATCGATGCTGACCCCAGTAGTAATCTTAATATGGTGTTGGGTTTGGATTTGGAATGGACCGTAGGAGATATCCGCGAAGATATGCTCGCCCAGGTGCGCCAGTCGCTAACCCAAACCGGCGCAGCAATGGGATCATTGCCGGGCGGAATTACCAAGGCCGAACACCTGGATTACGAAATTAGATCATCATTAGCCGAAGGCGATTATTTCGACCTGATAGCCATGGGGCGCGGCGAGGGGCCGGGTTGTTACTGTGCGGTCAACCATAATTTGCGCGAAGTGATCGATGCCATTGGCGGTGGCTACAGCTATGTAGTCATCGATAACGAGGCCGGGATGGAGCATCTCAGCCGCCGCACCACCCGAGATGTCGATCATTTACTGGTGGTCAGTGACCCCACACAGCGCGGCATCGTAACCGCCGAACGAATTGCAGACATGCGGGAAGAATTGGATGTAGATATCAAAAATACATATCTGATCCTAAACCGGCTCGCAGGCGATATGCCTGCCCCACTACAAGAACGCATTGACAAGATAGATATCACCTTTTTGGGTTCCATCCCTGCCAGCAATGAGTTGGCCGAGTTCGAGTTCAGCGGCCGCCCGTTGGTTGAGTTGGGCGATGAATCTCCCGTTTTTCAAGCGATCGCTGCGATGATGAAGCAAGTTTTAGGGTAATACACAGGTTCAGGTAGTCTCCTTCTTGAGTGTTGCTAACTGGATGAGTGCTGATTTGAACCGCAAAGACGCCAAGAACGCTAAGAATGAGGCAAAAATAGATAATCTTTGCGATCTTTGCGTCTTCGCGGTGAAATTTGAGCCGATTTTTAATCAGCCACACTTAAAAGGGAGACCATCCAGGTTCATGAATTGTTAATATCTATCGTGTAGACTCCACATATGTGGAGTCTTTTTTATTTGTACATGTCATCCTGAGCCGCCGGAGGCGCGCCGGCCGCAGACCTGCCTTCGAAACGCTCTCTCAGAGTGACAAAAAATATTGGTACTAAACATTGTGAGGAATGAAATGAATAATAACAATTTCGAAGTCACAACTCTAGGCGGTGGTTGTTTCTGGTGCTTGGAGCCCCTTTTTGAAGAATTGCGTGGTGTGGAAGATGTAGTCGTTGGCTATTCGGGGGACGATACAGAAGCTTCTTACCAGGAAGTTTGTTCCGGGTTGACCCAACATGCCGAAGTTATCCAAGTTACTTTTGATCCTGATGTGATTTCTTTCGATGCGTTGCTAAAAATATTCTTCACAGTGCATGATCCCACAACACCCAACCGGCAAGGCGCCGATGTTGGGCCTCAATACCGATCAGTAGTGTTCTATCATAGTGATGATCAAAAAGCTGTGGCGGAGCGAGTAATCGGTGAATTCGAGATCGAGAAGATATGGGATAACCCTATCGTCACCGAGGTTTCGCCTTTCAAGAGTTTTTTCAAGGCCGAGGCGTATCACCAGAAGTATTACGAGAATAATCCCAATCAAGGATACTGCCGGGTGGTGATTGCACCTAAGGTTGCCAAGTTTCGGCAGAAATATGCTGCAAAACTGAGGAAATAGGATTAACGCAGAGACGTGATGACGATTTGACAGAGATCTAAATATAGTACGCGAATACCGCGAATGAGCGAATAAGGTGAATTTTCATTTGTTCTTTATTCGCTCTGAGATTTAGCCCCATTTTTCAATATTACGGCAGAAAACCTACGTTTTAATCTGGGCGGCCGAACACGCCATCGAGTTGGTTGGCAAAGAAGCTGTCTGCGCGGATCACCTGGCGGATGAATTGAGTGTAATCATCGGCGCCATTGCTGTTGGGAGCATACTCGAAAATCGTCTGCTGGTGAGCGGGCGCTTCCGCCAGCTTGACGTTATTGCGGATGGGTTCGGCGAGTTTATCTCCAAACATGCGCTGCATCTGCTCGAGGATCTCTCGATCTTTTTTTAATCGTCCTGCGTAAAGGTTTGGCAATACAAAGAGCAGTCGGACCTGATGATCGGGGATGCGGCCGATGGCCTTCAAGGTTCCCAGCACCTGGCGAGTGCCCATAACAGAGAGATGACTCATGATCATGGGGATAACCAGTTCACGGATATATAAAAGACCATTCTGACTGATCAGTGTGACCGAGGGTGGGAAATCTACAATCACGAAACTATAGGAATCGTCAGCAACGCGCAGTTTATCGGCAAGGACACGTCGAGCAACGCGCATATCGTCCATATTCCAGAGTTCTTTTTCCGCCTTGAGCATACTGCGGTCGCTGGGCAGAATATCGATATTTTCGCGCGCTTTGTAAATACATGTCGATGATTCCGCATCCCCCAGGAGCAGATCAGTTAATGAATCATCATACTTCACACCAAAATGGGAAGCCAAACTCCCCTGGGGATCAAGATCAACACAAAGAACGCGCGCGCCGCGCATTGCTAATCCTGCAGCTAGGTTGACTACGGTGGTCGTCTTCCCGGTGCCGCCTTTGTAATTTAATACCCCAATAACCCTATTTATTCTTTCCTCCATTCCAGCCTCTTTCGTGTTTGTGCGTTGGGAATAGATATCTTTATGATTATAATCTATGCGCCAAATGATATGGGTAAAAATGTTTCTATTGAAGTTTGAAATTTCCATATTTATGAGGAAACCAGGAAGGCAGGATGATAAAAATCTATATTCATGGATTCCTGCATTCCTAATAAAATTTGAGATATATTGATCAATAGAGAATTCAAATGAAAGGTGATTGTATGAAAGTCATTGCAGATATTGCTATCGTGCCTATTGGTGTAGGGGTTTCGCTCTCTGCCTATGTGGCAGCTTGTGAGCGTGTTTTTGCCGATGCTGGTCTGCGTCCTCAACTTCATGGTAATGGCACCAACGTCGAAGGAGACTGGGAAGTTGTCTTCGCGGCGTTGAAACGATGCCATGAAACTGTACATGAGATGGGCGCACCGCGTATTTCAACAACCATTCGATTAGGGACGCGCACTGACAAAACACAAACCCTATCTGATAAAATCCAAAGCGTGGAATCGAAACTTACCCCCGAGGATAACTGACCATGAATTCAAAAGCCCGAAACGAGGCCATTCAACAAGCAGGTGAATATCTGGCGCATAAACCGGTCTATTTGGATACCGAAACCACTGGCATCGGCCCCAATTCCGAGATTCTTGAGATCAGCATTGTTGATCATGATGGGGAAGTTTTGGTGGACACGCTGGTGAAGCCGCGCGGGAAAATTGATCCTGGCGCAAGCCGTGTACATGGCATCAGTATGGAAATGCTTGCCGACGCACCGGGGTGGGACGTGGTATGGCCCCAGGTGGATACTGCTCTCAAAGGTCGCTATGTGGGCATTTACAACCTGGATTTCGATGTGCGCATGATGCAGCAATCCCATCAACGCCATTGGATGCAATGGCAGCAGCCAGAAGGCGATTTCTTCTGTATCATGAAGCTGTATGCCAGGTTCTATGGCCAGTGGAATTCACGACATGGAAACTACCGTTGGCAAAGTCTTGATAATGCTCGCAGACAATGCAGGTTAGAGTTAGCCAACACCCACCGTGCCTTGGATGATACTTTGCTAGCGCGTGCTGTGTTCCTTCATATGGCAGCGCAATGATATAATTGCCCAACCCCTTATCGAAAGGAAATATCATGAAACAATGGAAACAAGCCCCGGAAATGCAGATTGATGTTGAAAAGACATATAAGATCAGTATGGAAACCAATCGAGGAACAATTGAACTCGAACTCTACCCCCAGCACGCGCCCAAAACAGTCAACAACTTTGTTTTTCTGTGTGGTGAGGGATTCTATGATGGTGTCAAATACCATCGCGTGATCAATAACTTTGTTATTCAGGGTGGCGATCCCACCGGCACCGGTAGCGGCGGACCTGGCTACAAATTTGAAGATGAGTGTGAAGGTAACCCCCTAATCCATGAAACCGGCATGATGTCTATGGCCAACGCGGGTCCCAATACCAATGGCAGCCAGTTCTTCATCACCCATTCCCCCCAACCCCATCTCGATGGCAGGCATACTGTCTTTGGCAAAGTCGTTGGCGGTATGGATGTAGTCAACGCCATCAAACAGGGCGACGAGATGGTCAAGGTCGTCGCAACCGAGGCCTAAAGCTCATCCCAAAAATACATGGCCAAATATAAAATCATCGTCAACCCAGAGTCTGGGAGGGGTGCAGGCGGACGCGCTATCCCCCAAATTGAAGACTCTCTGCGATCCAAGGGTCTGGATTTCGAGATTACCAGGACCGAAAAACCCTGGCACGCAGCGGAACTGGCTCAACAGGCCGCCATGGATGGCTTCGATGTCGTCGTGGCTGCTGGTGGGGATGGCACTGCCAATGAAGTACTCAATGGTCTGATGCGCGCCAAGGAAGCAGGTTTCACTGCCACGTTGGGTGTTTTGCCCATCGGTCAGGGGAATGATTTTGCCTTTGGCATGGAAATTCCCTCGGATTTGGAAACAGCTTGTCTATCTCTGGTTCAAGATCAGCGCCGAGTGATCGATGTCGGACGAATCACTGGGGGGCGTCTTCCTGATGGGCGCTTCTTTGGTAACGGAGTGGGCATTGGTTTTGATGCTGTGGTTGGCTTTGAAGCACTCAAATTAAAACGGCTGCATGGTTTCCCGGCTTATTTGGTAGCAGCGCTGAAAACAATCTTCTTGTTCTTCAAAGCGCCAAAAGTGCGTATTGATCTTGATGATGAATCACTCACATTGCCCGCGCTGATGGTATCCATTATGAACGGTCGCCGCATGGGCGGCGGTTTCATGATGGCCCCACATGGTGACCCCGGAGACGGAACTCTTGACTTGTGTATAGCCAGTGAGGTTGGCAAATTGAAGATCTTTGCCCTGATCTTTCGTTTCATGAAAGGTGATCAAGGTACACATCCCGCAGTTGAATTCAAACGCGCTAAACACGTCAATGTGACTGCCCTGGAAGGTGTGCTGCCCACCCATGCTGATGGCGAAACCGTCAGCACAGAGAAAACTGAACTCAGCATCGAATTGCTATCTAGTCAGCTAGAAGTGGTCTACCAACCCCTAAAATGACCGAATATTATCAAACTTTCAAACATCGCGTGGTCAACGTTCTTGTCAAATGGGCCATGTCGCGAATTTGTCGTGTGCATCCAGAACAAATGCAGAAGATTCCGCCGCGCGGACCGATGATTGTGATCACAAATCACATCAACTTCCTTGATGCGCCAATCCTTTATGTCCATACGCAACCGAGACCGATGCGCGGGTTCGCTAAGATCGAAACATGGGATAGCGCCTTTTTAGGTTTTTTGTTTACTACATGGAATGCCATCCCCGTGCGACGTGGTGAGGCGGATATGAAAGCTGTCCGCCAGGGTGTTGCGGCGCTTAAAGATGGTCATTTCTTGTGCATTGCTCCTGAAGGTACCCGCAGTGGTCACGGACGATTGCTAAAAGGACACGCGGGGATGGTCACGTTCGCGCTGCTCAGCGGCGCTCCCTTTTTGCCCCTTGCCCATTATGGGTGTGAAAATTATCGAAAGAACCTTCGCAAGTTAAAGCGTACAGATTTTAATATCGTTGTAGGCGAACCGTTCCGATTGAAGACCGACAAAAAGAAAGTAACCCATGCCGAACGCGAGCAAATGACTGACGAGATTATGTATCAATTGGCAAAGCTGCTGCCTCCCGAATACCGAGGGGAATATGCGGATTTGAACAATGCAACCCAAACCTACATCGAACCTATCCAGTTGAACGAAAAGGAGAATCCCAATGGCCTTGATCACAAACCGCACGGAAGCCAACGCCTGGCAGAAGAAATTTGATGCCCAGGCACCGCGTGTGGGAGAGCCAGCACCAGATTTCGAGTTGCACGATTCTAATGGTGAGAATCCGGTACGTCTATCCGGTTTCAAAGGAGAGAAGCCAGTCGCTTTAATTTTTGGCAGTTTTACCTGACCCCCATACGTCAATGGGACCGTGAGTCTCTATGATTTGTATGAGAAATATCACGAACAGGTGCAGTTCCTGTCAATTTACATCCGAGAAGCACATCCGGTAGACGGTTGGTGGTTTGGCAAAGGACCGATGAGTATTTTGTTGAAGCTTTCCAGATCCAAGGTTGCTACAGACATATATGATCCAACAACATTAGAAGAGCGGCGGGCTGTAGCCGGGGATTGCGAAGAGTCATTGAAGTACGGCATCCGCACCTATGTCGATGAGATGGATGACTATGTCAACCAGGCCTACGCTGCCTGGCCGACGCGGCTGTACCTGGTAGGTATCGATGGGCTGATCAAATACGCCGCCGGTCTGGGTCCTTTCGATTTCCACCCATCGAAGCTGGGTAAAGCAATCGAAGAGTATTTAGCCGAATTAGAGCCTGTGAATTAGCGGCAAACTACATCGCAAATCCAAGAACCCGGTTGCTCATAAAGGACCGGGTTTCATATTTAAATTGGTTGCAAAAAAATCTGTATAAATCCCTGAGCGGAGCAGAGCGAAGTCGAAGGGTTATGGTGTGTCAGTTATGGAAGATTGTTTAGGCTAACTGCTTACTATCCCCTTTGGCTATCAAGGCTAAGAACACCAATGATACGGCTAACAAATCGATCAGGAGGATGACCATGGTCGTTTGGGGGCCGCGGCGCTCGAAGAACTGACCGATCAACCAGGGCAGGAACATACCCCCTAAACTGGCGCCGACGAAGAACCAGCCGGTGATTTGCCCGTTGATATCCAGACGCCGTTCAGCCATAGAGAGCGTTGTAGGGAAGATCGATGCCGTCGATGCCCCAAAACCGATCGCACCAATCCACAGCGCCAGCGATGAATGTGACCACATCAAGATTACGCCTACACTGACCAGGCACCCTACCAGGTCAATGCTCATTATTTTTCGGGGGCGTAAGCGAGTTGCCAGGGGGATACTGATCAAGCGTGAAAGGGTAAAGGCTCCCCAAAATCCCGAGTTCAAATACGCAGCGGTGGTTTCATCGGCCAATTTCATTTTTAGTGCATACGAATAAATCCAGCCCCCAAAACTGACCTCAGCACCAGCATATAAGAAGAAAAAAAGACAGACGATCACGATCAAGATGATTTCTGACTGTTTCAGTGCTCTTCCAGGTTCATCTTCACGTTCACGGGCTGCATTTGCCTTGGGGCTGGGCAAGCGGACTATCCATAAAACCACAGGAATGACCATCAATGCCAGTGCCCAATAACCGTACGTGATCCCGCCGCTTAAATGTATTGCCAGGGCCAGGATAAGCGGTGAGAGGAACGATCCCACTCCGAAGAAGGCATGCAGCGCATTCATAAAAGGGCTGACATCCCGACGGTAGAGCCACACCAAAAGCGTGTTGCCGCCCACATCTAAAGCCCCTTCCGCGAAGCCAACGATCATCAACACAACCAGCAACACCCATAGATTTGAGAGTGTTGGGATCAAAGCCAGGGTTACAGCGATGGCCATCAACATCACAGCCATAATATGGTGCCCCGGCTGCCGGTCATAGGTGCGCCCACCAAGCCAGGAGCCAATCAGGTAGCCCCCAGAGCGAGCCGTGAAAAGGACGCTGATCTGGCTGATCAAGGTGTTGGTATTTTCCGCTAGGCTGGGCAGGGAGGGTCCCAGGGATGCCGTGGTCAGTCCTAAGGTAATGAAAGCCGCAAAATACCCGGCGGTTGTGCGTTGTTTTGTGTGATGTGCGTGCTGCTCACTTGCTATTGTCGTCATTGTTATTCCTTTGGCTGGTTTTGCGCTTGAGCAGGGCTAATTCCTCTTCCAAATCCTCTAGCTGTTGCAGCATCCAGGCTTTCACCGAGTGAGCTGGCCATTGGGCTTTCAACGCTTGGATTTCTTCTTCGATATCTCTTATCCGTTGTGATTTTGTTTTCATTGGACAAAGTGTTTAATGTGATAGAAGGTGGGTAGAGAAGGCCAATTATACGTTTGAATTCATGAAATGGATTATTTTGTTGCAAGATTTTTTCGGTCTGATCTTCATATTTTCTTCACATCGAACACACACACTCTTCATATCATAGCGATAAGATGTAACAAAATTTATGACGGAGAGTGCAAATGTGAAAAAGTTTTTCGATCAGCCTATTTGGGTGAGAAGAGCGCTGCAAATATTTTTCTTTGTCTTAATTGCTCTGATCGCGGCAAACCATCACCTGGAAGAAACCGGTAGAGCTATCCCCCTCCTATCTTCCGCGTCCCTACATGCAGTGTGTCCTTTTGGGGGTGTGGTATCGCTCTACCAGTTTTTCGCGGTAGGAACCTTCGTGCAAAAGATTCACCAATCATCTTTTGTCCTAATGATATTAGTCTTCCTCTTAGCAGTGCTATTTGGACCTGTTTTCTGTGGTTGGGTATGTCCCTTAGGCACTATTCAGGAATGGTTCGGCAAATTGGGGAAAAAGATATTCAAAAAGCGTTACAACCATTTCATTCCATATGGTCTGGATCGCTACTTGCGTTATTTGCGTTATGCCTTGTTGGCTTGGGTTGTTTATATGACCGCCATAACGGGCAAGCTGGTTTTTAGCGATCTTGATCCTTACTTTGCCCTGTTCAATTTTTGGACTGGAGAGGTTGCTATCAGCGGTTTGGCGATCTTGGGTATCACGCTGCTGGGATCCTTATTTGTAGAACGACCCTGGTGCAAATATGCTTGCCCTTACGGCGCTGTTTTAGGCATCACTAATCTCTTTCGGATTTTCTCTATCCGGCGGGTGGAAAGTGATTGTAAGTCATGCGGAGTTTGCACAAGGGATTGCCCTATGAATATCCCTGTTGATGATGTGCTAATCGTTCGAGATCATCAATGCATTAGTTGCCTTGAGTGTACATCTGAAGCTGTGTGCCCGATAGAAGATACTGTAATGTTAGCAACCAAAGGAGCAAAGTCATGGTAGTGCGATCTAAACTTGTTGGATTAGTGATACTAATACTCGTTATGGGCGGGATCTTCAGCGCTGCCTGGTTGGGTTTATGGCAGACAGAGTCAGATAAAACTCCTATCCGCTATAAAGAAGGAGAGGCTGTGGGAGAGTATAACCCTGCCGATATCCGCGGTTCGTATTCTTTTGGAGAAATCAGTGAGTTATTTGATGTTCCCCTGGATATGTTAGCGCGAGCTTTTCGTATCCCTGATGACGTTGAAAGCAGTGAGTTCAAAAATAAGGATTTAGAAACCCTTTATGAGGGTTTATCAGAATATGGTGAGATTGGAACTGCTTCAGTGCGCCTCTTTGTAGCTTACTACAAGGGATTGCCATATTCTCCCGATGAAGATACTTATCTTCTAAAGCCTGGGGGTAACTACCAAGCCATGAAAATCAAATAAAGGGCTAACGAAAAACAAACACAA
>CAZLNX010000220.1:0-10373 GCA_964560795.1 uncultured Anaerolineales bacterium | reverse complement strand
TTAGGGCATTAGGAGTATTCTTCGATCGAATAATGCACCTAATTAAATATCAAATTCTTAATTATGAGCAAATTCTATTCAAGAAATTATCACCAAATTATGAAGAATATTGGGTATCAGATTCGGATGCTTGCAATTCCATAGATCCATTTGATGTTTTTTGGTGGTTCAAAAATAATGGCTTTGTGTGTATCAATTACACAAGCTGGGTAAAAGCTTTTCTTATCCGCAATGATCATCTAATTTTTAGAAAGCGAATGCCAAGTTGAAGATAGCTTTCCTGGGTCTACGATCTGCTTTTGATTATCATCAAATTGGTGGAACCGAATCTATCATTCGGCGGATAGCTGGAGGTTTGATTACCAAAGGTGATAGAGTGGATTATCTCCTTCTTTCTCCGGGTGAATCGCGATTTGAAATTCCTTATCACGGTTTACGTCTGCAATATTTTACTAAACTGTCAGGGCTTTTCAACCTCTTACCAGAATATGACCATGTTGTTTGTTTATATTTGCCCATTTGGGAAAGGCTTCAAATATTGGCATTTAGGTTAAGAACCCGTGATCGACTAAGTTTTCATGCCATCCATTTTTCGATGTCGAGATCGTTTTGGAAAAGGTCGTTGCGTTGGCTAGATTCCCGGGTTGCCTATAAGAATGTTTTTGTGATCTCTCAACGGCTGCTGAGTGCAGCTAAACGATGGGGCGTGCCCGCTAAACTATTGACGCCTCCCGTTCCACTTGATTACTATGTAAGCGCAGAAAACAAAAATGAAGACATTAAACTCCGCGTCGCTTACATCGGCCGTACTGAAAAAGGCAAGGGATTTGAGCTAATTCTTGAAATCTTCTCACTACTTAAGGGCAAGCATGAATTGGAACTGGATATTTTTGGTTATCATTGGCCTCACGATGAATATGCCATTGCAGTACATGATGAACTACTTCAGCAAAGTGAGATCAAATATCACTACTCATCTTACTCTTCCTATACGACTGAATTGGAAGATCAGTTGCGACGTGCACTTAGAAAGACAGACGTCTTATTTTTGCCCTATAAAGACTCGCAGAGTACGATAGACCTACCGTTGTTGTTGCTTGAAGGATTGGCAGCATCCTGTGCTATCATAACGGCACCTGTCAGGGATATCCCTCAAATATATGGAAATAGCCCATTTTTTCTCAGTGGACAAGCTGGAACTTCGGAAATTGCGGCACTTTTGGATGATTTTGCTTGTGTTCGTCGGGAACAAGCCCGCATCTCCGACAGGCCAATTCGCATACAAAGCGAGCTTCCGAGGGTGGTCAACTTATTTCGTGAAAGTGTTATCCGGTGAGGAGGCCGAAGTGCCCTTGTCTGCCTTCTATGTAGAACTCTATTCTTCTTCTTGCTGAACGTGTGACTTCAGGGGGAAGATTGTTAATTGGGAACCACTTTACCTCAGCAATTTCATAATTCAAATGATCAGGTGAGATGACATTCTCTTCACAGGAACAAAAGAAAGTCGCAATAAAGCTTCCCGGGTTGTACTGCGAAAACTCCATGCTGATTATGTGGTGTGGGACAACTGAAATCCCAATTTCTTCGTTGGTTTCTCTAATAATTGCCTCTGCCAAAGTCTCTCGTCGCTTGACTCCTCCACCGGGGAGTTGCCACTTTTGGCGATTTCCAAAGTTATGCTGGATCAGCAAAACTTGCTCTCCTGGGGAGACTACGACACCTTTTACTCCCATTATGCGGAAGCCCATCACTTTGTTTGCTGTATGTTGAAAATGCGCCGATAGTGCGTAAACAATATCGACTAATTTTTCAATTAATTGCTGTTTGGAAAATGATGTCAATTTTTGCGAATATCCTGAATGGATGATAAAACACCCATCTTTCTTATATCATTTTTTACTGCACTTCGCCAAAGCGGTGTCTCATACTGTGTATTGAGAAATTATACTGGGTTGCCTGATGATTTTGGCCGCGATCTTGATATCTTTGTCCGGCCAGATGATCTTTCTGAATTTGAAAGGCAGTTGAAGAAAGTTATTCGTGGGCATGGATATCTAGTCGTTATGCACATGAGACGATATGCATTTAGGTCATACTATTTGTGGCCCAAGGATGATGTCGCAGGAAAGATAATTCCTATTGATGTTTGGACTGCCATAAACTGGAAAGGCGTAGATTATATCAGCGGTGATGAAGTGTTGAAAGGGATTGTAGACTTCAATGGAATATCTGTGGCCTCCTCTCCGGTCCGCGCGGCCATCACATTGTTGAAGCGGATTGTTCAATATGGAAATATTCGTGAAAAGTATAAAGACGATATTGTCGCGCAAGCCGAAGCGGGAAATCTTGATGAGATGATGAATATTGCATTGGGAACCGCCCTCGGCAAAGAATTAATTGCATCGATTGTTTCTCTGAATTGGCAGAATGTTGACAAACTGGCACCATCTTTGAAGAAGACAATCCTGAAGAGAGGTTTCACACGAGCACCCCTGAAGCAGACGCTTAGAACTTTACAGTATATGTGGGGGTGGTTGCAACAATTTTCTTTGCAATCAGGTATGCTCTTGTGTTTTATCGGTCCTGATGGATCGGGAAAGACCAGTTTATCAGCGGCACTGTCGCAACGCAATAAGATCTTCGCCAGTGTCATCTATCGTCACGGACGATTTGCCATCCTTCCAGAATTGAAAACGCTGATCGGAAGAGATGCTGAAAACAACGATAAGAACGATCTACATTTTCAACTAAGTAAAGAACTCAACTTGCAAGCTTCTATGCCTAAGACAGAGTTTGGCTTGCTTCGTTCCCTAGTTTACATGATGTATTACGGTCTTGATTATTTATTAGGTTATTTGTATGCTTTTATTCAACGAGGAGTTGGAAAAATCATTATCTTTGACCGCTATTATTACGATTATATGATCTTGAGGGAATATCAGCGAGTACCTCCCTTTGTGTTTGGCTTGATGTTCAAAATTATTCCCAGACCAGAGATGATAATCTTTCCCAAAGACGATCCAAATGCCATATTTACCCGTAAACCTGAGTTGTCGAAAGATGAAATTCGGCGCCAAATTGGAATATGTACAGCTATATCAAAAATGTTGCCAGTTCATATCCTTGATGGTTGCGATGGGTTAGAAGCATCTATCAATCAAATGATCGGGGATATTTATTTATATCAATCTGCAAAATACAATTATAATCTTGATTAGAAAATGACAGACAACTTCAGGAACTACGCGGCTCCAAAACCCTCGACAAAAAATGGAAAAAGGCATCGGATTTATCTCCGTTTTGCCTATAATGTGTGGAGGCGTCAGATTCTCCAGTTGTTGAACGGTGTAACTGGGTTAGGTCGTACACGTGTCATAGGTGAAATTGGCTGTGGGCCAGGAATCTTGCTGCGTCTACTTGGCGAGTGGTTTCCAGATGTTATTGTTTTTGGACTAGATTATGATTTTCTACTTGCGTCGAATGCCAGGGTTGAAGCCGAAGGGGCAGCATTGTTGCAGGGATCGGCAGAGAAGTTATCATTTGCTAGTGATTCTATGGATGTTTTGATAAGCCTTCACATGGTCGAGCATATCACCTCGCCTGATCGTTTTTTTGCGGATGCTGCTAGGGTTTTGGTTGATGGCGGTGGATTGATAATTGCAACACCAAATCCGAGCGGAGTATCAGCGCGTATATTGGGAAAGGCCTGGTCTGGATGGAGGAATGACCATATTTCACTACATTCCCCTCGATGGTGGCGGGAAAGAATCGACGAAAACGGCTTTGAAATCATACGAGATGGCACGACAGGTATGTCGGGATTTTCCTGGTTTAAGAGATTTCCACTGGTAATATTCAATCGTGGATTGTTGTTTCTGTTTGGATTTTTCCCTTGGATTTATGGAGAAAGCTATGTTTGCATTGCTAGGAAGTGCTCTCATTAAGATACGGATTCAGTCATGCGTATTTTAATGGTCAATACTGTCTTTCCCCCTGCATATTCTCGCGGTGGTCCTCCCCGAGTGAATTTTCGTCTTGCCAAAGCCCTCATCGAAATCGACAAAAAGGTTCGCGTATTGACGAGTAACTCCACCGTTGGCTCTTGGATGCTCAGAGTAACTAAAGATTTCTACGAGAATATCCCCGTGACATACCTGCCTGTTTATGGGCCAGCGCGATATTATTTTTCGCCATTATTAGTGAGTAGTATCTTTGCGCATCGAAATAAATTTGATATATGCCTCTTGCGCGGGCATTGGACATTCTTTAGTATCACAACGGCCCTGATATGCCGGTTGCTGGGGAAGCCCTTTGTTGTTTATCCTGAAGGATGCCTTGATCACTGGGCATTGCAATACCGAGGGATCAAAAAGAAAATATATTGGGCGTTCATCGAGCGATATGTGTATAAATGGGCTAGCAGAGTGGTCGCTCTTACGCAAGCAGAGGTCGCCCAAATCCGCGAGATAGGAATCGGAAACTCGGTCTCATTGATCCCAAATGGCATCGATCCTGAAGAATTTTCCATATCGAACGACGTGGTTTTCAAATACCTACCGCCTGATTTGCGCGACAAAAAGATTGTATTGTTCTTCAGCCGCATTCATCCTAAAAAAGGGTTGGATTTGCTCGTAGAAGCATTTGCTGTTATTCATGTTGAGGTTCCGGATGCTTTGTTGCTTATTGCCGGACCCGTCGATGATGAAGACTATGAGAGGCGAATCCGTTTCCTCGTAACGGAATATGGCTTGGAACATAGAGTTAAATTTATGGGCATTGTCACTGGTGAGATGCGACTTGCGCTGTTGAATGCGGCAAATGTATTTGTGCTACCATCGTACAGCGAGGGGATGCCGCTCGCCATTTTAGAGGCGGCTGTGAGTGGCACTCCTATAGTAATTAGTTCTGCGTGTAATGTGCCTGAGATTCCAGATGGTGGTGGAGGTGTTTTGATTGATTTGACGCCGTCATCAATTGCGGAGGGTATCTTAGAAGTTATTGGTGATCAGAAAAGAAATGAAGAGATGTCCCTTTCTGCGCAACGTATAGTTTTAGATATGTTTACATGGAAACGAGTGGCAGAGCGGACCGCGAGTATGTGTGAAAGGTTAATTCAAAAATAGGGTATGTCGAACAGTTGTTATGTCGTAAGCTTGAAATATTCTCCGATAATGTGGAACCATGGGCAAGCAATTGGAGAACCGATTGCAAGTACAGGTCACCCCACGCGGTATCTATTCACAGATGAATATAGTTGGTTAATCGGAAATCACAGGGAAGATGTCGATTTGCTGCTGACCACCCCAAGTTTTAACGCGATAAGAGAAAGTAACCACTATCATTTTGGAGCAGGTGCAGATTGCATAAGGGAAATTTTCAATCAAAATAGTCCGTCTGTGCTCTTATTTATCAATATCAATCCATTGGCAGATAAAGCCATCATGCATTTCGCCCGTAAAGCGAATCCAGATGTAAGGGTGATCTATTTTTTACACGAGCCATTTACAAATGATAAGCTAGTATATGGCGTGCGACGGGCACTGTTGCTAACTTTATTCGAGTTGGTGATTTACTGGATAGTAAATCGAACTGACGGAATAATTTTGCCTTCCTGGAATGCTGCAGAAGCTTTTTCCCACCGCTATCGAAAAAAATTTCATGGGGAAACTTGTATAATCGCATTGCCATTTATTGACAAAGCATGCACGAAAGTGCAAAAGCGAAAGTATATTACCTTTGTAGGACATGTGAGACATAAACACCAAAAAGGTGTCGATTATTTTATTGAAATGATTGAGGAAAGTGCAAAAAGGCAAGATGAGAAATTGTTTCAACTTGTCAGCAGTAATAGGGTCGATGATTTGTATGCCTCATTGAGTCCCGCAGCGCAAAAAAGGCTACATATTGTAAACTCGGAGCGGTTGACGGATGAAGAAATTAGCAAATCATTGCGTGACAGTATTGCAGTGGTTCTACTGCAGCGGCGTGTGATGCAAAGCGGTGTGTTGCCTATGGCGTATATGAATGGTACTCCAGTAATTGTTTCAGATTTACCAGGGTTCACACAATTTGTTGAACATGAGAAAACGGGTATTGTCTTATCCCTCGAATCTTCCCTAGAAGAACGGTTTAATTCGGTTGAAAAAATTCACCGAAATATTGACAAAATGAGTGTAGCTTGCCGTCGATATTATGAAGACACTTTCGACAGCCGACAAGTAAGAATGCACGTAGATTGGATAATTGGAAATTATTAAGATATGAAAAAATTTGTTCAGAATTTAAAAAAAAAGCCGAGCTATATTTTTCTGATGTGCTCCAACCCTTTTGATGGTTGGCTTCAATCGGAGTTCTGTTCCACTAGCTGTCTAAATGAAGGATATCTTGCAAGATGCGAATGACCCATTTGCAATGCACTACCAAATTATTACAGGTTAAATTCCCGCTGAACATTGGGTTCATGACCATAAACAAGGCGGTGGACGAATTATTGGCGAAGTGTGTTTCTTTGTGGACTTTAATGGGGGGATAAACCCTTAAACCTAATCCGCCTGGTTGCTTCAACTTTGGCCACATTCAAAATTATGGAAAGTTTACCGGAAGGCTCATCAGTGGAAATTGAATTATCGGAAGTAATCAATGTTTCAGAGAGTTAAATATCTCTGGCGAGTATTCATTGCATATTTTTTGCCAACAAAAAGCCACCTTACTTTTTGGCATACCGGACCAGAAGTCAATCCCAACTTCCGTGTTGGAAAACTTGGCGAATATTATATGTCTTTTTCTGGAAAGGCAGATTACACAGGTCAATTCGATTCGGTTGGAATTCCACTGCTCGATTATCATGGTGCAGTGGGTTTACAGTACAATCCAATTGCTATTGCACAATATGGTCTTGGCAATTTCAATTATTACTGTCGGACTGGGGATGATCAGCGGCGCGAAAAATTCATTTCCGCTGCTGATTGGCTTGTGAAAAATTTAGAACAGAATCCAGCTGGTTTGTGGGTTTGGAATCATCATTTTGATTGGGAGTATCGGTCGTTACTGAAAGCGCCTTGGTATTCAGCATTGGCTCAGGGGCAAGGGCTTTCAATATTAGTGCGAGCTTATCAAGACACAGATAATAGGCAGTATTTGGATTCTGCACAACTTGCGTTTGAATCGTTCTTGAAGAAATTAGATGAAGGTGGTGTATCGTATCTGGACGAGAATGGTTTTGTCTGGTTTGAAGAATATATCGTTTTGCCTCTACCGCCGACACATGTGCTCAACGGTTTTATTTGGGCCAGTTGGGGCATTTACGATTATTACCTTGCCACTGGCGATCCTCAAGCGAAGAAATTATTTGATGAAGTGATACGAACATTAGAATCAAATTTAAGGGATTTCGATAATGGTTTTTGGTCACTATACGAGCAATCTGGTACTCGATTAAAAATGATAGCCAGCCCTTTCTATCATCGTTTGCATATTGTTCAATTGCATGTAATGTTTCTCTTGTCTGGCAGAGAAATATTCCAACATTATAAAACCTGTTGGGAAAACTACCTTCAAAAACCAGGTAACAGAGCTTATGCCATGGGATACAAAGGTATTTTTAAGTTTTTTTACTACTAATTTGTGGATCTCTGATTGAATTTAATTTATGAATATTATTTTTATCGGACAATATTTCCCGCCGGAAACTGGAGCTCTAGCGGCTAGGGCTTCAGAATTGGCTTATCAATGGATAAAAGATAATCATAAAGTGACTATCTTAACTGGCTTTCCTAATTACCCCTCTGGTGTTATTCCTCCCGAATTTCGAAGTAAGATAAGGCGTCTTGTGTATCTGGAGAATCAAGAAGGTTATCAGGTTGTTCGTACTTGGTTGACAACATTTTCCAATCGAACTGCACTTCGTCGGGTTGCGGGCTATGTTTCATTTTGCCTGTCTTCAATGCTGACAGGTTTATTTCTTCGCGGCTCAGATGTTATTATCGCAAGTTCCCCTCCACTGACGGTGGGACTGGCGGGTTGGTGGTTGGCAAAGATTAAACGTATCCCCTTCGTGTTAGAGATCAGAGATTTATGGCCAGAATCCATCACGGCTTCAGGGGTAAGTAATCATAAGTCATTACTTATTCGTGTTTTGTCAAAATTGTCTGGATTTTTATACCAAACCAGCGATCATATCATTGTGGTAACCTCGGCTTTTAAAAGGGAAATAATATCAAAATGGGGAATCGCGGCTGCAAAGATTTCAGTGGTTCATAATGGTGTAGAAACTGAGATTTTCAACCCAAAAGGTTCATCAAATAATGTAGAAAATGAATTTGCTGTGGATGGAAATTTTCTGGTCTCTTATATTGGCAATTATGGTTGGGCACAGGGGTTGAAAACTATTATTGAGACAGCAGAGCTGCTAAGTCAGGAATTCTCTGATATAGTGTTCTTGTTTGTGGGGGCTGGTGCCGATGAAAAGCTGTTGCGATCGCAAGTAACCGAAAAAGGGTTGGTGAATGTTCGATTTTTATCTCAGCAGCCGAGAGAGAATATTCCTGGCTTGATTCGTGCATCGGATATTTGTCTGGTTCCCTTGCGAAAAGCAGAAGTTTTTGAAAGTGTGATTCCATCCAAGATGCTCGAATTCATGGCCTGCGGACGACCAGTGGTTCTGGGTGTAGATGGGCAAGCTCGGCTAATTTTGGAATCAGCTCGAGGCGGTGTTTTTGTAGAACCAGAAAATTCGGCTGAATATGCTCAGGCTATCAGAGAACTTTATCATAATCCAATTTTGAGAGAGCAATTCGGCGTGAATGGGCGCAACTTTGTTGTCCAGAATTTTTCGCGCCGTCGCACCGCAAAAGAATACATTAAAAAACTATTACAAGTAATTGCTTGAGTGAATAGTAATTCCTAATGTTCAAATAGGTATCAATGTCCAATAAGTCAACTCGCAAACTCAATATTCTTGATTTCTCAATTTCATCCTCGGAACGCCGGGGGATTTTGATATTTTTAGATCTTTTGGCGCTAAATGGCGCGTTCTTGTTCTCTCTTTATTTGCGCTCAGATATCCAATTTAGTTGGGCCCTGATTTGGCAAAATCCTGTTTGGTTTCTGATTTTGAGCAGTTTGTGGTTGTTATTTGGTTATCTTTTCCAGGCTTTTGATCTGGAAAAGGCTGGGTCGCCCAGGAAAGCTTTTGTGCCTGTATTGCAGGCTTCTGCTCTAAGTTCGGGGTTGTTTTCCTTTATACCTTATCTAACTCCGGCACTTCCTCCCTCACGAGCCCCAGTGTATATTGCTATATTTCTTCCGATACTCTTCCTAACTATCAATCGGGTGTTTTACCTGTTGGTTTTTGCCCAGTCAATTTTTCGGCGGCGAGTACTCATCATTGGCGCAGGTTGGTCAGGGCGCACCATTCTCAAAGCTATCCTTGAAAACGGAGAGAGTTTATACACAGTTTTAGGTTTTGTGGATGATGATACTGCAAAGGGTGGACAAGTTGTCGAGATCAAACATCTTGATAGCCATAAGAAATTGCAAGATCCCATTCAATTACCAATTCTGGGGTCAAGGGAAAATCTCCTAGAATTAATATCTCGATTCCGAGCGAATACGCTTGTCTTAGCGGTTACTAATGATGTCACTGGGAGCCTATTGCAATCTTTGACCGATACACTACAATATGGTGTTCAAATCATCCCCATGCCGATTCTATACGAACAGCTTACCGGCAAAGTGCCTGTCGAGCATATTGGCAGTCACTGGACTGTTGCTATGCCAATCGCACATCCTGGCTCTACACCATATGCTTACATCATAAAGAGAGTGTTTGATATCTTCTGGGCTTTGGTTGGGCTAATTTTCCTTAGCGCTGCTTTTCCATTTATTGCGACCGCGATATATATTGATTATCCAGGGCCGATTTTCTATCAACAGAAGCGGGTTGGTCAATATGGCCGCGAGTTTTTTGTATATAAATTGCGTTCTATGATTGCGAATGCTGAAACAAACGGGGCTGTCTGGGCCACAGACGGCGATCCCCGCGTCACTCGAGTTGGCCGAATCATGCGTAAAACGCATGTTGATGAATTTCCTCAATTTTTAAACATATTGAAGGGCGAGATGAGTGTTGTCGGGCCCCGTCCAGAACGCCCTGAATTCGTCGATGACTTGGCCCGCGAAATTCCTTTTTATCGCGTGCGACATGCCGTCAAACCCGGAATGGCCGGCTGGGGACTAATTCATCAAGGGTATGGCTCTACGAAAGATGATGCTTTGGTGAAATTGCAATATGACTTATATTACATCAAACACCAGTCCTTTTGGTTGGATCTTATGATCTTATGGCGGACGGTTATCGATGCTTTGACATTGGG
>CAZLNX010000219.1:4955-10433 GCA_964560795.1 uncultured Anaerolineales bacterium | reverse complement strand
ACCAAGTCTACCCGACTATCCGTTTCTCACAAAACCTATTTTTGATCAGTATAATCAGCTAAAAACCGCCGCAGACGGCCCTGCATAGAGATATCTAACCCCAGGGTGGGTTCATCCAAAAACATCACGCTGGGCCGATAGAGCAACCCGGCAACAAGCTCGCATTTCATGCGCTCCCCCAGCGACATCACCCGCACAGGCTTGGTCAATAGGGCTTCTATATCGAGCAAATCAACCAGTTCATCCAGAATATTTTCGAAATCATTTTCTGGAACGCGATAGATCTCAGCCAGCACTCGGAAGGTGTCCATTGGGGGGATGTCCCAAAGAAGCTGGCTTTTGTTACCCAGCACCATGCTAATCTGACTGAGGTACGCGGGTTCCCTCTCCCAGGGCGTGAAACCCAGCACCCGAACGCGGCCCGTTGTGGGATGCAGCAGTCCTGAGAGGATCTTCAGCGTGGTGGTTTTTCCAGCTCCGTTGGGACCGATGAAGCCTACTACTTCCCCCGCTTCGATATTGAAACTAATCTCCCGAACAGCTTCGACCTCTTGATAATCACGCCGCACCAGGCTTTTCAGCGACGCGCCAAAGCCCTCGGATCGGATGGGGACTTTGAAGGTTTTTACAAGTTGATGGACTTCAATTTGTGTTTCTGACACATTTCACCTCGGACAATAACGTTTACTCACATTATATGACCTTGGTGGATTAGTGGAGGGTTATGCTATTTTTGTTTTGTGATGGTTTCCCCAATCAATTCGATGACCCCCTCGGCTTTCAATTCCAGATCCGCCAAATTTGAAAGTAGTTTATCCGTAGCGTAGTAGATATCCTCGTCATCTCGGGGTGTATCTAAGACATCGCGCAGATCAGCGGTATCCCCCTGGTCGAGGCCCAAGAGCATACGCAGGATCGCCATCTGACTGTAGCGAGCCTGGCACAACGCACGGATGACACGCAGGCGACCAATCTCTTTGGCACGATAAAAACGGTAGCCGTTCATCGGGTCGCGCGGCACGTCGATGAGGCCATTGCGCTCCCAGTTGCGCAGGCGGTCGTTGGTCGTGTTAAGAAGTTTGGCTACTTCCCCAATGCGCATCTTTTTATCCGTGGACTCGATCGCTGATCCCCCAGCCCACTTCTCCAGAAAATCAGCCGCTGATTCGGCATGGACGCGCTCAGATTGGATCTGCACGCGCAATTGATAAGCCTGCTCTAAAGCACCACCCAAATCCCCCTCAGCCCCCCGGTAAACCATCTGATATGCCGTCTGGCGAATCTCACCGCCAAGCCAGGTGAAATTCATTGCCGCACGGGCCAGCTTCATCTGGTCGAGATGGGTCTCATTGAACTTACGATAGCCCTTTGGGGTGCGCGGAATCTTCGGCAGCATGCCCCACTGCTCATATAGCCGGACGGTGTTGGGGTGCACACCAACCGCTTTGGCAATCTCTGAGGTGCGGATAAATTTTTTGGCCATATTAAAACCAGAGATAAACAGTGATGAACATTGATTTTATTTTTTTTATATCCCATTTATCTCCATTCATCCCCGTTTCATTCCCCCATGATCTGCACAACCAACTCGCGGCGGCGCGGGCGGTTGTCAAAGTCGACGTAGATGATCTGCTGCCAGGTGCCCAGGGTCAGACGTTTCTGAATGAAGGGAACAGTGAAGGAGGACCCTAACAGAGCAGCTCGCACATGAGAGTGGCCATTGCCATCCCCCCAACGGGCGTTGTGGTCATAATGTCGCTGCGGATCAATGATCTCGTCAAAGAGTCTGCGCAGGTCGCTGACACAGCCTGACTCGTACTCGATGGTGGTCAGCGCACTGGTGGCCGAGGGACAAAATATAGTCGCCACCCCATCGCTCAAATTAGACTCGTGCACAATCACCCCTACTGCCTCGGTAATATCTTGAATGTCCGCGTCACCGCGCGTTTCTAATTGTATGGAATAGGTTTCGACAGCCATAGCACCTCCTAAATTTGCTACGCGCTGGATTATAGCATGGCGAGAAAATCAAATTTGACGGTATCCAAGCCCCAAGGTAGAATGCGCACACTCAAGAGAAACCGCAGATGGACCCTTCGACAAAGCTCAGGGCTGGCGCAGTATGCGCAGAGAACATTATGAAATATTTTTCTCCGCACTCAGCTGTAGGCACGCCATAGGCGTCCCATTCATCTGTGGAAATATAGTAAAAACTATGCCTGCAAAACTAATCCTTAGAAAAGAAGAATTTGAAGTCAAATCCGGTATGACCGTGCGCTCTGCTTTAGAGAAGTTAGAAATATCACCCGAAGCAGTGATCGCCACCCGTGAGGGTGAGTTAATGACCGATGACGAACTGATTGAACACGGCGATGAGATCAAGTTAATCTCGGTTATTTCCGGCGGCTAATAAATCTGATATGAAATGTAACACATGCGGCAGTAAGGCTGCCATCAATATGCGCCAGCACAAGCTGGCACTTTGTAAGGAGCACTATCTCGATTGGATTCCAGCCCAAACCCAGCGCTTCATCGAAAAGTACAATATGTTCTCCCCCGAGGACAGAGTGCTTGTAGCGGTATCCGGTGGAAAAGACTCCCTGGCCTTGTGGGATATTCTGGTCCAGCTTGGCTATCAAGCTGACGGGTTATACATCGGTCTGGGGATCGATGGGGGTTTTGGCTATTCGGATAAATCACTGCATTTCAGCCAGAGGTTTGCCGATCGACGCGGGTTGAATCTGATTGTGGTAGATGTCGCTGAAAACTATGGCAGTACAATCCCGCAGCTCAACCAAAAAACACCGCGCGGCAAAGAAAAACCTTGTGCCATCTGCGGGATGAGTAAACGCAACATTATGAATCGCACTGCTCGTGAGGGAGAATACAATGTTCTAGCGACCGGGCACAATCTTGATGACGAAGCGGCCGTTCTCTTTGGCAACACACTCAACTGGCTGGACAATTATCTCTTGCGACAGGGTCCGGTGTTGGAAGCTGAGCATTCCGGGCTGGTACGCAAAGTCAAGCCGTTGTTCCGCTTCTACGAGCGAGAAACCGCAGCCTATGCCCTGCTGCGCGGTATCGACTATATCTATGACGAATGCCCTCACTCCGAAGGGGCCAAGACGATCTACTATAAAGAGTTACTCAACCAACTTGAGTCGAAACGTCCCGGTGCAAAACTGATTTTTTACTTGAATTTTCTCAAAGCAAAAGAACGGGGGTTATTTGCAGAACCAGAGTTCCGCAAGGAAGAAATGAACGCCTGCGAAACGTGCGGGCAGCCGACGACTGCGCCGAAGCAGTGCGCTTTTTGTCGAATTGTTGAAGGTTTATAACGCAAGGACGCAAGGACGCACAGACAAAAATTGTTCTTTGTATCTCTGCGCCCCTGCGACTCTGCGCTAATTATAAAAGCTAGGCGAGTTCTAGATAGCGCTTAACTTCCCAGTCCATAACTTGCGTGCGGTATTCTTCTACCTCGGCCCATTTTGCACGGACGAAAGCATCATACATCGTGGAACCCAAGGCATCCTTTAGGATTGAATTGGCTTCAAGCTCTCTCAACGCATCGGCTAAAGAGTTGGGCAACTCATCAATGCCGCGAGCAGTGCGCTCTTCGGGGGTCAAGTACCAAATATTGACATTGTTGAGCGGGTCAGCGCAGGGCAGTTCGTTGTCGATACCATCCAGGCCAGCAGCCAGCATAGCGGCAAACGCCAAATAGGGGTTCGCAGCAGGATCTGGGAAACGCAATTCGGCACGCACGGATTTGTCTTGTCCAGGCGTATGTCGGGGGATGCGGATCAGCGCGGAGCGGTTGATCTGTGCCCATCCAACATACACTGGAGCTTCATACCCAGGAACCAGGCGTTTGTAAGAATTCACCGTGGGAGCCACGATGGCGGCCAACGCCCGAGCGTGCTTCAACTGCCCGGCGATGAATCCATAGGCCATTTTCGAGAGTTTGTACTCATCATTATCGTCAAAGAATAGGTTGTTGCCGTCCTTGTCAAACAAGGATTGGTGACAGTGCATCCCGGACCCATTGACACCGAAGATGGGCTTAGGCATAAAGGATGCCACCAGTCCATGCTGTGCCGCTATAGCCTTGACAGTGTACTTAAGGGTAAGTACATGGTCAGCGGTGCGCAGGGCTTCACCGAATTTAAAATCGATCTCGTGCTGACCGCGGGCGACTTCGTGATGGCCAGCTTCAACATCTAAGCCCATCTTTTCAAGAGCGTGCATAAGCTCAGAGCGTACTGTCACTGCTGTGTCACCAGGGGAAAAATCAAAATAGCCGCCGACATCGTGGGGTACAGGATGAATGCCTTCATTGTCATTCCTCTTGAACAGGAAAAACTCGGGCTCAGGGCCCACGTTGAAAACCCAGCCTCGGTTTTCGATCTCATCAAGTACACGCTTCAACACACCACGTGGATCACCCAAAAAGGGCGCTCCGCCGGGCCGGTATATATCACAGAAAATGCGCGCCCGTTTGAATTCGTCCGACGACCAGGGAAGGATCGAATAGGTTTCAGGATCCAAAACCAGACGCATATCACTTTCCTGCACGCGTGCAAAGCCTTCTACTGATGAACCGTCAAACCAGACGCCATCTTCCAGGGCATCTCCCAGGCGGCTGGGCGGAATATCCACACTCTTGACGGAACCGATAACATCAGTGAATTGAAGCGATACATATTTGATATTGTCGGCTTTTACTTTTTCTAACAACTGTTTTTTATCCATTTGAATGCCTCCTTAGCATTAAACAGCATTAAACAAAAAACTGGGTATGCGTGGGCATACCCAGTTAAAATAGACCAACTGTTCGCGGTAGCCCTTCCTGGTAAGCACAAACAAATAATCTTCTCAGATAATTTATTTGACCACTGTGTAAACATTTAGCCCATCCATTACTGGTTGGTTTTGAATTTACACTCTTCGGAAGGGAAAGAGAAGCCCGTGGTAAGGCTTCAGAGGCATCCGCTGATCAATTCGATTTTCCGAACCTAAACCTGGTTTGTACAAATCAGGTTTGGGACATTAGCACTCCCGTCGCTGGGAGGAACCTCTACCTCGTACCCCGCACTTTGACGGGGTCAGCCGCTATCTCTCCGATATTCAGTTGTTTTGCCTTAGGACAGTTGCCCCAAGACTGCCGAATGATAGCACAAGAAATTGGATGGTGTCAATAAACAAAAACACCCCTGCAGCATTAGCAGGGGTGTACTATCGCGTCTTACCAATAATAATTAGGCAGGAACGATGCAATCATCGATAGGGCAAACATCAACGCACTGGCTTGTGTCAAAGTAACCTTCGCAATCAACACACTTTTCGGCGTCAATCTCAAAGATAATATCGCCTTCGAAGATTGCTTCTGTGGGGCATTCGGGCTCACAAGCACCACAAGAGATGCAGTCATCATTAATTGTCATAACCATAGTAAAACCTCCAGAGGGTCTA
>CAZLNX010000219.1:0-4770 GCA_964560795.1 uncultured Anaerolineales bacterium | reverse complement strand
GGCGGGTCGTTCTGCGGGCCGCGGTGGGTTCGACTCCCATCCACTCCCGCCTATCATTTATAGGTTGTGGAACAAGAGAATATTTCCTCATGACGGTAACAGAAGCTTCATTGCCAAGTACGGAAGAAATCATCACTCGTCTTGTTGGGCGAGTTTTGCACATCGAGGACACAACGTGGGGGTCATCAAAACAAGGGTATATCGCACGCTTTCGCGGCCAGTTGTATGGCAACTCAGAAGAAGCCTACGAACAATTGGCTGAAACAGTGCGACCTTATGATGTCACACCTCTTTTCAAGTTGGAAGAGGATCGTCACGTGGTTTTCCTCATGGAGGGAATTAACCACACCACTCCATCCAATCCCTGGATCAACTTGGGGCTTTTCATCCTAACGCTGTTCAGCGTTTTATTTGCAGGTGCGCTCTACAACTATGATGGACCCATCGATGGGGACGCACTCACAAGTATCACCCACATACTTAGAAATATTGGGAACGGATGGCCGTTTGCCGTTAGCATGTTGGGCATTTTGTTGGCCCACGAATTCGGTCACTATCTGGCAGCCAGGTATCACAAGACTGCGGTCACACTGCCCTATTTCATCCCATTTCCGTTCAGTCCTTTCGGCACCATGGGCGCGGCAATCCGCTTGAAGGAACCTCCCAGAAATAAGCGAATACTACTTGATATCGGAGTCGCAGGTCCTTTGGCAGGGCTGGTCGTTGCCATCCCGGTATTGATAATTGGGCTAAGCACTTCGGAAATCCATCAACTCCCAGAGGTTCTACACTCTGGATATGGCTTCGAGGGCAACTCAATCCTTTATTTGGGGATAAAATTCTTGGTAACTGGGAAATGGCTGCCAGAACCAGCCAACTTCGGCGGATTCCATCCATTTATCTACTGGATGCGCTACTTCTTCACCGGGCTACCAATGCCTAGTGGCGGCATCGATATCACGTTGAATTCAGTGGCATGGGCAGGATGGGCAGGATTATTGGTAACCGCGCTCAACTTGATTCCCGCTGGCCAGCTCGATGGTGGTCACCTGATTTATGTATTGCTTGGCAACAAGGCACGCCGACTGATGCCTTTCATTTTGGGGGCTTTACTGCTTCTTGGTATTGTATGGTCAGGATGGTGGTTGTGGGCATTCTTGATCTTTATGCTTGGACGTGCGTACGCTGAACCCTTGGATCAAATCACAACCCTAGATCCGCCACGTAGAGCAGTTGCACTGCTAGGGCTGGTAATCTTCATTCTGGTATTCACCCCCGTTCCTTTGATATCTCCCATGGGAGGATAGATCAGCAGAGGTGGAATATGGCTGAGAATGTTCTAAGCAAAATCCGAAGATTTCCCAAACAACTAGTACTAACGATTTTTGCCGGAACATTGGCGGGCGTGGTGGCCGTAAGCAATACAATTTCGTATGGGGCATCAATTTTCTCTGGGGATCTCTCTCAATTTATACCACTTGGGATAGGCCTTGCATTGTTCAGCGGATTGGTGCTCACTGCTGCCATGGCACTGACAAGCTCGTATCCGGGCACAATCGCTTTCCCTAAAGCTGCTACAACACCCATCCTGGCTTTGTTGGCTGCACAGATTGCCTTTGACATGCCAGCATCAGCCGACTCTGATGAGATCTTCATCACTGTCGCGGTGGCGCTGGGAATCAGCACCCTGGGCATGGGGCTCATCTTTTTCTTCTTTGGAGCCTTTGGATTGGGCCGGTTTATCCGCTTTATGCCTTATCCAGTCACCGGTGGATTCATGGCCGGGCTGGGGTGGCTGCTGCTAAAGGGTGGATTCAGTTTGATGGCAGATTATCCCCTAAAACTTGAATTCTTGACCCAATGGCTGTACCCTTTTTCAATTCTGCGCTGGGCGCCGGGTGTGTTATTTGCAATCGTTGTTCTCCTTCTGCAAAGACGCTACAAAAATGATGTCGTCATCCCATTGGCGTTCGTTCTCGGTTTAGGCATTTTCCATGGGATCGGTGTTCTGAACAATTTCCCTGTTGAGAAAATGGCCGAACATGGTTGGCTGCTGGGCACGTTTACCAATGATCAGCTTTGGGACCCCACCCTGATATTAAATCTGCACAAGGCGAACTGGCAGGAAATAACTCATCATGTGCTCACTATGATGGCGCTCATTCCCACAGCCCTTATCAGTATGCTTTTCAACAGCAGTGGCATTGAATTAGCCACCAGAAAACCCATAAACCTCAATCGTGAACTAATAGCATCAGGATTCGCAAATATTTTAGCCAGCTTTGGTGGTGGGATCATGGGCTATCAGTCTGCCAGCTTATCGGCACTATCCCATAAAATGGGCGCGCACAACCGCTTCGTGGGGATATTTGCTGCAGCAGTATTTGGGTTGGTACTCTATTTCGGCTCAGGGCTGCTTTCGATCATTCCAAAATTATTGATCGGTGGATTGCTGATCTACTTGGGTCTGACCTTCTTGATCAAGTGGGTATTTGAATCTTTTACTCTAATCACCAAACTAGAATATATTACTCTGCTAATCATTCTCGGGGTGATTGTCAGCCTTGGTCTACTGCAGGGCGTGGGGGTGGGAGTGCTGGCGACCATCGTTTTGTTTGCATTGAATTATAGTCAGATCGATATTGTGCGCAGTTCGCTTTCAGGTTCAAATTTCCAGAGTAATGTTGAGCGCGACCCGAATCAAGCAGATTATCTTCGCTCGGTTGGAGAGAGCATTTGCATTCTAAAATTACAAGGATTTATATTTTTTGGCACTGCACACAACCTTCAATTACGGATCGAACAACGCGCCAAAGACAAAATATTACCTGAACTTAAATATGTAGTGCTCGATTTCCGTTTTGTGAGCGGCGTCGATTCATCAGCTCTGAACAGCTTTATTGGCATGCATCATCAAGCCGTCGCCCGAGGGTATAAACTTGCCTTTGCAGATATGAACCTCAATGTCCAACGACAATTGGAAAGCACGGGGATTCTAGAAGAGGAGAGCCAGATATCTGTTAGCTTCGCCGATATCGATTACGCTGTGGAATGGTGCGAAAGCGAACTCATCGATCAAACCGATCTTACAGCCACCAGTTTACCTTCATGTAAATCACAGATCGCGGCCTCCTTCCCGTCAAATATTGATCTGGATGATTTCATGATTTATCTTGAGGAACAAATCGTTGAAGAAAATACGGAGCTAATTTCCGCTGGCGATCAGCCATTAGGTATTTTCTTCATCGAGCGCGGTCAGGTCACTGTTCAAGTTGAACTAGAAAATGGCGAAATCCTTCGATTACGGACTATGGGTTCAGGAACAGTTGTGGGTGAAATTGGAGCCTATTTGGGGAGGCCCGCCACCGCAACCGTTGTGACGGACATCCCCTCGATAATTTATATTCTCTCGATTAAGTCTATGCAGAAGATGGAAGAAGATGATCCCCATATCGCCTCTGCATTCCATAAATTCATGGTCGAGCTTACCACCCAAAGATTATCCAATACAACGACAACACTACAAGCCATGCTCAAGTGAGATAACAACGCCAATGCCTATGAAAACACTTTGCTTATACCACAACGATGCTGACGGGCGCGCTTCGGCTGCTATTGTGCGACGCGCCCTGGGAAATGAGCTAAGCCTCTGCGAAATGAAATATGGCGATTCTCTACCTCTAGAAGATGTACTCGTTTCGGATCATATTATTATTGTCGATTTCTCCTTGTCACGGGAGGATATGGAACGCCTATCTGGCTATCATAAGATAACCTGGATAGACCACCATAAAACTGCCATTGATGAACTGGCAGATATTTCTCAACAGTGGCCGGGGATCCAAGATATAAGCGAAGCAGCCTGTGTGCTGACCTGGAAATATTTCTTTCCCGACACGGATGTTCCCTTGTCCGTGAAGTTGATTGGCGACCGCGATATTTGGCGCTGGGATCACCAGGATACTGGGGCTTTCAATGAAGGGCTTTTCCAATTAAACACAAATCCGCGCAATGATCGTCTTTGGAAGCCACTGCTGGATGATGATCGATCGCTGATCAATGAGATCGTTGAACATGGCAGAGCATTGCGGGAAGCTCGCTTGAAAGCTATCCAAAGTTCTACAGCACGCTATGGTTACCCCGTAAACTTCGAGGGGTATCGCACATTGGCAATCAACATGCGCGGTTCCGGTGACCTGGGAGAGCATATCCGCAACCACGGCTACGAAATTGCCTACTGCTATATCGACAACATTTTGGATGGGGAGTTGTATACGTTCGTGTCGCTCTACTCCGATGAAATTGATGTGGCGGAGATTGCTCATCGCTTCGGAGGCGGTGGACACGCTGGGGCATCGGGATTCCACTTCAGGCGTAGTTCGAGTCCCTTCCCGCCCGAAGCCAAGGTCGAATTCACCTCTAGTTCGTAAATTACAAAAAGTTGTAACACCCTATTAGAGGCTTCTTCCGCTACTTTTTCAGTATGCGGTCGTAATCTGGTGGGACAAATCCAGCCTCAGTGCGCAGGGAAGAAATTTCAGATTCAACCAGCTGATACGCCTGCTGATAATCATTTCTCGGCAGATAAAAAGGGCCTCGTAGCACAAGCAGATGCTCATTTAGCAAGGGTGCCAGATAGTTAGAATATGCATTCCAACTGGGATACGCGCCTGCAATAAATGCTGGAAACTCGCGGCTACATTTTTCTTGTACTAAATCGATGACTCTACTGCAAAAAGGGTGCTAGACCCTCCTCAAAACAGCAAAAGT
>CAZLNX010000218.1:0-10536 GCA_964560795.1 uncultured Anaerolineales bacterium | reverse complement strand
CCAAGTCTACCCGACTATCCGTTTCTCACAAAACCTATTTTTGATCAGTATAATACTCGGATAGGTTTTTCTTGTTTTGTCATCGCAAAACTCAATTCTTTCTTTTGAATTAGGAACTCTCTGATGGAGGCCATTCAACGGTCACTTCCGTTCCCTGACCAACCTGGCTCTCTATGCAAAGAGCAGCACCAACGGCTTCGGCCCGCTCTGCCATGATCCCAAGACCCATGCACTCGGGCATGACGTCATTGGGATCGAAAGCAGGACCACTATCTCGAATGGATAATACCACTTGATTCGGCTGACAGAGCAAGTGAATACTTACCTCACTTTCGGGTGCATGCTTGCTAACGTTGTTGAGAGCTTCCTGGGCAATGCGATAGAGGGAGATCTTCACATCTGATGGAAGATCGCATTCCCCTTCCTGTTCCACGCTGACAGGGATGCGGGCACGTCCGGTAATAGACTCAGCTAATTGATTGAGCAAATCATCAAGGGTAGTTTCAAACAATGCAGCCGGGCGCAGTTCAAGGAGTAAAGTGCGCATCTCAGCCAGCGCGCCGCGGGTTAGTTCGCGCAATTCATCTAAGCGTAACCGGCCCTCACTCTCGTCTCTCATCCACAAACGAGGCAGCACCTCGGCGATCAGACTGGCTGAAAAGAGTGTCTGTGTGACAGCATCGTGTAGGTCACGCGCCAAACGGTTGCGCTCCTCTTCCACTGCTGATTCGACCGCCTTCTGTGCCAACTTCTCCTCGGCGCGTTGGCGCTCATCAGTCTCGTGCTGTAATCGTTCGAAGGCACGCGAGAGTTCCGCAGTCCTGGTCTGCACCAGGGTCTCAAGCTCTCGGCTGCGAGCCTCAACACTTTTCACACGCCAGCGGTAGCCACCAAGCACGCTTCCAAGCAAGAGCACCACCAGGGTGAGAATAAACCACCAGGTTTCCCAAAAGGGTGGGATGATGGTGATTTCTACTGAGGTGCCCTCTTCATTCCAGATGCCATCATTATTCGATCCGATAATCCTCAGCGTATATTTCCCCCCTGGCAGATTGGTATATCGGCCAAAGCGTTTCGTGCCCGCCTGATTCCATTCATCTTCAAAACCTTCCAAGATATAGGCATACTGGTTGTCAGCCGCATGTTGAAAACTTAAGGCTGCAAACTCGAATTCGAAGAAATTCTTAGGCCATGAGAAGCTGATCTCATTAAGAGCTTCTGGGGGTTGATCTATGGAAGCAGGCTCCCCGCCCTGGGTCAGCGAGGTCAACACAACGGTTGGAATATAGGTATTGTCTTGAATGCGCCGAGGGTCAAAAGCAGTTAGCCCAGCAATGCCACCGAAATACATATCTCCACCAGCATTTCGATAATACGCGCCCTCGCTGTATTCATTATTCTGCAGACCATCAGTGATATCAAATGTGCTGAAATATTCTTTCTGGGGATCAAATCTGGCTAACCCGCGGCTGGTACTGATCCACATATTTCCTTGATCATCACCAAGAATGCCATAGACCACGTCGGAGGGTAAGCCATCGGTTTTTCGATAATACGTAGGTTGATGTGTATTCAAATGGTATTTGATCAGCCCGTTTTGAAACGTGCCGATCCACAAATTATTGTCATCATCAGCGTAGAGAGATAAGATCAAGCTATTGTTTAAGCCGCTGTAGGGATCATTGCTAAAAATCGGCTGGAAGCGGTTGATGGTGCGCTCGTAATAATATACGCCCGTATCCGTACCAACCCAGAGCACACCCTGTGGGTCTTCGGTTATTGCCCTGATAGCTCGACTGCCGATATCCTTAAAATAGATGTAACTATTGAACAATCCTGTCCGGTGATCAAAGCGGTTGAGGCCATTATTGGTACCGATCCAAAACTGCCCTTCACGATCTTCATAAATCACCCGGACCGTGTTATCGCTTATGGTGAGCGGGTCGCGGAAACTATTTTGATACACCGAGAATTGACCGGTTTGATAGTCAAATTCATGCAGGCCGCCATGCAGCGTACCAACCCACAATCGCCCTTCTCGATCGCCAAACACAGAAAGTATCACATCGTCCCGCAAGCCATACATGTTGTTGGGATCGTGTTCAAAATGTTCATATTGCCCCGTGCTGAGATCCAGATGATCTAAGCCATCCGCTGTTCCGATCCAAAGAGAGCCATCTGATTCCTGATAAATCGCACGGACGATATTGTGACTGAGTGAGTTTCTTTCGCCAGGTCTGCTTTGGAATTGGGTGAACGCGCCGCGTCCGTAACCCGCTTTATTGATCCCACCATTCTCTGTACCCACCCATAGAACGCCTTCGCGGTCTTCAAACACTGCGAGCACGTTCTCGCTGCTTAGGCTGAATGGGTTTGCAGGGTCATTGGTGTAATGCGTAAAGATACCACTCTCTCGATCAAGTTGGTCGAGACCACCCTGCGTGCCAACCCATAAAATGCCCTGACGATCTTCAACGATGACGGTGACGATATTGTCCCCAAGGCTTTGGGCTTGATTTGAGTTATGACGGTAGCGCGAGAAATTTTCGGTTGTCCGATTCAACTTACTTAGACCATTGTCCGTACCAATCCATAGCGCGCCGTCTGAATCTTCATACAAGCTATTGACGACATTGCCGCTCAAACTTAAATGATTGGTGGGGTCATTGCGAAAGCGGGTATAGGATTGGTCGCTGGGATCATAGCGTACCAGACCACTATTGGTTCCTACCCAAAATTCGCCCGACTGATCTTCGAGGATTGCCAGCACCAACTCATCATCCACCAGGTGATTTTGAGCATGTACGATATCACCTGTCTGGCGGTCAAGCTTAGTGACTCCATTATCGGTGCCTAACCAGAGGGTTCCCGACTGATCTTCAAATATTGCGTGAATAGCATCGTCCAGATCATAATGAGTCATCTCCCCAGTTTTGGGATCATACTGATTCAAACCACCACGCTCAGTGCCAACCCACATCAAGCCGTCCTTATCTTCATATAGAGACAGGATCACATTATCACTCAAGGAATGCGGGTTTGATGGATTGTGATCAAAGATGGAGAATTCATAGCCGTTGTATCGGTTCAGACCATCCCGGGTGCCAAACCAAAGATAGCCCATTGAATCCTGAAGGATGCAGGTTACTGTGCTTTGCGATAATCCTGCCTCCACAGATATGCGATCAAAGCGGATACCGTTGTCTTGGGGGTAACCAAATTGCGGGGCTTGATTCAACGAAACACTGCTAGCCAAAGAACCAGCAGGAAGGAGTAGGGAAAATCCAAGGACAATCAGGACAGCAATAATGAGTTTCTTCATATAGATAGATTGTAGGGCGATTTTCTACAAGAAACAAGATAGAAATGGCATTTGTTTTACTGATTTCTGCTTAAATTCGTTCAATATAAAAAGAGCCCCAATCCATGGATTGAGGCTCTCACTACTATTTTCTATTGCCTTGCTTATTGTAGCATCTCCGAGTGAACATTGTTGCTGTGGTTGGGGTCAGCGAAGCCGGGGTGAACTTCACAGCCGATAAGGTAGGCGAAGACATTGGTATCCAGATTGATGCCAGTGGCGAATTCACGAGTTTGGCCGGGGTTCAAGTTCAGTTTGACGTTGAAGTTGCGGTGACCACCACTGCTCAATTGGCCATTATTCTTGTCGGTGCGCTCTGCCGAGCAGGATACCTGTACATTGACGTTTCGCAGCGTACCCGGTCCGTGATTAGTGATGCGTACGAAGAACTGACCGTGGGGCTGCTTGCCGGGGAAGATGTCGGTCACTGCCAGATCAGCATTGAATTGACCGTTGTTGCCACCTGGCTTGCCAGATCCACCTGGTTTACCGCCGCCCTGTCCTTTGAAGTGCTCATTGTAGAAGTTATTGCCGCCATTGGGGTCATTGAAGCCGACTTTGACTTCGCAGCCAACCTGATATTCATAGACATTGGTATCCAAGTTGAGACCGGTAGCAAAGGATTGCGTCTGACCAGGGTTCATGTTCAAGGTGACGCCAAAATGACGCTGCTGGCTGGGACCCATTTTTCCACTATTGACATCCTGGCTATTGTAGCCGCAGAGAATGTCGACATGCACGTTGTGCAGCGTACCCGGTCCGTGGTTGGAGATGCGCACGTGGAATTGGCCGTGGGGCTGGTTGCCAGGGAATATGTCGGTCACGGCCACATCGGCGGTGAAGGCTCCGGGCGCAGCAGCTGCGATGGAGCTTACTGAGAGGGCGATGATCGCCAGAAGGGGGAGTACTTTGTGGAAAGTCCGAGTGTGCTTGTTCATGGTTGATCTCCTTATTGAATTGATTTTTGATTACCGCTCATTTAGTCGCAGGAGATCAATAAAAAGTAACAAGCAAAAGATATTCGTGTTATTCAGAGAACCTTGCCAATTCATTATTTGTCTAAAAATAATTGAGTAGTTCATCCGTGGTAAACTTCCCATCCGAGGAAACAGCATGACAAACCAGACCGCTACAGCCAAAGCTCATCCAAACATCGCATTCATCAAATACTGGGGAAATTCGAATCAGGAACTGCGCATTCCTAGCAATGGTTCCTTATCCATGAACCTGGGGGCATTGTTCACACGCACGAGCGTGACCTTTGATGAATCTCTTCAAGCAGATCAGTTAATTCTCCAGGAAGAATCCGTTACGGGTCCAGCACTTCAGCGAGTGAGTAATTTTCTAGACATTGTGAGAAAGAACGCGGGATTGACATATTTCGCCCGCGTAGAGAGTGAGAACAATTTTCCTATGGGAACGGGGATCGCATCCTCGGCCTCAGCCTTCGCCGCCTTGGGGCTGGCAGCCAGTGCTGCAGCCGGGTTGAGTCTCGAAGAAAAGGATCTCTCCAGGCTGGCGCGCCGCGGTTCGGGATCGGCATGCCGCTCGGTGCCAGAGGGATTCGTTGAATGGAATAAAGGGAGTGGAGACAAGGATTCATTTGCCTTCTCCATCGCACCCCCAGAGCATTGGAACTTGGTCGATTGCGTGGCCATTGTCAGCCAGGAGCACAAAGCGACTGGCTCCGTTGAAGGGCATATCATCGCCAAATCCAGCCCCCTGCAGGCTACACGCATCGAGCAGGTGCCCACCCATCTTGAGCGTTGTCGGAAAGCCATTCTGCAGCGTGATTTCGACGCTTTCGCCGAAATCACCGAACACGACTGCAATATGATGCACGCTGTGATGATGACTTCCAACCCCTCGCTGATCTACTGGCTGCCCCCTACCCTGGCCATCATGCAAGCGGTGCGGAACTGGCGCAAAAGCGGCATCCCTGTCTGCTATACCATCGACGCTGGGCCTAACGTGCATGTAATCTGCGAAAGTTCGTACCAGGACAAGGTAACCGCTCTGCTAAAGGATATACCAGGTGTCAAACAAGTAATGCTCTCGGGCCCTGGGGGGGCGGCGCGACTGATAAGATAATCATTTATACCTACCCCTCTAATCTCTCTATTTTCTCCTGAGATGCCAGAAAGCCATTTCCAAAAGTATCTTGAATGAGGGGATATTAGAAACCCGTTAGATCGCCCCTCACACCTACCAGCCCCCTATAAGTCAAGATATAATCCATTCATAAATAAAAGTAAGTCTCTGATAAAAATCGGCGGGGAATGAATTGTTGGATCATCCACAATTTCCCTGCCTTCATGCATAATTTCAGAGATCAAATAAAGGTAGAAAAATGTCTGTCCTATATTCGATCCTTCAACTGGTTGTTGCACTATCGATTCTGATCATACTGCACGAGATCGGTCACTTCCTGGCTGCCAGGATAGCCAAAGTCGACGTAGAAGAATTCGGGCTCGGCTACCCCCCCCGGGCGCTGACCCTCTTCGAACTCAACGGCACAAAATATACCCTCAACTGGCTTCCCCTGGGCGGCTTTGTGCGCTTGAAAGGGGAGATCGATGCCGAAACTCCCGGCGGGCTGCACACAGCCAGTCCCTGGGCGCGCTTGTTCATTTACGCAGCCGGCCCGATCATGAATTTAATGGTAGGTGTGCTGATCTTCGCCTTCATGTATACCCAAACCGGCGCCCCTGATTACACCAAAGTTGAAATCGTCGGTGTTGCGTCTGGATCACCTGCCGAGCAGGTGGGCCTTCGAGATGGCGACATCATCACCGGGGTGGCTGGGATCACGGTTGATAGCACTCAAATTTTGAGCGAGACCATCTACGCAAATCTAGGGGAGACAATTGATCTCTCCTTTACGCGTGGTGAGGCGGCTTATGATGTTTCTATTGTTCCCAGAGAGAATCCACCTGAGGGAGAGGGTGCCATTGGGATTATCATGAGCAATGCAACCTACCCAATAAATATGCTGAAAGCTCTGCCCTTAGGAGCCCAGGCAACGTATTACCACACCCTGTTTTTGGCCATGATCCCTGGTGAAATTATCCGCGGTGCCATCGACCCCGGTCTAGCTCGCCCTGTAGGCTACAAAGGGATATATGATGCATACCAATACGTACAGCAGCGAGACGAACCGATCACTGATTCCCCGGTGAGTCTTAACATCCTGCAGTTCTTTGCCTCGATCTCCATTTCATTGGGAGTGATCAATCTTCTTCCAATCCCTGCGCTGGATGGCGGTCGCATTGTTTTCACTTTGCCAGAGATAGTTCTACGGCGCCGTATCCCCATCGAGTGGCAGAATGTAATCAATATGATCAGCATGACCGCGCTGATTGCTCTGTTCCTGTACATCAATTTATTAGATTTCACCAACCCTATTCAATTCCCCTAATGACTGATCCGAACCCGCTGAACGAAGCCCCCTTCCAGATCATCATCGACGCACTGCTCGATGCAGAGATGACGCTGGATCCCCAATTCCTCTTTCGACTCTCTGATCTGGAAGGCGAGAATGCCGAAAATCTAAAAACCGTTTGGCCAGACATCCCAGTTTGGCGCAAGCGAGCGCTTTTAGAGGATATCGAGGAACTTGCCGAAAGTAACTTGTTGCTCTCATTTGAAAGTGTCTGCCGCATTGCCATCGATGACGATGATTCCCAGGTGCGCTTTCTAGCTATCCGACCTCTGTTCACATATGAGCCCGAGGACCTGCTCTCCAAGTTAATTTACATGCTGGAAACGGACGATGATGAAAATGTGCGTGCTGGCTGCGCTTCAGCCCTGGGGAAATTTGTTTTCTTGGGCGAAATAGAAGAACTCCCAGCAAACTCCACACACGAACTAGTCGAATGTCTGTTGCGCGTGACCAAAGGGGAGGACAGCACCGAGGTCCGCCGCAGGGCATTGGAGGCCCTGGGATTCGCCAGCAGCAAAGAAGTCCCCAAACTCATCGAAGCCGCCTTTAAGCGTGAGGATACCGATTGGCTGGTCAGCGCCTTGTTTGCCATGGGGCGTACCTACGATAAGCGCTGGAACCCAAAAGTTATCAGCATGTTAGATCATCAATTACCCCGGGTGCGTTTTGAAGCGGTTAGGGCTGCCGGGGAGTTAGAGATCCATGATGCCACCGAGCATATCATTGACCTACTCAATGATATTGATGACGATGTACGTTTGGCCGCTGCTTGGTCGCTCTCGCAAATTGGCGGTGAAGGAGTCAAAGAGGCTCTAGAAAAGCTTTTGAAATCAGCACGCAATGATGAAGAAGCTAATCTGATCCAGGATGCTCTCGACAACCTGATGTTCAATGAAGATATGGAGCTTTTCGGATTGATGGAATTCACCGAAGACGATGACGATTTCCTTGAATAGGGATTGAATCAATCTCCAAATTATCAAATCTCTGCAATATCAATGCAATGCTGAAAGAAGACGATATTGAGCACACTATTCCCTCTCTTCCTAAACAACTTGTTTCCCATTCTTTTGGTCGCTGGCATTGGCTATACCCTTGGCAAAGTACTGCATGTTGACCCTAAATCCCTATCCAGGGTAGTTTTTTATGTTTTCAGCCCATTCTTGATTTTTGAACTCCTGGTTACTAGCAAACTCAGTAATGGAGATATCCTCCGTATCGCTGGGTTTTCAGCTTTGCAAATGCTGCTTACTGGCACCCTAGCATTCATCATCGGCAAGGCATTAAAACTGGAACGCAAACATTTCGTCGCGATCATCCTTTGCTCGATCACCGTTAACGCAGGGAATTACGGCCTCTCTCTGAACTTATTCGCCTTTGGAGAAACCGCCCTGGCGCATGCTAGCCTTTATTTTGCCACTTCCGCCATTCTGACTTATACCTTTGGAGTGGCGATAGCATCGATGGGCTCAATGAGCCCTAAACAATCCGTCAGGCAGTTGGTAAAAATCCCTACAGTATATGCGGTGATAGTGGCTCTGATCTTCAACCTGTTCCAATGGACACTTCCTTTACCTTTAGAACGACCCGTAGCTTTGTTGGCAGATGCGGCAATCCCAGGCATGCTAGTTCTGCTGGGATTGCAACTTCAGCACAGCCAACGCTCTTGGGATTTGAAGACCATCAGCATCGCTTCAGGGATCCGCCTTCTGGCAGGGCCGTTGTTAGCCCTCTTGACAGCAGGGTTTGTGGGATTGCAGGGAATCGCCTATAAAGCTGGTATTATTGAAGCATCTATGCCCACTGCGGTGCTAACCACCGTGCTGGCCACCGAATTTGATGTCAAGCCCGCCTTCGTAACCACGGTCGTATTTATTACAACGATTCTCAGTCCATTGACACTGACACCATTATTAGCTTACTTAGGAGCATGAAATGCGCTGGATTTTCTCGGCTCTCTTGACCATAGGAATCTGTTTGGGGATCAGCAACCCTGCACGAGGTCAAACGGAAGTCCAGATTGCCGAACCTCGGGTCACGTACACCTTTGCAGGGATGCTGACCATCGAGACAGAGATCAACACTGAAATCCCCATTCTAAAAGTTTTACTGCTGCTGCAACCTGAAGGGGAGACTGATAATGTTGCCGTAGATGCATCTTTCACGCCCCCAAACCAGGTGATTTATTCCCTCGATCTGTCACAAAATCCCTTCCCAGTTTTTGCGGATGTGACATACACATTTCAGGTCGAGTTTGAAAACGGGGAAACCTTCACCAGCGAGAAGTACAAATTCACGTATGAAGATAACCGCTTCGACTGGCAATCCTTGCAAACCGATGAGTTTGAAGTGTACTGGTACGAAGGGGATACTGAATTCGGGCAGACGATTCTAAACACTGCTTATGAGGGGTTAGCGCGGCTAAGGGATCAGGTCAGCGTACCCAATCCGGAAAAGGTCACTTATTACGTTTATGCCAGCGCCCAAGAAATGCAATCTACGCTGCAAATGTCCGGTCAGACAACTGCCTGGATAGCTGGTCACGCCAATCCCGCATCGAGCATTATTCTGGTGTCCATTCCCCCTGGTCCCGCCCAATCGGTCGAGATCAAACGCCAGATTCCCCACGAGCTGACCCACGTGATGATGTATCAGAAACTTGGCGAGAAGTACAATAAGCTACCCAACTGGCTCCACGAAGGATTAGCATCTACAACGGAGATATTCCCCAATCCGGATTATCCACTGCTGCTAGAGAAGGCCTATGAACGAGACGTACTAATTCCAATCGCTGATCTTTGCCAGAGCTTTCCTGTCGATGCGGCAAACTTTCAACTAGCCTATGCTGAGTCGACCTCGTTCACCTGGTACTTACTGGGAGAATTCGGGAACCCAGGCATGGAGAACCTGATTGCTTCCTATGCAGACGGATTGGGATGTGATCGCGGGGTGGAAGTCGCACTAGAAAGTTCTCTAGCCACACTCGAACGCGATTGGCGGCGGATCAATTTTAATGAGAGCCCTTTGCGTTCTTCCGCCGAAGGCATTTTGCCTTGGTTGATCGTTTTCATTACGATGCTGCTGCCATCAGTGGGTTTATTTGTTGGTGATACCATCAAGCGTCGCAAGAAAAACGAGAAACTTAAAAAAGAAGGGGAGTAGATTTGAAATGACTGTTGAAAATCGTATGCGCATGCACGCCAGGGTTGAGGGTCGCGTTCAAGGGGTTGGTTTCCGCTATTTTGTGTTGGATAACGCCCAACCATTAGGGATCACTGGCTGGGTGCGCAATCGCTGGGATGGTACTGTGGAAGTCTTGGCTGAGGGCACAAAGGATGACCTTGAGATATTGCTCACAGCAATCCATCGCGGCCCACGAAGGCATACGACTTCAAACGTTAATCCTGAATGGCTTGAAGCAACGGGGGAGTTTACCAGTTTTCAAATTCGCAGAACAGAATAGGGAACCGCAGACGCCACCAATGTACCGTAGGCAAACGCGGATAGACGCCAGATGTTATCAGCGTTGATCTGCGTTCATCTGCGGTTCAATATTTTCTACCCAAACCCCAACTTACGCTCTTTCAACGAAACCCAACGGCCACTGCCAATGACAAGGTGATCCAATACCTGTACATCGAGCAGTTTTCCCGCCTCGACGATGGCGCGCGTCACAGCGATATCATCATTATTTATATGGAGAATCTTTTGACGATCTCTAAGTGAGACGTTA
>CAZLNX010000217.1:0-10574 GCA_964560795.1 uncultured Anaerolineales bacterium | reverse complement strand
GGCAGGCTCCTCAATCATCCTAATTCTCACAAATCCTATTCGCGATTAGTATACAGGGTTGCCAAACCCCGGGTTGTCAGGATCTATACGACGGTACGGGGAACGCTGGGCTCGTTCGCCCATTCCAGTAATCCTGCATTTGTTGGCTCAAGAGCCAGATGAATTGGCTGCGATGGTTGAGCGCTCGGAAATGCTTGGTGGTATTATGGGCCTCGAAGTCGGCTTGCCCCCCGATGCTACCCCTGATCTGGTTTATCAGATGACGCGGGCAACACTTGGCGAACTGCCTGTGATCTTGCGCGTGAATTTGGATGTCAGCATGGATATTGTTCATGCGATTATCGATGCTGGTGTGAGTACCATCAGCTTAGGCGCGCCGCGTGGGACTTCACTTGATATCGATGGCAACTTGGTAACCGGGCGTCTCTATGGCCCAGGGGTGTTTCCATTGGCGCTCAAAGCCGTGGAAAAATTTTCGGGGTTTAGTATCACCCTCATTGGCAGTGGGGGACTGTATCAAGCCTCACAGGTTGATGCAATGTTGAAAGCGGGTGCCAGCGCTGTGCAAGTCGGCGCAGCCACATGGAAAGGCGGAATCATCCCAAACGTCGAATTTTAATCGTAGTAATCTATCACCTTATTTCCAGATTGAATAAGGCAAAACCATTTTAGTGGAGCGGGGTTATATGTTGTCAATTGCCCATTTGTGTAATTAGGTTTTTGTCCAGATAAATTCTGCTTACTTGTGTATAATTTGGTGCAATTTGTCGATTGCATCTAAGCCCTGTATTGGTATCACGTGAATGAAGGCAGGGCTTAGATGATGGTATTAGTCAGAGTGTGTAGAGGAGTTGCGGATCATGGAAATCACAACAGGAATTCTCATAGGGGCCATCGTTGTAGTTATTACGTTGTTTATCTTGTTTGAATATCGTATTCGTAAACCAGATGTTTTACTGCTTTACGAATCCAAAGGCCATATCAGTATTCGAAAAGGTCTGATTTATCCACGACATTTCAGTCTTCCGCTGGAACGGACAACTTGCCCAATTCAGTTGACTGTCGAAGCGGCTGCAGTGGGAAATTTGGAAGTGCGTATCAAATTAGTTGGATCTGTTGCGCCATCGCTAGAGCATATTCAATCTCTGATTCGTATCGGGGGTTGGAGCCATGATGCTGTCGCGCACGCTGCTGATGAAGCGCAGGTTATGCTCCAAGGATTGGTAAAAGAATATACAGAACAATGCGAGATTCATGCAATTGTCTCAACCGCTATTCTGAATTACCTGAATGAACGGTCAATCCTTATTCAAGAAAAGTTCGGTATTGAGTTGGTGTCCCTGGCTGTCCAATCACTAGAGCCAATAGACCCTGAGATTAGCGACGCTCTTCGTCAGCAAGAACAAGCACGTTTGCTTGAGCAAACAGAGCAGTTGAACCATCAGGCACGGGCTGCAGCCGCGAAGTCAAAATTCCAAGCCGATGAAGAGATTTCGCAGATGGACCACGATCTTGAATTGAAAAAGGTTGCATTAAAAAAGGCTTTGCTTGAACAAGAGTCAGCGCTCACACATCAGAGCCTCGATGATGAGCTGAAACGTAACCGTATGCGTCTCGCGTTTGAAAAAGAAGAGCTTGAAGTGCTCAAGAATAGCCCTGAATTATTGATGCTTACGCCACAAGCTGCTCGACTGGCAGAAGCAAGCCAGAACTTGAAGAATGCACGTACAATTGTCTCATTTACGCCTCAAGAATTGGCTCAAGGGTCAGAACTTCTGGGTATTTTCCAAAGCCTGATGCAAAGAGCTTTAGAAGACAAAAAAGAACAAAATGACGAATAGTTCTATGATGTCACACAGTGATGTCACGCAATTTTGCGCTCTGATATTTTTGAACTAAGGCGACATGGAAAACCCCAGCAACCCATTGCTGCGACTAATATGTGTGAAATCAAAAATTAATGACAGCATATCCATCTGACCCCCAGGCAAATCTTCGCCTAAAACCGATCCGTGTCGCGCGTGTCTCGGAGATCAGTGAAACTACAGCTGCTGCAACGGTAGCAGACAACGAGCGCGTAAATTTTCACATCGGGAATCCGGTGCAAGATGCGAGTCTCTCATCTGCTTATTTGCGCATGGTGCTAGGTATTGACATTCATCGGGAAGATTTGTGCGATACGGACCCTGATGCGATCCTGGAGTATCTTGGTTGGGATACCGAGCACGAACCGAAACTTGATTTCCTGATTCGCACGATTAAAAAGAGTGCACCGTATATGCCCAGGGGAGGGTATTCCAGAAAGAAACCTCATGCGCTTATTGATGCGTTTCAAACCTGGTTAGAGGACCAACAGGAACCGCTGCATTATGATACAGGGGAAAAATCAGGCAAGCGGGAGATCATTATGGGTACGGGGGGCATTCATGAGATGGTGCGGATCATCTTGTTTGCCCTATCGACATATTTAAAGTTCACCCCCGCGCGTATACTGAGCTATCGTTGTGAACTTCTGCCTCAGCTGAAGGCTATCCCCAATCTGTTATTTGAAGAACTCGCTGCTGACGAACAAATTGCACTCCAGCAAATCGAACAATTCCTGAACTATCAGCCCAACATGCCTACATTCATGTTGATCGGCGATCTGATTGACGAGGTAACGCGGCGCAAGTTGCGTCTCATGAGCATCGAGCGACCGTTGTTCTTCATCGAGGCCAACAACGCTCCTAATCATCTCTCCCTTGCGCGTGAAGCTAAACTCGTGCAGCATGTAATCCGCTTAATAACGCCAGCTGTATTTGCGAAACGATTACATCACCTTCCCACGGTATTCATCGCCGGTAATGCCGATTTCCTGAGTGTGATCGAGAATGTTCATTTTAATCTTAAAGGGACGCCTTCCGCCTCCGAAGCCGAATTCCTGGACTTTCTTCTTACGCAGCAACTCGCCGAAGTTAAGACTGGTCCACCCAAGCAGGTTCCTTGGGCGAAACCATCCTTTGAGGGCCTGGCATTGGGTGTTTCCGCTGAAAATGTGCTACCGGAAATAGCCGAGCGGATGGAGCGCCGTCTCAAACAATTGGTGAAAGATCGTGCCCAAACATTGGCGCATTCATTGACAGCTTTTGAAGAAAAAACATCTGTACTGGCTCATAGAATGCAAAAGGCGTGGAAGGGATATATTTTTGATGAGCTAGCCGAATTGAAGGCTGATGAAATTCTTGACCTGCTTGTTCAAAATGCGCACCATTCTGAATGGATACAGTCTCTTCAGCGAAGTTTTCTAAGTGCTTTTGTTAAACATCAGCCGCAATACCACCCTGAAGCCTGTTTGGTAATGAGTGGTTCGTCCCGCACGGCCCTGGGAATCCTGGGTTTTCACTGTGGTGTTTCTGAAGTTGTAATACCAGATCTGAGTTGGTCCTATGAACAGTGTTTTACCAAAACCTATACAGTTCCTTTATCAGCAACATTAGGGCTGGATGTTGATGCCATCATCGAGAAAGTAGAGCAGCTTTGCCAACATGATCCATCCTGGCCACAGCGCGGCGCAGTGGTCATCAATAACCCACATAACGCTACGGGTCAGATCTTCGATGAAGGTGTCATTCGCAGGCTGATCACATATTGCCTGCAAAACAATCTCAATATCATCGACGATTTGGCTTACCAAAACGTTGCACCTATTCAAGATCTCCCAGAAATCAAAACCGTTCGCCAAATTGCCACAGAACTGGTTCGTCATGGGGTTATCAATGAAGCGCAAGCTGATCGGGTTATCACGGTTCATTCTATGTCCAAAACCGATAGTTTTGCCGGGGCTAGGCTTGCCGTTGTGGAAATTCGCGACCGGCAGATCCGTCAACGCTTTGAAACATTGATTTCCCAGATTCAGCCCAATATTGCGACGATATATATAAGCTATTTGTTCTACAGGAGTACGACACAGGCAACCAGAGCTTATTGGCATTTGCGCAACTCGATTTTATTCGAGAGAACGGGCGCTCTTTTGCGCTCTGTGAAAAATTTACCCTTGGATCGTAATCCATTTGGCCTGAAGATTATTCCTCCAACGGGAAGTTTGTATCCTCTCTTGCAGATTGAGCGCTTGCCCGCGGGACTATCCCTGGATTGGCTGGCATCATCTTTAGCACGTGGGGGGATCGGTATGTTGCCCCTTTCGACTTTTGCACGCACGGAAAAGGGGTTCGAAACGGGAAGAACAACATTCCGTCTGACACTAGGTGGTATGGATAACGCCGATGCGCTGCTGGGGAAAACTCGTCGTTTGCTCATTGATCTGAACCGCTTAATCGCAGAGGAAGATGCTCGCTACAACCGGAAACAAGTATCGTTCCATGTTTCGGAAAGAAGCCAAAGCCGTTCAGCCGAACTCTTGCATTCATGGGATATCTTCCAGAAGCAATTGCTCCAAAGTTGTGAGAACAGCCGCTCATATCGTCGCTTGATGGCTTTGCATCCCTTAGACAGCGGACAATTACAGCGGGAATTATTACAGTCGCATATCCCTGAACGGTTGGATGTTTTTCGGAACAGATTGCTTGATCGAGTGGCTATCCAGGATGAGTTGATGCGGCAAGCGCTGAGTGACAACGGACAGTGGCTTGTCGAACGCTTGGAAGGGGAGTTCATGAAAGATTCTCTCCAAAGGCGTCAGGAGCATTTCAGAGTACGTTCCTATGACCGCACCGTTCATCCAACCCAGGTGTATTCGCTGCAGGCTGAGATGGCGCTTGATGCGGTAGTAACGGCATTGATCTCCCGTCAACCTGTTTCACCCGCGATCATCGAAAAAGCAGCACAGGAATTACTGAAAGAATATATTGGGATTAATGTGGCCATCAACTCACAACAGGAAGTTGATGAAATATTATTGGATCTCTCTTCGCTGATGGCAGGTGAAGAGTTTGCAGAATTATTTACTGATACCATGTTATCCCCATTTTTGTCATTTTGGAGCGACTGGGATGGGAGCAACAGGCCATCAGGGCAGGGACACAGCTTGGTGGCTGCTGTCGTAATGGAAAACGTACGACGGCTGACCCAAATATTAGAAATCCTGCAACAAGTAGACCCGACGATCCCAGTGGATTCAGCGTTGCGTTCTGAGCTTGATTTGCTGCCTCAGCGAAATCAGCGTTTTACAAAACTTCTTAATAAGATCACGAATTTGACACACCAGTTAGAGCAACGCTATCGGGGTATCCTCCCGTTTTCCGTGGAAACTACTCCCTTACAGCAGTTGGCAACGCGACTTCATATCCGTCGCGATCCGGCCAAGGTTCTTTGGCAGCACAACGATCGATACGAGCGCAAGATGTTCGAACTCCGACAACAACGGCGCTCGACATTGGAGTTTTATTTTTCGCTGAATAAAGATTTGCGCAAACAATTGCACGCACTGATCCCCACTATTCAAAATAACCGTTCATCAGAACCCCTGCTTCGTGAAGTGCTTGGGTATCGTGATATTCTGCAGCGCATGGTGCTTACCCCGCGGATCAACCAGGGATTGATCACAGCGCGAGATCAATTCGCCATTGATACGACCGCATACAACATGTATGAGATCAATAGCATTGCCGGAAAATATGGTAATCCCGGTATGACCCTGGCTTTACAGATCAGTTTATCCTCGAAACCTGAAGCCTTGATTTCTCTTGACCGTAAGATGCGTGTTCAGGCGGAACAGATGCGCAGGGATCTCTCACCTGCTGAACTCCCACCAATTTGGCTGATCCCCTTATTTGAAGATATCGACACGGTTAGTAATATTCGTTCTTATCTCGATCGGGTATGGGATTACGCTACCCAAAGTCGTCACACCTTACAGTCGCCGCAGGCTCGATTTAAGGAAATAATTTCCGAGGTTTTCATAGCTGGTTCTGATCTGAGCCAGCAGGTCAGTCAGGCAAATGCCGCTCACCTGTACAGAAAAGCCAAATACGACACCCACTCGTGGTTGGCCGAACACGGGGTAGTGGATGCAGTTCGAATCAAATTGGGTAGTGGTGAGCCGATGCAACGTCAGGGAGGTTATTATTCACATGTTGCCGGTCAGCCATCTTTTGAGAGAACTGAAGATGCCAAGCGTAGATACTCTGAACATCTTCCGGCAGCGGCCCGAAAGAGTACTGCTTACGCAGTAACGCCATTGCAGGGAGTCTTCCTGGGGGGCGATTTGCGGACATTCCAGAGCAACTTGTCGGAGCAACTCCGTTTCTTGCGGGTGCGTGATTTTGTCAGTTTGCAAAATCATATCCGGGAAGCGCAGCATAGCCACCGCGAAGATTTAATCCGCGCCGCCGAAACTATTGCAGAAAGTCGCCTGGGTGCACAAAGTCGAAGTTTACAAGAATTGGAACGCCTGACAATAGGAACGAACGAAGCCCTGATGGAGAGTTTCTTGGATGAGTTGAGGGATAATTTCCGTCATATCCTATATGGCCGCGAGGAAGATGTTGTTGGGATTCATGTCATATCCTACTTTATCGGTAGATCCATGCCGCAATTGAGAGATCGCCCTACTTCCAGGCGGACATCTGGTACAGGTGTCGAGCGTGGACAGCAGATTTTGGCTAATATCGCGGAGATCATCCCTCTCGCAAAACAAGGTAGCCTGCTACGGGCAATTTCTCATAATAAATCGCAGACAGTTGTGCTCGGTATCAATCAACTTACAACTGGATTATTCCGCGCTTTGGAACGTTTCGCACAGAAATCCTTTGCAGAAGCTGAACGCGAGCGCATGGTCGCCGAACGCCTATTGCCATACCTGCCCGTTTATGAAATCCTAAATACATTGCGCATCTATCAGGATTGGAATGGTGAATATCTTAAACGCATCGAAACTGCATTTCCAGCGGGTAATTCAGCATTTGTCGCTCTGCGAGAAGACAGCGATGCTCTGCAGCATTATTTGCCTTTATTCCAACAGGAACTCTTGCGGCGTCATGGTGTAGATGTCAATGATTTCTTCGTTAATGATGTCTTCATTCCGCACCTGCTTCCTACGCTCCGGCCTGATCTGGCGGTGCTGTTACAAAGGAATCTATTCAATACGGATATCGATGTTTTCATGCAGCCTATCTCTGGGCGAGTAGCAGATGAATGGCAGTTTGAAGTTTCAAAATTGCTTGAACTTCCCCAAAAAATTGACCACTGGCGTTCGATCATTTGGGATGTACTGGGTGAATCAATCTATCAATGGGTGCAAAGTTTTTCTGAACTGGCTACTGCACTGTATTCTTTCTCAACCACTCGATCGTTTGAGATGTCACCTACAATTAGTCGCGGGGGAAAGCTCTCGCCAGCCCTGGCCGGCTTCTTTCGCACTGCGCGTGTTGATGATGAAATGCGGCATTTTTTGATTGGTGCGATAGATTATCTGAGTTCATTTACAGAAGGGGACATCGAAGTCCCGGTCAGCATCATTCGGGCGATGAACGATGTCGAGCGCATTGCCCAAATCGAAGAGAGCGCCCTTCCTACAGCTAAGCAAGATGTGATTCGCTATTGCATTCTCCAGATAGCTCGCCTGGCGGGGGAGAACGGGTGAAGGTTTAGTAATTTCCAATATCAAATATCTCAATAATCACTCAAATTTGAAACGCCAGGCTGCCAGCCCGAAACAACCTGCTGCAAATCCAATCAGTACAACCGCGGGCAGCAGTACTGATTCCAACCCCATGCCGCGCATGACGATATTCTGAAAGCCATCCATAGCCCAGGCTACGGGAGTGAAGTGTCCGATAGTTTGAAAGGCGGGGCTGGTGAATTCCAATGGGACCCAAGCACCGCCTAGACCTGAGAGGATGAACATGGGAATGAGTGAATACATGATGACTTGTTCTTCCTTTTTCGCCAGGGTACCAATCAGCATGCCCATGCTGGCCACAAAGAGGGCAGTTGTGAGTGTGATGAGTGTGGTGGCTATGGGGGCATCGAAATAGCCCACATCCAGGAAGATCGCAGCAAAGCTGATTAAGATAATAAATTGAATCAGGATCATCAAAAACATCGCCAGGAAGTGACCGATCAGAATTTCTGTCCTTGAGATGGCTGTGGTTAGCAATCGTTGAAGGGAGCCTGATTTGCGCTCGATAACCAAAATGCCCGCCGCTCCAATCAGACCCGCGATGGCGAATTGCACCATCATTCCGGGGGATGAATGCGTGAAAGCATTTGCCTGTTCTTGGTTTTCTTCTTCAGCACCAGTTTGAGTGGAGACCAGGGTAAAGGGCGGGTTATCCCAGGACGCAACCGCACTATGTAGAGCATCTTCGAAGAAAGCCTGGCGATCGGCTTCGCTTTCAAATGGATTCAGCTGCTCTTTAATCATCGTGCTGAATTGAGCTGCATTGATTGAATTCATAAGCCGATTGACCACAGCCTGGGCACTGTTTTGTGCTGTTGCTCCTGCTTGAGTATCTTCTTTCAGGATTGTTGTAAGCTGAAGGGCTCTATTGGTCAACAAGCTTTTACTGTAGCCTGATGGAACAATAAGCAGACTCGCCAGGTCATCTTCCACAACCATTTTCTCTAACTCTTCGATGGCAATATCTGCTTCGAAGATCAGTGGACGGATGGCATTAGATTTCTCCAGCAGATTGAAGAGTGCCGAGCTTAGTTGACTGTGATCCTGGTCAATAAAACCAATTGGCAAACGGGGATCGATTTCTTCATCCCCAGTATCTAATCCGCCGAACGCGAAGCCAAACACCAGGGTGAACATAATCGGCATAAGTAACAAGAATAGGAAGGATTTCCAATCTCGGGTGATTTGTAATAAGTCATTGAGTGCTAAATTAAGGATACGCATGAGTTACTCCGTGTCGCGTCTAGCTTGTGGATGAGAGTGGCGAGTGACTTAGGTACGCACAACGCTTCACTCTCCAAGATTCTCGAATACTATTTGTATCTATTTTGAAACCTAAATACGCCAATCCCGAAGAGTGCAACCGCCCAGACCATAAGAACAAGAATATTCGTCCAAATATCGGCTAATACACCACCGGACATGGTGAGTTGCAGCCCTTCCACAGCCCAGCCTTGAGGAGCAAAGTGCGAGACAGTGGAAATAAATGCAGGTGGATTGGGCATTCCTAATGTAAAGAGGGGCATCATTCCAGCCATTCCTAAGATTGTTACCAGGCCACCTGTCATGAGGCCAGCTTGTCGGGTGGATTTCATAAATGAAGTCAAACAAATTCCAAAGGCCGATGCTGATAAAGTAATGGCGATACTTAATAGAACAAGTGATAAAAGATCACCCCATTGGATTTTGAAGACCAAATAACCAAAAAGCAGCAAGACTGTGATTTGTACGATGATTGTTAAGGTTACCGACAAGAATTTTCCGCGCAAGATTGTTGCTGTTGTCGTCGGGGTTGTGAACAGGCGCGGTAAAGTTCCTTCCTCTTCTTCCTTCAAGATCGTTTGCGTTCCACTGGCCCCGGTCATATAAACATAGAAAATTGACATCCCTGCCATGATCATAGATATTGGGCTGATCGATTGGATAGATGTTTTTTCTTCAGTTTTTGGTGCTTGAATATCAAGATAGGGAAGGGCTTCTCCCGAACTTTGAGACTGATTTCCGGGTTGAATGGTTGCTAGATATTGGGCTACCACGGCCTGGATTTGAGCTTCGTCCATGGATTGACCAGAATTTTCGATCTGCTCTAATGTGACTCTCAGTGTGATTTTCGATGCTGAGAAGTTATCCAATAATTGACTGACGATCCCTTTAATGATGGCAGGGCCAATGTTCAGGGTTGGGTCCTGGTATATTTCAATTTCTGCTTGCCCCTCAGGGGCCATAAAGGCTGCGGTCACACTCTTTGGGATGATAACAGCCACACCAGCTTCCTGATTATCGACAGCCAATTTGGCATCAATTACTGAATCTACCAGAGATACATCCATAAGGTCTGCTAACCCTTCAGATGTGAGCGCCATGGTGAGCAGTTCTCCGATTGATGAAATATTATTTCCATATTCTTCATTTTGAGCGCTTGTTTCAGGCATGCTTGTAAAACTGCCTTCGTCCTTGTTGACCAGGATCACCTTGGTGGTCGGCAATGTAAATCCACTGTCTTCGTCTTCCGACCCTCCAAACATCAAGGAGAACATCCCAGTCATTAGGATAGGTATAACAAACATAAACATCACCGCGAACAGGCTGCGGAAAGACTGAGTCATGTCTTTAAAGGCTATATCGAATACTTTCATTGTGAGTCTCCGTTTGTTAATCGCGCAGAGCCCGACCAGTCAAATGCAAGAAAACGGTCTCAAGGTTAGGCTCTTGGATTTCGATAGACGTGATGCGCGCACCTGCCTGAGCGGCAGTTTCGAAAAGTTGGGGTAAGACAATGTTGGAATCGTCGACCAACAAGTGGAGCTGACCATTTTCGGCTGTGATATTCTCAACACCGGGTGTTTTGCTCCAGGCTTCCATAACTCGTTCAGAACCGGTATTGATGCTTAGTTCGATGCGGTCTATACTAATCGCGAATAGGATTTGTGAGAATTAGGATGATTGAGGAGCCTGC
>CAZLNX010000216.1:0-10614 GCA_964560795.1 uncultured Anaerolineales bacterium | reverse complement strand
AATGATACCCGAAAAAACAGCTTCCATCAATCTACGCTTGACAAGATAGTACTAGAATGGAGGGCAAAGTGTTTGATCATATTCTCGTTCCCATGGATGGGTCTCCATTGGCGGAGTGCGTCTTACCTCATGTTGTGGCAATTGCCAATACATTCCAGGCTCAAACTACATTACTACAGGTTCTAATACGATCGGAGGGATACCGGTCAGTTTGTTGACCCTTTGAGCTGGCAGATGGGGAAAGTTGAAGCACAAAACTACCTAGATGGGATTAAAAAACAGCTGTATGAAGTCGGTGTAAAAACTGAATACAAATTACTTGATGGACAAGCTGCGAATAATATCATCGAATTTGCTCACAGCCAGAAAGTCAATCTGATCGTCTTGAGCAGCCACGGTGGCAGCGGACTGAGTGTCTGGAATGTAAGCAGTGTAGTTCAAAAAATTGCACAAAAAGCTCACCTCCCCACTCTAATCATCCGAGCTTATCAGACCCCACTCGAAAGACTGGATAAACTGCATTACCAAAACATCCTTATACCTTTAGATTCATCTCAGCGGGCGGAGTGTGCTCTACCAATCGCCACGATCCTGGCACGCCACTTTAAGGCCCGGCTCTTGGTGTCGCACGTTGTATCACGTCCTGAAATACCCCGCCGCACCACACCCACTGCCGAGGACATCGCTTTGACAGCACAATTAACAGAACGTAACCGAGAAGAAGCAGCCAAATATCTCCAGCAAATCGAACATAGGCTGATGTCAAAAGATATCGATGTACAGACCCGTCTGCTATTGCATAACGATGTAGCATCCGCGCTCCATGAGCTAGTCGAGCAAGAGAAGGTTGATTTGTTGATCATGAGCGCTCACGGTTATTCGGGCCAGACAAAATGGCCATACGGAAACGTGGTCGAAAAATTCATTACTTATGGCGCCACACCCCTGCTAATCTACCAGGATTTCAAGCCCGGCGAGTTGGTGCGTACACAAGCGGAAGCTGCAATGGAGCAGCTCAAAGGTCGTTAAGCTATGGTTTCCAACGCCACGGAAATCGAATCTATCCAAGAAAAAATTGCCGCCATCAAAGAAGCTCAAATCACCGTTTCGTTGGAGGACAAGGCGCGCCTGTTTGCAAAAAGCCACCAACTAACCTTCCAATCAAAAAACCATTTTGATTTCGTCAAACGCCTGGAAAACATACAAGAGATCTTTGCAAAAAGTTATCAATGTTTTCAAGAAGCATCGGAGATCCAATTAAGAACATCCTATGCTGCCGAATGGATATTAGACAACTATTATATTGTTGAGCAATCCATTCGGCAGATACGGGAAAACATGCCTCGGGGATATTACCAGCAACTTCCCAAGATCCAGTCAGAAATTTTTAAAGAATCACCGCGCATCTATGCTTTCGTCAACATCTTCTTACAAAGCTGCCAGGTGCAGGTAGATCAGGATCGCCTCGAACGCTTTGTAAACGCCTATCAGGAGATCACAACGCTGACCACTGGAGAACTATGGGCTTTACCAACCATGCTCCGATTTGGAATCTTACTCTGTCTGGCCAGCACCGTGGTTTCGATCACCAACATAGAGATTCCTCCAAAGCTCCATAAGTTCGTTTTCGAAGAGGTCCCCTGTGACTGGCATAACGAAGGGATCATCTCTTCCTCCATCCTTAGTCTGCGAGCAGTTTCGGCAATTGAGTGGGAAAGTTTCATTGAACGGGTCACTAAAGTTGATAAAGTACTATGCCAGGATCCTGCAGAGATTTACCAAAGAATGGACTTTGACACACGGGATCGCTACCGCGGCGTAATTGAAAAACTAGCGCGCGGCACAGGGCAATCAGAGGATGAAATCGCATATCAAGCCATCCAGCTGTCTTTGGAGAATCTCATCCACCCTGGGGAGGGGAGAAACCGGAACGGGGGGTTGAGTTGGGATGCGTACCCCAAGGGAGGCTCATCCCCTTCAGAAATTCCGCGAGAAGCCCACATCGGGCATTTTCTCATTGGTGAGGGATCTACCCAACTCGAAGAGCAGATCTGTTACCGGCCCCCACTGACAGAACGATTTCGTCGATTCTTACTTCGATACCCCACAGCATTTTATTTAGGAAGTATTACCCTGCTCAGCGCATTCATTTTAGACGTCGCTATCTGGTTTGCATTGCGTGCAGGAGGCACTAAATGGGATTTGATTTCTGTTGGCATTTTAGGCTTGATCCCTGCTTCAACAGTTGCAATAGATCTGTGCAACTGGCTATTCACAAGGCTTATTCCTCCCCAGGTATTGCCAAAAATGGATTATGAGCGAGGCATCCCACAGAACTGCCAGACAATCGTTGTGGTGCCTTGCCTGTTGAGCGACGCAAATGAAATAGATGGCTTGCTGCGGCAAATCGAACTGCATTGTCTGGGCAACCAAGACCCTAACCTTCATTTCGCGCTACTCAGCGATTACACAGATGCTCCCAAAGAACACATGCCGGGGGATGATGCCCTATTGAGGCAAGCAATAGGAGGCATCCGAAGACTAAATCGGAATTATCGGAGCAAAGGATCATCGGACCGCTACAGCCCATTCCTACTATTCCATCGTCCTAGGAAGTGGAACCCCAGTGAGGAATGCTGGATGGCCTGGGAACGTAAACGGGGCAAACTTACTGAATTCAACCACCTACTATTGGGATACTCGGACGGTTTCAGTCACAAGATTGGGGATCTTGAAGTACTCAAAAACGTGCGTTATGTGATCACTCTGGACGCAGATACATCATTGCCGCGCGGATCAGCCCAAAGGTTAGTCGCCACCCTGGCCCACCCATTGAACAGAGCTGAGATCGGTCCTGATGGTGAAATCCTGACTGGGTACTCTATATTGCAACCGCGCATCCAAATCCTACCGGAGGTCATCAACCGCTCTCATCTGACTCAAATCTATGCAGCAGGAACTGGGCTTGACCCTTACACACATGCTGTCTCCGATATCTATCAAGATCTTTTCGGTGAGGGGATCTACGTGGGCAAGGGCATCTATGATGTAGCAGCATTCGAAAGCAGCCTGAGCGGTCGGTGCCCGGAAAATGCCTTGCTCAGTCATGATCTATTTGAGGGAATCCACGGGCGCGTAGGTTTATCGACCGACATAAGCCTGTTCGAGGATTTTCCATCGAATTTCCAGGTCAATATTCAGCGCAAACACCGGTGGGTGCGCGGTGATTGGCAAATCTCTCCCTGGTTGTTTCCTCGCGTCCCACATGCTCTAGAAATATCAATCAAAAATAATCTATCGTTGATTGATAAATGGAAAATCTTGGATAACCTGCGCCGATCGCTGTTACAACCAGCCTTGTTAGCCATGCTAATCGCGGGTTGGCTTGTACTGCCCGGTCCACCCACTTACTGGACGCTGGCAGGAATTTTGGCAATAGGAATGCCTGTTCTGACCAGCCTTTTCACCAGGACAACGGACCGACGAAAAGAGAAGCTGCAGCGTGAGAGCAATGTAATTACACTCAGCATCTATCAAACACTATTATCGCTGGTGGCTCTACCGTACGAGGCCCTGATCCTAACAGATGCTATCTTCACAACGATATTTCGTATGTTGGTATCCCATAAGAGGATGCTACAGTGGCGAACTACTGCTCACACAATCCAACTGTTTGGTAAAAAGACAAAAATCTTCTTAGTATGGAGTCAAATGGGGGCAGCAATCCTATTGAGTATATCCTTACTAACGATTACTGCGGTCCTCTGCACAGATGCCCTCCCAGCAGCCTTACCCCTCTTGTTAACCTGGATGATATCCCCGGCCATCGCACAATGGATCAGCAAACCGCTAGAGGTTGATACTCCACAGCTATCCGATACCCAAACCCGCCAGTTGCACCGATTAGCTTGCCGGACATGGATGTTCTTCGAACACTATGTTTCACCAGAAGGAAATTGGCTGCCTCCTGACCATTACCAGGAGAATCCCCGTGGATTAGTGGTGAATCACACTTCGCCAACCAATATAGGAATGTTGTTGTTATCCACCTTGGCTGCCCACGATATGGGCTACCTTGGTACCTTGAACTTGTCTCTGCGCCTGAACTTCGCCATGGAGGCCATGAGCAAGCTGGAACGTTACCACGGGCATTTCCTCAACTGGTATGAGATCAGTTCGTTAAAACCTCTTCATCCCCGTTACGTCTCCACGGTCGACAGCGGCAACTTGGCTGGTTGTTTACTAGTCTTACTCCAGGGGATTGATGACATCCAGCGCAAGCCATTTCTCCGATGGCAATCTTGGGAAGGTTATCTCGACACTTTAGATGTGTTGAACGAGTGTATTGAAGAAATGGGATTCGGTACAGCCGCTCATCCCTTGCAAAATCAAATCGCCCAAATCCAAGAGACTGTTCTCGCACACAAAAACAATAAAATGGCATGGTGCGATTTACTCTCTCGACTGCGCACTCAGGAAGGTGTCAAACTTAGCAGGTCGCTGGTAGAACTGGTTGAAAATACTTCTCCAAAATTAGAATCCCAGAAACTATCCAGTCTACGAACTATCGCCGAACGTGTCATCTACCATTTAGAGAATATCCAACAAGAATTAGATGTCTTGACCCCCTGGGTTGAGAAGCTGAAACACCCACCTGATCTCTTCACCGAAGATGAAAACCATTCCAAAATCCAATCAAAATGGCTAGAAATTCAAAATACGCTGCATCCATACACAGTTCTGAACGAGATGCCCAAAGTGTGCAAACAAGCCCAAGCATTGCTGAGAAATCTTCGCACACAGTTAGAATCGTTATATACAAGCAAATCATCCCACAAATTTGAAGATGAATTAGTTATCCAAGCTTTAGAGTGGTGCGATGATCTCAACAAGCACATTGAAACTGGAAGATTGAACGTCAACGCGCTTTTGATTGGATTGAAGGCGGAGCAGGACATCGCTAAGAAGTTCTTCGACGAAATGGATTTCAGTTTTTTGTTTCATCTACAGCGCCAAGTATTCCACATAGGTTATAACCTGGATTTAGAGAAATTAGACGACAACTTTTACGATCTTTTGGCTTCCGAAGCACGCCTGGCCAGTTATGTAGCCATCACAAAGGGAGACGTACCACAAAGTCACTGGCTACATCTAGCACGCCCTATAACTAAGGTTGGCAAAACTCTCACCTTGCTTTCTTGGTCTGGGACAATGTTCGAGTATTTGATGCCGCACTTGTTAATGGATAACAACCAGGGAACATTACTGGATCAAAGTTGCCGGGCAGCTGTGTACCAACAAATCATTTATGGTGAAGAAAAAGCTACCCCCTGGGGTATCTCAGAAGCAGGATTTTATCATTTCGACAATCAACAAAATTACCAATACAAAGCATTTGGCGTACCTGGCTTAGGCTTCAAGCGCGGGCTTGGAGATGATCTAGTCATAGCACCCTACGCGTCGATATTAGCCCTGGCATATAACCCAAGAGCTGTTTTAAAGAATATCGACAAATTACGTGACTACAAATCCATGGGATGTTACGGATTCTACGAATCATTGGATTTCACCCAGACTCGCCTGACAGCAGACAAACACTATGGAGTTGTGCGCTCATACTATGCCCATCACCAGGGCATGATTTTCATTGCCTTGACCAATTTCTTGCACGAAAAGATCATCATTCGCCGGTTTCATGCCAATCCCTTGATCCGCAGCGCCGACCTGCTGCTGCATGAGTTCCTACCGCGCGATATCCCTATAGAGAAACCGCACCCAGATATCGCCCCGATCAGCCACCCGCTCCAAACCCCAATAGAGTTGGAACCATGGCAGCCGGTGCTTGACGCCCCTGTTCCACAAGTACATTTACTCTCGAACGGGCGCTTAAACACCCTTGTCACTCACAATGGTGGGGGGTTTTGCTCTTGGAAGGGAAAGATGCTAACACGTTGGCGTTCGGACACTACCCGAGACAACTGGGGGATGTGGATTTACTTGAAAGATTGGGAACGCGGAACTCTCTGGACCGCAACTCATCAGCCTGTGGCTGCGAACCCCCAAAATTACCAGGTTACCTTCCACCATTACAAGGCAATCTTCCAACGACAGGATCAAGATATTACAACGAACATGGAAATCACCGTCCATCCTAATGATGATCTTGAAATTCGCAGGGTAATTCTATCAAACCATAGCGATTCAAGACGCAAATTGACCATCACCAGTTACGGGGAGGTAGTCCTGGCTACTCAAGCCGATGACCGCCGCCATCCTGCCTTTAACAAGCTCTTTATCGAAAGTGAATTTATTCCCAACGCGAATGCTGTCTTATTCACCCGCCGACCGCGCTCCAGCGCGGAGGAGCGCATCTACCTAGCCCATGCATTGGTTACCCCCAACGACAGGCCGACAAATATTAATTGCGTTTGTTCGCGGGCTGAGTTCCTAAGACGTAACGGAGACCATCGTTCACCCCAAGGTTTGAGGGATCTATCCAACAGTGACACATCCTGCATTACCGACCTAGACCCCGTGCTTTCTTTAGGAATAACCTTGGAACTTCCACCGCATCAATTTGTGGAATTAGCATTTATCACAGCAGTAGCAAATTCGAAAGATCAAGCTCTGACACTAGTACAAAGATACCAAACCTGGGCGCGGGTAGAACGAAGTTTCAGCAAGGCTTGCTCTTTTAGCGAGCAGGTCTTGAGCAATTTAGATCTCAACACTGACGAATTGGCATTGGCCCAACGCATGCTCTCGCTATTGCTTTATCCCCATCGAGCCCTACGAGCACCTAGTATCACCCTGGCATCTAACACACTGGGACAATCAGCGTTGTGGAAATTTTCTATCTCTGGCGATTACCCTGTATTACTATTGCGCATTGGAAATGAAGAGGCTATTAGTTTAGTTCTCCAGCTACTCAAGGCCCACGCCTATTGGCGCAGATACAATATAAAAATTGACTTGGTTTTTCTAAATTTGGGTGATACTGTCTACAACCAGGATCTTCAAAACCTGATCTTTCGCGTAGTAAAGAAGATGGGAGCAGAGATTTGGCTGAACCGGCGCGGGGGCATCTTCATGCTACGGGATATCACTCTTAATCCTGAGGAGAGAAACCTATTAGAAACGGTAGCGCGTATTGTGTTGGATGGAGATCGCGGTCCACTCCACCACCAACTTGCAATGTTGTTCAAGCCCAGCACAGTATTACCACAATTCGTAGCAACCATGCCCGATAGTCCAATCAATTCTACACCTCTCCTACCCCGGCCAGAAGATCTACTCTTCGACAACGGTATTGGAGGTTTTAGCAACAACGGGGAGGAATACGTAATCTACATCAAACCAGGACAATCTCCCCCAGCTCCGTGGATCAATGTGATTGCCAATCCAGATTTTGGATTTTTCATCTCTGAGAGCGGGAGTGGCTTTACTTGGGCAAAGAATAGCGGTGAAAATCGCCTGACACCCTGGCATAACGACCCAATTATCGACTTACCTGGGGAAGCATTCTACCTGCGAGACGAAGAGACCGGCCACATTTGGTCACCTACTCCCATGCCAATACCTGCCCCGGAGCCTTACCTGATCCAGCACGGCGCAGGGTATTCCATCTTTCAACATAACAGCCACGGGATCAAGCATCAATTTCGGGTCTTTGCAATCCAGGATGAGCCCATCAAAGTGATGCAATTGAAATTAGAAAACACTCTCAACCGTACTCGCCGCATTACAGTGACTTACTATTCTGAGTGGGTATTAGGCCCCAATCGTGAAACCATGCAGCCGTACATCGTGCCAGAATTTGACACCGAGCATTCAGCCATCCTAGCACACAACGCCTACAACACAGAATTCAAAGACAGCGTAACCTTTCTCACATCCACAAGGGAACCCACCGCACTGACCACGGATCGAGCCGAATTCCTGGGATTGACAGGTGATCCGCGCAATCCCGCTGCTTTGGGACGGGTAGGCCTTACTGGGAAAGTAGAAGTGGGTGCTGACCCATGTGCGGCACTTCAAACCTTGTTGTGGATCTCTCCCGGAGAGACCAAAGAAGTCACTTTTTTATTAGGCCAGGGCAGTGACAGGGGAGAAACTGATAGACTTCTCTCGAAGTTCCGCAATCTCACAGTACTTGATCAATGTTGGGAGTCTCTCAATACATTCTGGGATGATTTATTGGGGCATATCAAGGTACGCACACCAGATCCAGCAATGGACATCTTGCTCAACCGCTGGTTACTCTACCAGGCACTAGCTTGTCGTATCTGGGGGCGGTCTGCGTTGTATCAATCCAGTGGAGCCTTCGGATTCCGTGATCAGCTTCAAGATGTCATGGCGCTGCTGGGCGTGGAGCCGGGGGTCACTCGAGAACATATTCTTGAATCAGCGAAGTACCAGTTTGAAGCCGGAGACGTACTCCACTGGTGGCACCCACCCTCAGGGCGAGGTGTGCGCACCCGCTGTTCTGATGACCTCATCTGGCTGCCCTATGCTACTACCGAGTATATACAGCAAACTGGCGATGATTCCATCCTACAAGAGAAAATACATTTTCTCCAAGGTGAGCCATTAGGAGAAGTTGAACACGAACGCTATGAGCATTACCAACCTGGCACAACAGAGGCTACGCTTCTTGAGCACTGCCGTCGTGCCCTGGAAAGGGGATTAACCAGTGGGATGCATGGGCTTCCCCTAATCGGGAGTCATGATTGGAATGATGGGCTAAACCGTGTGGGCATTGGAGGCCAAGGGGAAAGCGTCTGGAACGGGTGGTTCCTATACGAAACCTTAACCCGCTTCGCTAATATCTGCGACCGCGTGAACCAGCACGATCAAGCTACGCTGTATCGTCAGCAGGCCAACTTGCTGAAGCAAGTTATCGAAGAGAAGGCCTGGGATGGTGAGTGGTACCTGCGCGCCTTCTACGATGACGGTACGCCGCTTGGTTCAGTAAATAGTTTAGAAGGGAAAATAGATTCATTACCCCAATCTTGGGGGGTGCTCACTAAGGCTGCCATGCCGGAACGAGCCAAACTGGCTATGGAGGCAGTTTATCAAAAATTGGTACGCAACGAAGATGGCTTGATTTTGCTCTTCGCACCTCCCTTCGATAAGACAGAGCACGATCCAGGCTATATCAGGGGATATCCCCCTGGAATTCGCGAAAATGGCGGGCAATATACCCATGCCGCCTTGTGGGTGGTGTGGGCCTTCGCTGAATTAGGTGACGGCGACAGGGCTGATGAACTCTTCCAGATTCTAAATCCCATCTACCATAGCAATACACCAGATAAAGTATGCCACTACCGAGTAGAGCCATATGTAGTTGCAGCAGATGTTTACGGGATGCCACCATACACCGGGCGTGGTGGATGGACCTGGTATACAGGTTCAGCCGGATGGATGTACAGGCTGGGCATGGAGAAAATCGTGGGACTTCAGCTAATGGGAGATAAATTAAGAATCTCTCCCTGCATCCCCAAAAAATGGCAAGAGTATCAGATCACATACCGCCACAATGGCACAATTTACCGCATTAAAGTGGCTAACCCCAACCACGTCAACCAGGGTATCCGTCAATTGACCCTGGATGGGAAACTGTATCCAGGCGATATCATCCCACTTCTATCTGATGGGAGTGAACATACTATTGAAGTTGTAATGGGGTAATCCTATGGTAAACTCTGATAATCGTACAACCTTTATCCATATTTCGCGTATATAAAGATAGAAATCCAATTGTCGCATTTGAGGAGGTACTTTCATGAGTTTCATTGGCAATGTTATCTGGTTGATTTTTGGTGGCTTTATCTCAGGGATAATCTACATCATTGGCGGTATTTTGGTCAGTCTGACCATTGTAGGGATTCCCTTTGGAAAGCAAGCTATCAAATTGGGTCTCGCTACAATGACTCCCTTTGGGCGAGAAATTGAAGTTAACGAGGAATTTGATAATCCTCTAAACCTGGTTTTCAATATTATTTGGGCAATACTTTTCGGTTGGGAGATCGCTATCTCTCATTTTATCCACGGGATAATCTTGGGAATCACCATCATTGGCATTCCCTTTGCCAAACAGCACTTCAAGCTGATACCGTTAGCCCTGTTCCCCTTTGGCAGGGAATTGCGCTAAATATAGACTTCTCACTCTGAAAGGGACGGCTTTAGGGTCGTCCCTTTTTGATTCTTAATATTTCATAATTTCTTTTCAATATATTGATAAATACTGAACAATAAGATAATATTCGTCCAAATTTTACATTTATAGTTATATTCTCGAGCAAACAAATTCCAATAGATTCCCCTGCTCCTGAAACCAAGTAACCACTGGCATTTCTTCTAGACTAATAATATCTGCTGAAGATGCGTATCAGGTAATTAATCCATCCTACAACACATCAGTAGGGCAGATAACTTCCATTGGAGGATCAATGAATTTCTTAATTTCTACTTTACTATTTGGCATAAGCATCATGCTTATGATTGGCATTGCCCAACTAATAAACAATGTTGTCAGCTTTCGTACAGTCCGCCAACCAGTTAGGGCAAAAGAACACAATTTCCGTTGGTAATTAACCAGGAAAATCAAGCGTC
>CAZLNX010000215.1:0-10708 GCA_964560795.1 uncultured Anaerolineales bacterium | reverse complement strand
TCTATCTTACCAAGTTGAGCAATCCGAGTTCAGGGAAATAACTTCACATCATTGTATGGAGGTAAATAGCTATGTTAGCAAAAACGTTCTTCATGTCGGAATTCCTTCGAAGGGCTGGACTGCCGGATTGGGTTTGGGTAGTGATCATACTCCTGATCATCTTACTCGTTTTCCTGGCAGCGTATTGGAATTCAAAGAAAAGTGGTGAGGATGTGGAAGTGCATGCTGCTGAGGAGGCCCCCGCTGAACCTGATGATCTCACCAAGATCGAGGGTATTGGCCCCAAGATTGCTAGCGTATTCAACGCTGCGGGTATCACAAACTTTGCCCAACTTGCTGGATTTGATGTCGAAAAATTGCAGAAAATCCTCGATGATGCAGGTATTCGACTGGGTGATCCTTCAACCTGGGCGGAACAGGCCAAACTAGCCGCAGAGGGTGATTGGGATGCCCTTCAGAAGTTGCAGGATGAGCTTCAAGGTGGTCGTCGGGATTAGCATTCACTCGACAATTTCAAACTGGGACCGGTGTTTAGGCGCCGGTCTTTTTTTGTGAAGTATAATCACAACTCGATAAAACTCTTCGCTCTAGAACTTGGGAGGGCCATATGTCAAACGAAACTATCAAACTCATTCACAACCACGGCTCAGTTAGGAATTACAAAACGGATCCTGTGCCCAAAGAAATGGTCGAAACGATTGTTGCCGCAGGGCAGCGTGCTTCGACATCTTCAAATATGCAAATGTACAGCGTGGTTGTTACCACGGATAATGATAAACGCACCCAGTTGATGGATTTGTGTGGAGGCCAGAAACATATCGGCCAGGCACCGGTATTCATGGCCTGGTGTGCAGACCTGAGCCGTTTAGCGCGCGTTTGCGAAATGCAGGGCTACGAAAATGAAGCCGGGTATATGGAGAATTTTCTGCTGGCAGTGGTTGATGTATCCATTATGATGCAAAACGCTGCTTTGGCAGCTGAATCCTTTGGGTTGGGTTTTTGCTATATTGGCGCAATTCGCAATAATCCACAAGATGTGATGGATTTGTTCGAACTGCCCAAGTTGGTTTTCCCTATAAGCGGGATGACCTTGGGCTGGCCTGTGGATGCCCCACCTATCCGCCCGCGTTTGCCCCTGGAAGCAGTACTCCATTGGGATACCTATGACACCAAGGATGAAGAATACCTTAGGGCATATGACCAAGATATGATTGCTACCGGAATTTATTCGGGCAGGCAGGTTTCTGGCGGAAAAGATAAACCCGCCAGCGCATATGGATGGACAGAACACTCTGCCCGCCGCGCATCCAAAGTTCTCCGCCCTCACTTACGAGAAGTATTGCTAAAAGCTGGTTTCGAGATGAAATAGGGATTTGTCGATGGATTTTCGTCGTATAGAAGAAGCTGCTTTGAATGCCTGGCCAGCAGTGACGCAGATCACCTATGATGGTTGGGTCCTAAGGTTTGCAAATGGGTATACCAAGCGGGCAAACTCGGTCAATCCACTCTATCCTTCGGAAATAGCGTTGAAGGAAAAGATCGACTATTGTGAGCGAGCTTATGCTGAACGCGGTCTTCCCCCAATATTCAGGTTGATCGAACCTTTCGTGCCGAGTGACCTAGACTCAACGTTAGCTGAACAGGGGTATGAAGCCTTTCATCCAACGCGCGTGATGGGGTTGGATTTGAGTGCCTATGAAGAGATGGCTTCCATAGGGTTTCAAATTAGAGAACATCCCCTGGATCCCTGGCTGGAGATTTTCAGTCAATTGAGCGGTTACAACTTTGAAAAACAACCTCTTCACAGGAAGATCTTAGAGAAAATTCCCACCCCACCATTATTTGTATCAGGTGAAATCTCAGGTCAGCCTGTCACTTGTGGACTTGGCGTACTTCAAGATGAGCTAATCGGCATCTTCGATATTGTCACACATCCAGATCATCGCAATCAGGGGCTAGCCGCAAAGCTTGTCAGAGAGATATTGAATTGGGGGCGAGAGCGAGGCGCAGAACAGGCGTATCTGCAGGTCATGGATAGTAACGCTCCTGCGCGTAATTTGTATACCAAACTCGGCTTTCGTGATCTATATCGGTATTGGTATCGCGTACCGGAGCAAATTTGAAGAAACCCTCTTGGCAGCGCACGTTATGGATTCTCTTCATTGCTCAAGTGATGACTGCAGTGGGCTTTTCAAGCATATTCCCTTTTCTACCTCTATATGTAAAGTCGCTTGGCTCGTCCACAGGAATGAGCATTGAATTGCTGGCTGGGTTGGTATTCTCAGGACAGGGATTCGCCATGATGATTGCTTCTCCAATATGGGGTGTCCTGGCTGATCGCTATGGTCGCAAATTGATGGTCGAACGCGCATTGTTTGGCGGCGCAGTTCTATTGCTTTTGATGGCGTTTGTTCGAACTGCGGAAGAGTTGGTTATCGTTAGGACTATTCAAGGATTGATTACCGGCTCTGTGGCAGCGTCAAGCGCGCTGATCGCCTCGCAAGCGCCACGCCAGCGTATGGGCTATGCGATGGGAGTCTTACAGGTTGGGTTGGGAGCAGGCATTGCAATCGGTCCTTTGATTGGTGGGACAATCGCCGATGTATATGGGTACAGCACTTCATTCTATGTGCCAGCTGTGCTCTTATTCATTGCTGGCATTTTGGTGTTGTTTGGTGTCCAGGAGCAATTCGTTCGACCTGCAAAGGAAAGCAGCGCTAGCCAAAGTCTGCTAAATGAATGGCGAATTCTTCTTCTAACTCCGGGCATTCTAATGACTCTCCTGATGCGCTTCATGACTAGTTTGGGCCGTATGACTCTGCTGCCTCTGGTCCCATTTTTCGTAGAAGAGTTGATGCAAACCACAGAAAATTTGAATACCTTTACAGGATTAGTGATTGGCATAACTTCGGCGACCACTACAGTGAGTTCGATATTTTTAGGCAAGTTGGGAGATCGAGTTGGACACCGCTTAGTATTGATCATCAGCATGCTGTTGGCAGGTGGTTTATACGCCGTTCAGAGTTTAGTCACCACAGGGTGGCAACTGCTAGTATTTCAGGCGCTTGTGGGGGTGGCAATTGGCGGTGTAATCCCCATGATCAGCGCCTTGCTTGCAAATTTCATCAAATTTGGAGAAGTCGGTGCTGTATATGGACTGGATAATTCTATTACCGCTGCAGGCCGCGCTGTGGCACCCATAGTAGGAGCCTTAGTTGCCAGCCGTTTTGGGCTAAGACAAACTTTTATCGTTACAGGATTCATCTTCTTGGCGGGTGCATTCTTCGCACTTTGGCGAATGCCCAAAGCTGAGCACAACCCACCATTGGAACAAAATATCTGATGCTATAATCGATAGCATCAGATTAGAAAATTAAGTCGCAAAAACTCAGTTATAGGAGATCAAACATGGCAAAACATCTTGTCCTTGTTGCCGGAAATATTGGTGCTGGAAAAACATCGCTGACAGAACGACTTGGAGATCGCTTGGGTTGGCGTACTGCTTTTGAATCCGTTGTAGATAATCCCTATCTTTCAGATTTCTATGGCGATATGGCCAAGTGGTCATTCCACTTGCAGATCTTTTTCCTCGGGCACAGGGCTGAGCAGCATATCGACCTGGCTCATGACCCCCAATCGACCATTGCTGACCGCAGCATTTATGAGGATGCCTACATCTTCGCTCGGGCGTTGCATCATTTGGACAATCTCTCAGAGCGGGATTATCTGGCTTACCGCCGCCTCTTCGAGATTGTTACGCAAAGTTTGCCATCCCCTGATCTCTTGATCTACCTCAAAGCGCCAGTGTCTGTACTGATGGAGCGAATTGGGCGCCGCGGTCGCGAGATGGAAAGCGGCATTACGGATGAATACCTGACCCTCTTAGAAACATTTTACGATGAATGGATTGAATCTTTTGATGTTTGTCCTGTTCTGACGATCCGCTCAGATGATCTAGATTTTGTGCATAAGAAAGGCCATCTTGACATCGTCGTACAGCGCATTCAGGACAAATTAGCGGGAAAGGAAGAGATTGTCTTTCCCCAGAATGGCTGATCAAACGTAGCTCTGGCTTGATTCTTGACCTCCCGCGGATACTAATCCCTGGGAGGTTTCTTTTTTACTGGGAATTTACAATCTTTTGGCTTCGTGCTGACCTCCGCCTATTATCTTTAAGCTCAGAAAAGAGATTATTTTCGGAGGATCACTATGACTAGAAAACTATTTATTCCCCTGACGATCGCAGTCTTATTTGCTATATTGATGAGCGGCGTTGCCCTGGCTTCAGATGATGCGCCTCAGGGCAGGGGTCAGAATATTTATGGCGAGGTCATCGCCATCGCTGATGACAGTTTCACCATCAAGAATCAGAATGGTGACCTTTTCACCTACTTTGTTGATGCGGCCACCAATTATCGATCATTTGAAGTTGAAGAACCTGGTTTTACCGATCTAGCCATTGGCGGCAAAATCGCCGTAATTGCCCCTGGCAGCGCTGAAGAGTACCCTACGGCACGCTTAGTGATCCTGTTGCCTGATGATTTCGATCCCAGCCAATGGGTAGGCGTTAGAGGGCGCGGTGATGTAATCGCCATCGACCACGCTGCTAATACCTTCGTAATCCAGACGAATTCCGGTGAAGAACAAACCTACTCGGTTGATGATACGACGCGCTTCTTCGGTCAACTCTCCAGTTTAGACGAATTGCAAATTGGAACATCGGTTGGTGTTGGTGGTGTTGAGACTGATGATGGCGGTTCTTTGGCCAGGCTAGTCATAGGCCTCGAAGTTCAGAACGTTACGTTGCATGCTGGTACTATCTCCGAGGTCAACCCCACGGATGGCACATTCACGCTGGGTACGCGCCAGGGTGAAGCGTGGACCATCGCTGTGGATGAGAACACCAACTTCAATAGTCGCGCAGGTGAGATCGAGAGCGTTGATGATCTGCTCCCCGATATGGTAGCCATGGTTTATGGTAACTCCCAAGATGATGGCATTTTCTTGGCTGCCCGCGTCGTCGCTGGGAATGCCGAAGACTTGCCCAACTATGATGTCAAAGCGCTAGGCCAAATCACAGATGTTGGGGCTGATACGCTGAGTTTGCAATCACGCAATGGGGAAGAACTGACTTTTTTGGTGGATGAAGAAACCAAATTTCGTTCCCGCGAGAGCGAAGTGAGCGGATTATCTGATTTGGAAGCAGGTGCCTCTGTCTTAGTTGGCGCCTATGAAACCGAAGATGGACAGTTGCTGGCAAAACTGATCTTTGTGCGAGCACAGTAAATCCCTAAAACTTGAAGCGGGGTGCATTTCCTTCAAAATGCACCCCGCTTCAATAGTATAGGATATATCAATCTATAAGATAAACTGCTTCAAAACTGTGTCCACGATCAATCCCAACAAGAACCAACTTCCAAAGCGTTTATTGTGCTGGAATGCCGCTGCTACGAAGTAATTGGGCCAAACGTCAGGATAATCTTCTGGTTTTTCGGTAGGTTTGGGTGCCTGGAACATCGGCCAAATATCGATAAACACCTTCAAGGTTAATGCAACAATCAACATCACCGGGGTGAAGAAACCCGTCACTACCAGGTAGATGGTAAAGAGATACTGGAAGATCAGCATCCCCACGACGGTGAAACGAGATAGCTTCTCACCCAGGACGACGGGCAAAGTGTGAATCCGCTTTTCCTTATCTACATCGAACTTGTCGATGTGCTTGCCAAAGATCACGCCAGTGACTCCCAGGGCGTAAGGCAAACTGGCGATGACAACGTTCCAATCCCACCCGCCGGTGATCACATAATAACCACCGCCGATCATCAATGGCCCCCATACGATGAGCACGGCGATCTCACCCAGAGCGATGTATTTCAACGGCCAGGTGTAGAACAATACAAAGAACGCTCCCAGGGCCATGAACAACCAGGTTAATTCCCCACGTAAGAAGATCAGAGCTACACCACAGGCAGCCGCTAGTAACCCGGTCACGATGGCGTAGGTCAAAAGACCTTTTTTGTCCAGCAAGCCATGCACCAAGGTCTGAGGTCCGTATTGCGAACGGTAGTAGTTGTCCTGATCGACGCCGCGCGTAAAATCGGTATAGTCATTGAGTAAGTTGTTGGTGGCATGGGCCAGGATCAACCCTAAGGTAACCAGCACCCACAACCCCAGGTCGAAATTTCCTGCCCGGTAGGCAAAAATCCCCGCCAAAGCCGCAGAGAGGAAAGTCATCACCAAGACGGCTGCGCGAGATGCAATTAGCCATCTTGAAATTATGTCTAGTTCGTTCCACTCATCTTTAGTAATGCGCGGAATCACATTTAAGGCTTTTCGCCACATGGCGACATTCATAGTATGCTCCTATTTATAATTCGGATATAAACCATCGGAATTATACTCTGAGATCTGTCAGTTGGTAGGGTTATTTCAATGCATTTACTACATCGCCTATCGACCGACATACCGTCTCAACCTGATCTTCAGTCATTACTCCCGAGAATGGAAGCGCCAATCCACGACGACCAAGGTCTTCGGTGATGGGGAAGTCACCCTCTTGGAAGCCAAACCGTTCGACCATGTAGGGCTGCAAATGGATGGGGATGAAATAGGGCCGGTTAGGGATGCCGCGTTCTTTTAGCATATTAGCGGCCGCATCACGATCAATCTCGGGGGCGAAGCGGATTACGTATACAAACCAACTCATACGCGTTGTGCTGGGAACGATTTGCGGCGTTTCGATGCCTGGGATTTCATTGAGTCGTTCCGCGTACCACATGGCAACTTGTTCTCGCTTGTTGAGAATCGCTTCAATGCGCCCCATCTGTACTCGCCCCAGGGCAGCACTCATCTCATCGATGCGATAGTTATACCCCAGGTGTGTATGCTGAAGCCAGGTGTCGCCTGGATAACGTCCCTGGTTGCGCAGGGCGCGTATCATATTAGCGCTTTCATCATCGTCAGTGATAATAACTGCCCCTTCGCCTGTGGTGATCTGTTTGTTGGGATAGAAAGCGAATACACCAAAGTCTCCCAATGTCCCGGCATGGCGATCTTTATACTTGGCACCAAGAGCCTCACAAGAGTCTTCGATCACCGCAAGATCAAATTCGCTGGCAGTCTGACGGATCGAGTCTAATTCTGCGGGTTGTCCAAAGACATCAACGGGAAGCAGCGCTTTCAATTGGGCTCCCTCCGTGACGCCTTTACGCGGCAGCCACTTCTGCGCGGAACTATCGCCAGCAGCCAGATCTTTGGCGGCCTGCTGCACCTTATTAGGATCGATATTGCCAGTCAGGGGGTCAACATCGACGAATATGGGCACGGCGCGTTCGAATAGCAATACATTAGCTGAGGCAACAAAAGAAAAGGGCGTGGTGATAACCAAATCGCCATCCTTAATTTCTGCCGCACGCACGCACAGATGAAGCCCAGCAGTCCCAGAACTCACCGCAATGGCATGTTGGCTGCCAGTATGTTTTCGAATCGCGTCTTCAAAACCGGTTGTTTCTGGCCCCATGCTTAGATAAGGTGTATTTAGCACTGCCTGAACAACCTCTCGCTCGGAATCTGTCAGATCTGGGGATGACATGGGAACAAGAGGAAACGTATTGGATGATGCTGTTTTCTTCAAATGGGGAACCTTTCATTGGGAAAAATTTGTCGCCGGAATCATACCATATCTGCCCGAAGGTGATAAAATCTCGGCATGTTTTTACCAGCAGGTGTGCCGCTCTCTAAGAGAATTTTCGATTTAGTCTTGACCATTCCAGGCATTATCATAATTTCGCCGATCTTGCTTATCGTTGCCATTCTGGTACGAGTGAAGCATGGTAAGCCCATTCTTTTTAGCCAGGTAAGACCTGGATACCACGGCGAGTTGTTCAAGGTTTATAAATTCCGTACCATGACCGATGAGCGCGATCATGAAGGGAATCTGCTTTCCGACGAGCAGCGGCTGACCCGTTTAGGACGCTTCTTACGAGCATTCAGCTTAGACGAACTTCCAGAGGTGTTCCATGTGCTGCGCGGCAAGATGAGCTTGGTGGGACCACGGCCTCTGTTGGTGCAGTATTTGGATCGCTACTCGCCTGAACAAGCCCGTAGGCATGACGTATTGCCTGGGATCACGGGCTGGGCGCAGGTCAATGGGCGCAATGTACTCTCCTGGGAAGATAAATTCCACCTGGATGTCTGGTATGTGGATCACTGGTCGCTGTGGTTAGATATCAAGATTTTGGCATTGACCTTATGGAAAGTGATCAAACGCGAAGGTATCAGCCAGCCTGGTCACGCCACCGCTGAAGAATTTATGGGAACTCCGATGGGAGATGGTGAAAAACAGACTGACGACTGACCCCTGAAAACTGATTACTGTTTATTGGTAACTGACAACTGGAAACTCAAATGATTGGTGAAACAGCAGCCCTGGCCACATCGCTGGCCTTTTCTTTTGGTTCGACTTTTCTCACACTGGCCGGACGCCGCGTTGGCTCTATGGTGCTCAACCGCACGCGTCTCTTATTCGCGATCCTATTCCTCAGCATTGCGCATTGGATAACTTTGGGCATTCCGCTGCCACTCAATGCCGAGCCCCAGCGTTGGCTTTGGTTGGGCCTCTCAGGGGTAGTCGGTCTGGTGTTGGGAGATATGTTTTTGTTCCAGGCCTTTGTATGGATTGGTCCACGGCTCTCCTTGTTGGTAATGAGTTTGGTCCCTATTTTTGCTGCATTCTTGGCTTGGATTTACCTGGGGGAAAGCCTGGGTTGGGGGAAGATCGTTGGTGTAGTCATCACGATGGCTGGGATAGCCTGGGTTGTACTGGCGCAAAATGGTGCTAACAAGGCTGCCAACCCGAATTATGTCCGCGGCATCCTGTATGGACTGGTAGGTGCTATAGGCCAGGCCGCGGGTTTGATTCTGGCCAAGAACGGTCTGGGAGGGGAGTTTTCCCCCATCTCCGCCAACATCATCCGCATGATTTCGGCTGCCGTCATCTTGTGGATTATCACGTTCATTCAAGGTCAGGCAAAGAGCACAATTCAAACGGTAGCTGGCAATCGTCTTGGTCTGTTGCATACTATACTCGGGTCCCTTTTTGGGCCATTTTTAGGTGTATCGTTATCCATGTTGGCGATACAGCGCGCACAGGTAGGCGTCGCCAGCACGTTGATGGCGTTGCCGCCAGTCTTTTTGCTGCCGATCAGTTATGTGGTCTTCAAAGAGCGTTATGGTTGGGGCGTCATCGTGGGGACGTTTGTTGCCATCATAGGCGTGGCAGTATTGTTCTTGGTTTGATACCAGCGGGGGATTGAAGTCAAGTAGGATTTTGCTAGAATAGAACTGACCAAATTTGTCTAAACTGCATATTGAACTGGAGGACGTCATGCGCTGGGGAAAATTCCTTTTGATGTTTGTGCTGGGTTTAGGGTTGATTCTTGCTTGTAATCTACCAGGAGCTACGACTCTGGAACCCGGGGTTGTTACTGCTGCCGAGGAGGTAGAACCCGCTTCCGAGGATCAGCAATCACCTGGAAGGGAGTCTGAGACTCCGCCCAGAGGTAGCGTACAGACCTCGGGACAGGTAATCCAACCAAATGAATTGGTGTACCTGGGAGCCTTCCGCCTCCCCGATGACCCTAACTGGGATTACAGTGGCCACGGGCTGACCTATTACCCTGGGGGAGATCCGGCTGGTCCCGATGACGGCTTCCCCGGCTCATTGTACGGGGTGGGTCACGATCACACTTTACAGGTCTCAGAGATTGATATCCCCGTGCCGGTTATCTCTAAAAACCTGGATGATTTGAACACTGCCAGTACCTTGCAGCCTTTCGCCGATATCACGGGTGGGGCGATCACTGATGAATTGGCCCTGCCGCGTTTGGGCATTGAGTATGAAGGCTCTACAAATAAGTTGCACTTCACCTGGGGACAGCATATCCAGGATTTTGAGCCTTCGCATGGCTGGGCGGAGTTGGATTTGTCGACCCCACAGCCTGCTGGGACATGGGTTTTTGATGGCTATACTAACTACGTCACCAATGATTATCTATTCGAAATTCCCCAAGAGTGGGCCGATGTGTACACACCCGGTCAATACCTGGCAACCGGGCGGGCACGTGAAGGCCCCTGGAGTGGGAACGGCCCGGCTTTATTTGCTTACGCTCCCTGGCAGGATGGAAATCCGCTTGAGCCGGGTGGCACTCTGACGACGGTTACACCTTTGTTGCTATATGGGCAGCAAGAACCGGGAAATTCTGTAATTGTCAGTGATGATGTTATGGCGATGAATGGTAATCTGGACTCTGATCATTGGTGGGGTGGCGCCTGGTTGACATCAGGTGAAAAATCAGCCGTAGTTTTTGTAGGAACCAAAGCGATCGGCAGCGCCTGGTATGGATTTGCCAACGGTGTTGTTTGGGATTACGACTGTGCCGAACAAGACCCGCCTACTTGCCCTGATTATCCCGAATGGCCGTACGATGATCGTGGTTATTGGGCTGAAGATTATCAGGCGCAAATTGTTTTCTACGATCCTGCGGATTTGGCAGCTGTGGCTATGGGCGATATGGAAACATGGGGACCGCAGCCTTATGCCACGCTGATCATCGACGAGTATATGTTCAATCCCGAATTGGACTACGCCAACTATATACTGATCAAAAATAGGTTTTGTGAGAAACGGATAGTCGGGTAGACTTGG
>CAZLNX010000214.1:0-10735 GCA_964560795.1 uncultured Anaerolineales bacterium | reverse complement strand
CGATTCTTCCAGACCATTTCAAAAATGGGATCTTATTTTTGCACACCTCCTTACAAATCTAGCTTCCAGCATCCGTACCGAGAAAAGCCCAAGACAAATGACCTATGAATCATTGTTCGTTCTACTAATAACTTGGGGTGTCGCTTTGTTTATGCTCTGAGCAATACGCATCGCCAACGATACGGGCAGAACATTACGGATACTCAAATATCAGTAACCCTATTCTTTATTTTGGGTTATCAAGTACACAAATTACATTTTTTATTGGAGGAATGTGCATGCAAATCTGGAGTGCGTTATTAGTTTTACTGCTTGCTTATCTCATTGGATCTATTCCCATGGGATTAATTACAGTCAAGCTTGCCACTGGGCAGGACGTTCGCCATATCCAAAGCGGCCGCACAGGTGGAACCAACGCAATGCGCGCAGCCGGATTTTGGATTGGCTTTCTCACCAGCCTGCTGGATGTTGCAAAGGGCATCGTCGCTGTTTGGTTAGCCCATTACCTAACCCCTGGCGTTATCTGGACCGAAATTCTTGCTCCAACAATTAACATCATCGGACACAATTACTCAATCTATTTGATCAGACGGGATGAGAATGGCCGCATCCTTTGGCGCGGAGGCGCCGGTGGCGCACCAGCCCTTGGCGGAGCTGTAGCATATTGGCCTCCTCTCTTTTTGATACTCATCCCCCTGGGAGCCCTAATCCTCTTCGGAGTTGGCTATGCGTCCGTTACAACCTTCTCATTGCCAGTAATTGCTGCGATCATATTTGCAATTAGAGCATATATGGGCCTTTCCCCGTGGCATTATTTGATCTACTGCCTCCTGGCAGAAATCCTGATCATATGGTCTCTGCGTCCAAACTTGATGAGACTGATAAACGGCACTGAGCGGCTTGTCGGCTGGCGCGCAAAACGCGTCAACGCCAGACCAGAAGCGGAGAACCCATCGAACCAAGCACCATCTTGAATCTCATCGAAATGGCCAAAAACAAACGACGGATCGCAATAAAGATCCGTCGTTTGCTTTTTATATTTGGTTTCTTCAACCGACTTACCATTCATCCTCAGGTGAAAAAGCCGGTGGTTCCCCATAGAATTGTTCATGTAAAGCCATAAGATTTCTATTGTGAAGGTCTTCTGCTAAGCCTCCAAGGATCACCCTGCTTTTACCGCAAGATTCCACATCGATAGTTTCAAGTAAATCACCAGGGTATTTGCGTCGCCCTGCCTGCCGGACATGTTTACGGATATTCGAAAGATATGCCATGTGACTATTAGCCGTATCTTCAACTTCGCCCCTAAGAATCACTTCGCCATGGCCCTGTACAATATTTTCTAAACCCATCTTTTGAATTATTTTATAGGAATTGATCATGTCTTCAATATCGCCATCCACCAGATAAGGCAGAGGCATGAAAATATCACCCGAAAACAGGATACGATCTTCCACATTCAAAACACCAATTCCATCAGCACTGTGACCAGGCAAAGGGAACAAGGTCAGGGTCTTCTTGTCCACCTTCAAACTCAATTCTCCCTCGCTAAAGGTCATCTGCGGCAAAACGATTTTCGATTTCGCGAAACTTGAATTATTTCTTCTGGCTTCATCCATTGAAGGCTTACCGCGCTGTTCTAACAAATCTCGGCAAAGCTTATGGGATATTACAATGGCTCCTGGAAAGAAACAACTTCCCCAGGCATGATCTGCATGGTAATGGGTGTTGATCACATACCGAATAGGTACTTGTAATTCCTGCTCAACAAAATCTCTGATCTCCAAAGTTTCTTCGGGAAAAGACAAAGTATCAATGGCAACTGCCCAATCTGAACCGACAACAACTCCAGAATTCACTTGGGCATAGAGTTCACTCTGGAAAACATAAACATTATCTGAGACACGCTCACGTTGAATCATAACTACCTCAACTTATAATTTAAATCAACGAAGGATAGCACAAAACAGTATCCTTCGTCAAGAATTGTGTCATATTTCACAAAGTGTGCTTGACTCGTGTCTTTTTAATGTGTATAATGCCCCCCAATAATTGAATACCCCCCGTCCGGGAGGAGTAAGTGAGCACGGAACTGCTAGAGATGGGATGGCCAAAGGCTGAAAGCCACCCTCAGATACCACCCACCGAATGTCGCCTGGATGCAATGCAGAAGAACTCCTGCGAAAATAAGGATAGTAGACCTGCACGGGTTAGCCCGTTACAGCGAAGCCCTGATACGTCGGCAAGACAAGTCGGTGTCGTGAGAGCACCAGTTTGAATTTTGGTGAATTGAGGTGGTACCGCGGAAGATAAATCCTTTCGTCCTCTGGGATGATTGGATTTTTTGTTTTATGAAGGAGATCAACACCATGCGCCGAACAATCGCTCTGTTGATAGTTTTATCTGCGCTCTTGGGAAGCTGCAACCTCCCCAGGGCTGGTACCCTCGCACCCCACAGGCAGGATGCGCACATCCCGGACAGCGCGGCTGCTCCTCAGGGTGAAAATTCCCAGTCAAATACGCGCACGCCGAATCCAACGAATACCCAAGAGCCACCTCCCACACCGACGCCTCATCCTGCGGAAATTCCATCAGGTCCAACGTTGACAGCGCTAGTATCGGGAGAAGCAGTTATCATCACAACTATTCGAATGCTGGATGCACAAAACGGTTGGGGCATCGGGCACCAGACCCTTCGAGGCAGCGATCATATTTTGTACACCGAGGATGGTGGCCAAACCTGGTTTGACCGCACGCCACCCGAACCCGCTCCTGAAGATCCAGGGGGAACGAAAACTGCCTGGGCATATTTTACTGACGAGCGCTTTGCCTGGGTGATTTACACCCCCGAAGGCGGTCCGCCGCCGATGGGCGACTCTTATATATGGTATACACACGATGGCGGGGAAACCTGGGAACCCAGCATGGCGCTGCCCACACTACGCCTAGAAGCTTATTTCGTGCCCGAGGGATTCGCTTTCATCGATGAACTGCAAGGCTGGTTATTAGTGCATATCGACGCCGGAATGAGCCATGATTACAGTTATCTCTTTGCCACCAAAGACGGCGGTGTTACCTGGCAGCGAGTGTCTGATCCCTACGGCGTTGGCATACAGAGTTTACACAATTCTGGCATAGCCTTCCTAGATTCCAATTTTGGCTGGGTAAGCAAAGACAACCTGGGCGTTATGGCTGGCGCTTTCTTCGAACGAACATCTGACGGCGGCAGCACCTGGGAAGATGTTTTCTTGCCGGCACCTCCCGAACACGACTGGTTCACCGAATACAGTCGCTGCAATGTGTCTTCACCCGAATTTACATCAGAAAAGGCAGCTTCTTTGATTGTCAAATGCCGTCTCTACGGCGAGGATGCTAGCACCTACGATGTCTGGTCATTTAGTTATGTGTACACTACGCAAGATTTAGGAGAAACCTGGCAGCATACTTTGTTACCTTCTCCTGTCGAGAGTCTGCTCTTCCTAAATGAGAATGAAGGTTGGGCTTTCGGGAGAGAATATTACAAGACCACCGATGGCGGTCTTAATTGGGTCAAGGTTAAATCGGTCAATTGGGATGGGCAGTTCAGCTTCGTTGATCCCATGACCGGCTGGGCTGTAGCCCGCAACCTAGACGAAATTGCCCTGGTAAAAACCACCAACGGTGGCCAGACCTGGCAGATCATTGAGCCCGTGATGAAATAATCACCTTGAGAAAGGTGGGTTGCCCTAATAGGTACGATCCACCTGCAATATTAAATGATGAATACTTACGAACTCCTACAAGTTGACGCTTTCACCGACCGCCCCCTGTGTGGCAACCCTTGCGCAGTGCTTTTCGACACCGACGAGATGGACCCTGCCGCAATGCTGGCCATCGCCAAGGAGATGAACCTCTCCGAGACGGCCTTTGTTAGACAATCAGATGTGGCAAGCTTTGGTGTGCGCTATTTCACGCCCGCCGAGGAGATTCCTTTGGCCGGTCACCCAACCATCGCCACCACCTTCGCACTTATCGACACTGGAAGACTTACGTTAGAGAGCGCACAAACCACTATCACCCTGGAACTGCAAGTCGGTCCTATCGAGGTAGAGATTTTTTCCAAGGATGGCCTGATCGAGTGCATCGTGATGTCGCAGAAGAAACCGGAGTTTTTATCGACACACGACCCCGCGGAGGTTATGCCCATTTTTGGACTCTCGTCAAGAGATGCTCTACCCAATGTGCCTATCCAGACTGTAAGCACAGGCACGCCCCAATTGATGATCGCGGTGCGAGACCATGAAGTGCTGCGGCGCATTCAGGTGGATGTTGGAGCATATAGCGAATACCGCGCCCGTTCTGATTTTTTCAGTCCGCACCTATTCTGTTTGGGTGGAGTTACGGATGCCGGCCAAAGCTTTGCCCGACACTTTGGCGTACCACCCGACACCCCCGAAGATCCTTTCACAGGCTCAGCCACGGGCGGCATGGGCGCTTTCTTGTGGCGCTATGGATTATTCAAAGTGCCTGTTTTTGTGGCCGAACAAGGCCACTGGATGAACCGTCCTGGGCTTGCTACTGTAGAGGTAGTTGGTCCACCTGAGGATATTGAAACTGTAAAAGTCGGTGGCCAAGCGGTCACCGTGATGAGAGGAAAATTAACTATTTGATGTCATTGCGAGCCGCCGAAGCGGCCGAAGCAATCTCACACCTTAATGACTGGGATTGCTTCGGGCTCAGCCCTCGCAATGACACTACAAGATAATTTATCGAAGGAACGATTATGACTACACTACCAAAAACCTACGATTTCAAAAACACCGAAGAACGCATCTATAAGATGTGGGAAGAGGACGGCTACTTCAAGCCGACCAATGATCCCAACGAACCCGACCACGACCCCGCCAAGAAACCCTACGTGCTGACCATCCCACCGCCCAACGTTACTGGTAAGCTGCACCTGGGCCATGCCATGTTCGTCAGCATGGAAGACTTGATGATCCGCTACCACCGCATGCAGGGCATCCCCACTCTATGGGTGCCGGGCAGCGACCACGCCGGCATTGCCACTCAGCTTCAAGTCGAACGCGCGCTTCTGGAAGAAGGCACCAGCCGTGAGGAGATCGGTCGCGAGAAATTTCTCGAACGTACTTGGGCCTGGAAGGAAGAATATGGCGGTCACATCTCCAATCAAATCCGCCGTCTGGGCGCCTCCTGCGATTGGAGCCGCGAACGCTTCACCCTGGATGACGACCTGCAGGTCGCTGTACGCGAAGCCTTTGTTCGGCTATACGAAAAGGGACTGATCTACCGCGGCCCGCGCCTGATCAACTGGTCGCCGGGGCTGAAGACTGCTGTCTCAGATTTAGAGGTGGAATACAGCGAAGAGCAAGGTAAGCTGTATTTCTTCAAATATATGATCGACGGCGGAACCGAGGATGATTTCGTACCTGTGGCAACCACCCGCCCCGAGACCATCTTGGGCGATACGGCTGTGGCTGTGCACCCCGATGACAAGCGCTACAAGCATTATATCGGCATGAATGCTCTGGTGCCCATCCTGGGACGCCGGATACCCGTGATCGCAGACGAGTATGTCGACCTCGAGTTTGGCACCGGCGCGCTGAAAATCACCCCTGGTCATGACCCCAATGACTATGAGATCGGCGAGCGTCACAACCTGGAGATCATCTCCGTGCTCGATAAGCAGGCCAAAGTCAACAAGTACGGCGGCCCCTACAATGGGCAGGATCGCTTCGAAGCCAGAGAAAACCTCTGGGCCGATATGAAAGCCGCGGGGCTAGTCATCAAAGAAGAAGACCACGTCCACCAGGTTCCTCGCACGCAGCGCGGCGGCGAGATCGTCGAGCCGATGGTCTCCACTCAATGGTTCGTGGACATCAAACCCCTGGCTGAAAAAGGCTTGAAGGCGGTGCGGGATGGGCACATCAAAGTTGTCCCCGAGCGCTTCAAGAAGGTCTACTACAACTGGTTGGAGAATATCCGCGACTGGTGCATCAGCCGTCAGCTTTGGTGGGGTCACCGCATCCCGGTGTGGTACTGCGATGACTGCGACGAGATAACCGTTGCACGTCAAGATCCCGCCGAATGTACCCACTGTGGGGGGAAGAATATCGAGCAAGATCCTGACGTGCTGGATACCTGGTTCTCCTCGGGGCTGTGGCCTTTCTCCACCCTGGGCTGGCCCGAAGAAACCCCCGACCTGCAATACTTCTACCCCACCACCATGATGGAAACCGGCTACGATATCCTCTTCTTCTGGGTGGCGCGCATGATCATGATGGGCCTGGAATTCACTGAAGACATCCCATTCAGCGAGATCTACCTGCACGGCCTGATCCGCGACGAGCACGGCAAGAAGATGTCCAAATCCTATGGCAACGTGATCGACCCGCTGGAAGTCATGGACGAGTTGGGCACCGACGCCCTGCGATTCACCTTGCTGGTGGGATCAACGCCCGGGAACGATATGAACCTGAGCCTGAAGAAGGTAGAAGCCAACCGCAATTTCGCCAATAAGATGTGGAATGCGACGCGGTTTATCCTGGGCAACCTCGAGGAAATTTCTGCACCCACACAGGCTGAACTGGACTGGACCTTAGCTGATTCCTGGATTTGGGCGCGCCTGCGCTTCCTGAGAGATTCTGTTAAACGCCTCTTCGAGAATTTCCAATACGGTGAAGCCGGACGCCAGATCTATGATTTCTTCTGGAATGAATTCGCCGATTGGTACCTTGAGATCGCCAAATTGCAGATGGCCCAGGGTGGCGACCGAGCGTACAACACCGCCCAGGCGCTGGTGTACATCCTGGATGCCTGCCTGCGTATGCTGCATCCCTTCACACCTTTCGTCACCGAAGAGCTTTGGGCACATCTCAAAGAAAGCGTTGGGGCATCTCCACTTTCAGCGATAGCGAAAGACTGGCCTGAAATGTTGATCATGGCATCCTGGCCAGAACCAGAAGCAATGGAAGGCTGGGAAGATCAAGCGATTGCCGATTTCAACCTGGTGCAAGAGGTCGTGCGCGCCATCCGCAACCTGCGCGCCGAGAAGAACGTCAAACCGGGCACACGTATCCCAGCGACATTTGCCGCGGGGGACGCGACGAAAATCATTGAAGCTCAAGCCGAAACCATCGCCGCCCTGGGCAGATTGGACACAGAACAACTTTCCATCCAGGAAAGTCTGCCTTCCAAACCCGAAGATCACATCGCCCTGGTGGTCGGCCCCGTAGAGATCTACCTACCTCTGACCGGCCTGGTCGATTTGGGCGAAGAACGCGCCCGCTTGGAGAAAGATCTGGCTGAAGCCCAAAGCCAAATTGAGCGCCTGGAGAAATTGCTCAATAGTCCTTTTGCTGAGAAAGCCCCAGATAACGTGGTCAAGGCTGAACGCGACAAATTAGCAGGATACAAAAAGACGGCGGAGAAGTTGCAAGGGCAGCTAGATGAGTTGAAGTAATTAGTGTAAGGGGGTGTAAGAGATTAACCAAAAAGTGACAGCCACCTATCAAGAAGGTGGCTGTCACTTTTTATTCAAGCTATTCATGACGTTACCTCACTGTCAGCTCATTTTCCAAAGGTCTTGTTCCAAAAATACACCGCCAGGGATGTTAGGAGCACAGGCCCGAGGAAAGTAACTGCGCCGGTCATCAGACCCGTAATATACGGGCCAACAAAGATGAAGCTATCAAGCGAACCGGCAACTGCTACCAGGGCAAGGTAGCGAATGCCACGGTTGACTACATCATCTGCATCGGCATAGAAAACTCCTGCCAGCACACCCAGAATCATCAAGACCCAGGTCAGCCAATTTGCAGAGAATGCCAGCAAACCTGCCACCATCGCTACTACAATGCCTACTAGGTAAAACCATTTACCCAAAGACTTGGTATCCATCGCGAACCTCCTTTCTTTTAAGATTTCACTTATTACAACCCCACTGTCACATAAAAGATACGTCTTTTATTGCCTAAACAAGCATGTCAGAAAATAAAAGGCTGCCACTTTTTCAAGTGACAGCCTTTTTCTAGATCAAAAAAGATTTGGGGTTAGAAAAACTTTTTGTAGAAGTAGTAAATCAGAGATGTGAAAAGAACGTAACCCAGGAAGGTTACAGCGCCAGCTGCCAGGGCTGAGACATAGGGGCCGATGAATATGAACTCACCAAACACACCAGCCACAGCCGCCAAGGCCAGGTATCGAATGCCACGATTGACAAGGTCATCGGTATCAGCGTAGAAAAGACCCGCTAATACACCAAGGATCATCAAGACCCAGGTCAGCCAGTCGGCAGAGAAGTTCGCCACGGAGGCCAGCATCGCTACCACGATACCTACAATATAAAACCACTTCGCAAATTTATCCATCGCTATCTCCTTATAGAATGAAATGAATGGTTTCAATTACTATAACACTACTGGTTTCATGGAGATACGCGAATACTTCTGTTTTTTTGTACGTTATTTTTAGCGATCACTTTTGTTGCCTGCGGAAGTGACACGGTTGTCTTAAAGTCCAGCTGCGATAAATACCCCAGCGATATTCGGGTAACAAGCCAACCGCGTTGGCGGTCGGATTTGGCAAAAAGCCGCTTTATTGCTCCGCCCAACGCGGTTGGGCTAACTACCCATGAGAAGCCAAGTATCGAAACCGCGACTTCAAGAAGGCCGTGACGGAAGTGCGGAAAGGCTCTTTGGGATTTTCCGTGGTTTAGCCACATATGGTGGTTACGTCAAGTGGGCAAAGAGCCGGTACCCTTCAAGATCAAGGTAAATGCGCTGGTACAAATGCTGCAGGTTGAAAATGCCATAACAACGTCGTTTGAGAACCTTGATTTTGTTGTTGAAACCTTCGACGAATCCGCTAGTATCACGGTTGATGAAGTAATTGGTGATTTCATCGAACCAGTTTTCCAAGGTCTTGATGAAATCATCGAAGCAAGTCAACTCAGTACGCTGCACTCGTCTTATCCAAGTGCGAAGCTTTCGTTGAGCAATAGGCTTTGAAATAGGCAGATCAAAGATATTCGTCAGATCTTCTCGTAGAGCATAAGCTTGTTTCAGAGCAGGTGAATGAGAAAACAGCCGTCGCAGCACTCTACGATCTTCAGGCTCCAGGTCAGCCCGCCTTTTGCGGAAGACCCACATATTTCCTTTGAGTAGTTTGTATGCATCTTCAGGGAGTTCGTTTTTCAGTCGTCGGAGTTCTTGTTTTCGTAGCTTGTCGGCAGCCTTGTAATAGTATCGAGTGACATGAAAGCGATCGACAACGATTTTGGCCACGGGCAATTCTTCCCGCACAGCTTCTGTGTAACCTTCGTACATATCACAACATGCTGTGTGGATGGTGGTGGCAAAATGCATCGGAATTGAACGTAGAAAATCAATCACCGTATCTTTCTGGCGATCTGGCAAAACACCCAAGATGACAATGCGATCATTTTCCAAACGACCTGTCACGATGGTAACATAATCACGATGACCTTTCTTGAGAGCAATCTCATCTAACCCAATCACACCGATTGAGCTGTATGCTGACCAATCCGTTTCTGCACTGATGCGACGCTCCATAACGCCTAACACACTGTCATATGACATTCGCTCTTTTACACTCACATCTTCTATCGTCGAGTTGACGATCTGCAACAAGATGTAGTCATCATAGGCCATGGTATTCGGACTGTCATTCTCCTGCCACTCCAGACGTTGGGTTGTGGTTGGCTTCTTCTCACAGTGCTCACATTGATATCGCTTTGGCCGATATCTTAGATAGGTCGGACGACCAAATACGGGTAAATGTCTCTTCTGAACCCATTTGTCATAGCCATGCGACTTTGTTGTCCACTGCCCGCACCAACGACAGTTTGTACCTTTCTTCGTACTCTCGATCGTGATGATCACTTCTCCACGCTTGTTGATCTCCGTCCTTACCACTCGTACATCCGGTATGCCTAATGGTATTGTTACGTCTGTCTTCGCCATCTCTTTGTTCTACTCCATTCTCATTGATGGCTTGATTCTACCCCCATATCTGGGGGTGACCACGGCAACTCCTAAAGAACGTGCGGAAACATTTACCCACGCTCAATATTTAATGCTATAATCCCCGTTTGTGCTTTTTTGTACAAAACCCTTGTAGAAGGGTTTTCTAACATCATCATTTTGGAGTTCATCGCAGCAGTACGTCAACGCCTAAATTCCAGCAGAACCCAAATTCGGACCTAACGAAATATTTTCATCACATTTGAGCGTTCGCGCCTCTGCGTCGCGTTCGGTGTGTATGGTCGTGTCAGTTTGTATACATGATCTAAAAAATCTAACTTACATTCATTGAGGAGTAAAAAATGCTTCACGAACCTGCAACCCCCACTGAGGTGGACAATGCCATCCCCTACAAGACCCGTCTTGGTGTCCGGATGTTCATCATCTATGCTCTGATTTACGCCGGTTTTGAAATCATCAATATCACCAAGCCCGTGTTGATGGAAAAGATTATCATTTTCGGGCTAAACTTAGCCGTCGTTTATGGATTCGGGTTAATCATCTTGTCGCTGATCATGGCGTTGATCTACAACACCCTGTGCATGCGCGCCGAAAAGATCAGCAACGGCAACATTGAATCCGGAGAGGGAAAATAATATGTCTGCTTTACCCGTGATCTTATTTTTGTTCTTTGTTGGGTTAGTATTAGGACTTTCGTTTTATTTCGCTCGTAAGGCGAAATCATCCAGCGG
>CAZLNX010000213.1:0-10776 GCA_964560795.1 uncultured Anaerolineales bacterium | reverse complement strand
CATCACATCCTGTACCTTCGACAAACAAGAAAATGCCCACAGCCAGGATCACGCTCAAAGCCAAAACGACCAGTTTGGGTGTGTAGTTTTTTAGCTTCACTTTGCGTCTGTTGCCTCCTCGAATAACCGCTCGAAAACATCCCAGGGGAAAGCGCCAGCGATGGCGTGTCCGTTGATTACTGTGGTGGGTGTGGCGGTAATCCCGGCCTCTTTGCCCGCTTCGAAGTCCGCTGTTACCGCTTCGACTTGTTCTTCCATGCAGGCCGTCAAGCTGCCCCAATCCAGACCAATCCCACGCGCTGCTCCTTCAATATTCCTTACATCGGGAATCTCGATCAGTGCCAAGACAAATTCTTGATATTCCCCAATTTCAGCCATGCAACGAACTGCCTGGGCAGCTGGCAAGGCGTTTTCGTGAAACTGGAGTGGGTAGTCGTGGATCACTAGTTTCAACTCACCACCATCAGCCATTTGCACCAGTTTTGGGAATACTGTGCGTAGATATTCCTGAGAATACGGGCACTGGTAGTCCAGGTACACATCCACCACCAGTGCAGCCTCTTCTGAACCATGCGACCAGGTTGGAACTACATCACTGGGTATGGTGACTGCAGGCAATGCTGACCAAGGGGTATCTAAACTAGCAGTGGAATCTGCCCTTGTCTCCCCACAATTCGCTGCCCCAGCAGTTATCAACCCTGCCTGGGTTGACCGGTTTTCATAAATACGACCACCCTCAAAGCCAACGAATAGGATGGCCAGGCTCAGAACTAAATCTATAATCCACTTGTTCTTGGTGAAAAACATGAATACCTCCAACACTACATTTCTTCGATATATTGGCAAACCGGGAATGGGATCACATCTCCTGTTCTTTCCAACTGCCAGCCGAACAGGAATGAGCCCGTGAACTCGCTTGACACATCTAGGGGATTTCCCTCGGCCAAAGCTGAACCAACCAGGCAGGCTTTTTCACTGTACCGGGTGGCAAAATCACTTTCAGGACAATCCGCCCAAATCGCGTCTTGCTGGTTGACAAAACCTGCCAACGTAGCTGTGAACACAACGCCCTTTTTCATGGATGCCCTGGCTGTCTGAAGATCATGGACCGCGAGATCATCCAGGAAGAAACGTTCACCCCCATCTGGCATTTCAACCCCCAGGGCTACTAGGTCTTCTTTCACATCGCCCTCTGGAGAAAGCCAATATGCCACGATGGTATAGAAGACGGCTTTCCCTTCGGTTGTTTCTATATCCAAGGGCAGATAGATGCCAGAGGAGACGAAGTTTCGGTGCAGTGCGGCGGGTGGTTCTGCGTTGAAGTTTTCGTACTCTCCCGTCTGGAAGGGGACTCCGCTCCCATTCATTTCATTCGCCAGCAGCGTGAAATAATGGCTGCACACATACTTGTTCGATGGTGGTTCGTCTGAAGGCTTTTGGTCATAAGCGGTCACATCGGATGGGAAGAACAAAAACTTGCCTACGGGCGTCCCCATGAGTACCAATACACACAGGATCAGCAACAACAGGAAGATCAAGATGGGAATAATTCGATTTCTACTCGTCGTTGGTTTTCTCATGGATATTTCTCTACAATGCCCCAATGTGAGACGGTAATAGAAACCTGCTGCCCCCCGCCGGATACCAGGGGCAGCCAGGGTGTGTAGGTGGTGGTAGCCTCCAACCGGAACGTCTCGCCAAAGCCCAAAGAGGCCATTTGCCCACTGCTCAGTTGCGTGCCAGCGTTACTGAAAGCCCTCACCGTGGGCGTGCTGGCTGTACCACCTCCCAGGACATTGTTTTTAACGCTGTCATCGATAACCTGGGTTGCCCATGACCAATGAGCAGGGTCGAGAGATAGAGCGCGAGACGCCACGCCTACCCCACTATCCAGAGCGTGCCGGATACCAACCCCGCGCGCCAACTCAATCCCGCCGAAGAGCAGAGGCACCAGAATCAACAACGCCAGCAACATCTCCAGCGTAGCTTGTCCGTGTTGAGCGTGGGAGCCGGGGAGCGGGGGAGATAGGGTGAAAATGCTGCTCCCCTGCTCCCTGACTCCCTTACATCCTTGCTCAGGATCCAATCTGAGTGTTGACTTCATTGAGCTTGGTCGCAATGGATTGGAAGACGCCATACAACGCAGCGCCAACGATCGCAATGGCAAGTGCAGCGACGACGATCCATTCCAGAACAGCATCACCGGTGTGATCTCGGAACATAGTTGGTTAGTTTCTAGGTTTAGTAGTTAGGTAGTTCATAAGTTTTTTTGTGAAGTAGCCTCTCTTCAGAAGCTGGGTCGATCTCGAATAACAACTCAACGAACCAACTATCTAACTACTCAACGAACCAACTATCTAACTACTCAACTAAACAACCAAACTCATGGACTAGCCGGAACATTGATTCCGTCTATCCAGGTTTCCAAATTGCCACCCTCGGTCGCACCTGCAGTGGCGATGGAATAGGCTACGACGCCCACCACAGCGATCACTAACACGCCCAGGACGACCCACTCTAATATGGCATCTCCTATATGATTTCGTAACATCGGTAAAACTCCTTTCAGATTGTCCAATAGTCAGATAATCTCATTGTCTTATAGTCATTAGTCAAAAGTGGATAGCCAAGTTGTCATCAAAGGGGCAAATGACGATTTGACTATCAGACTAATGACTAGCCGTAGTCATCCTTGAGGGATAAGCCTCATTAGAATCCGCCGCCCCATCCCGAACTGCCACTGATGGTAGCCATCAAGCGGGCAGCCATCGGCAGGATCAGTAAAGCGATGGAGGGGCCAAGCAGGATGGGGAAGATCAGCAGCGTCAGCCGGGAGGGGATACGCTGCTGGTATTCACGCGCCTGGGTGGTTATCTCGCTGCGCAACTGCTCGAGGGCGTGCTCGAAAGGCCGGTCGATATTCAACGTGCCCTCGGTTGCTGCTTTCACTCGCGCCACCAGATCCATCAAATGGGATAGTTGTGTGTCCTCGGCCAGCCGTTCGAGCAATGCCAGGCCATCACCTTGGAAGCCGCGCTTTAGGTAGCGCTTGGTCATGTTTGCTAGCCGCGTATCACTGCTTTTAGATACCGCCTGTATGGTGCGCAGCAAGGAGCCATGCAGAGGTAGATTTATGCGAAGGTCGATCAACCAGTTCAACGATTCGGCCTCAATCTGCTTGCGCCGGTAAGTTTCCAGCCAGGAGCGCAGGGCAAAGGGCACCAGCGCCAAACCCAGGACCACAACCTGGCCGGTCCAGTTGAACAGGATCAATACCAGCAGCGCAGAAGCGAGATAGATATGCGCCCACGAAATGTTCTGCTCTTGTGGTACTTGTTGTTTTTGGGTTACTGCGCCCCTTAAACGCCAAAATCGAGAGTGTCGCCGGCGTGTTAGCCACCAGGATGCCCGTTCTCCGAATGCCTGTAGGGCCACAAAGGCCAGTAGGAATATGCCCGCACCGAACAAGAGGGTATTCGTCAATTCAAAGTCCATCCTCAACCTTCCAATTGACGCATTTCCATCTCGACATACACGCTACCCAGGGCAGCCACGGTCAAGGCAACGATCATGATGATCCAGTTCTTTGGCATACCGGTGTAGTAGGTGCGCCAGGCCGGGTAGAGACTGACGATCAGGAACGCGATCACCAACACTACCTGCAGCACCCGTGTGGTGATGAATACAACCGTCAATGAACGGCGAGCCTGGCGGCGCAACTCCATACGGCTTTCCACTTCCTCTCGCAGCAGGCGTAAGGTGTCCAGAAAAATCTCCTGGCGGGTGTCCTGGGCCCGGGCTAATGCCCCCGCCAGGCGGTCGAGTGTGGGGTGACCTAAACGTTTCAAAGGCTCAAATGCAGCGGTGATTTCAGCGTTCATATCCAGCTTGCGAATGCAAACCGTCAGAGCCTCCCTAACCCGTCCCTGGGGCAGCGTCGCCTGCGCTTCGGTCAACGTGCGATCCAGGGAACGGTTCAGGGGATAGCGAGATTCCACCTGCATTACCAGGTTAGAAGCATCTTCATCCATACGCCTTCGACGACGGCGGTGGACATGCGTGCGGTAAAACTCAGCCATCAGGGGGACCAGGAGTGCTAGTAGCGGCGAGAGCATCACATCATGGATGATGAAGGCGAGGCACAGCCCGGAAACGATCCATACTGGCCGGCTTTCCAGAGCTAAGGTAAACAGGCTCTTGGGGGTGAATAAATCATCTTGCATTGATGTCGGTTCCCCAATCTCCTCCCGGTACTCGATCAAACGGAACATAACTCTAGGTTTTAGCTGCCGATGGATATACTTGATCAGGCCACCCCCCAGATCTGTCAAAATATCTAGCCCAGTCCAGGCAAGCAGATAGCTGCCTATTCCTGCCAGCAGAAAGGAAAGCCAGGGGATCACCAGGATCATGCGACACCTCGCTTCCAGGCGTCCCGAAGGATTGCTTTGTTGCGCGCGCCGCTGGTATTCCCTGGCATTACGCCCTCCTGCCAGCCCGAATACAATCGCTCTAATTGGTATTTCCCTGTTAGGGTATCTACGCCAGTGACCAGGGATACATCGGCGACGAAGCGGAAAACCTGATCGTGTTGGGCCGTAAGGGCCATCAGAACAACCAGGTCCACTCCACTGGCGATCAGCTCGCGGGCCGTCTCGCGTCCTACTGTGGATTGTTCTTGCAGTGCCAGTTTTTCAAGACGGCGCAAGGCAGCTTCCACCGTGGCGCCGTGGATAGTGGAGTAGGCCCTGCGGCCCAGGTTAGCCGCCATCAGGAACTGCATGGCCTCACCTGGTGAAACAATCTCGGAGAGCAGGATGGCTGCTGGATTAGTGCGGGTATAGACCGTGTTGAGCACCCAGTCCATGGTGGCTGTTTTCTCCTGGCCGGGCAGCACCTGGGAAGGCGCTACGGCCCTAAGCAGGAACAAATCCTGGGGCAGTTGCAGCTCCCGGAAGGTCTCCAGTACAGCCACTGGCGCGCGGCGGGGAAAGTAGGCACTCACCGCATTGAGTAACGTGGTCTTGCCAGAACTGAACTCGCCAGCAAAGAGAATATTGCCCCCCTGAGCGGCGACCGTCCAGGCCAGGTAGCGTTCGATGCTGCCTTCCGGCAGCTGGGCGACCAACTGGCGTACCCTTGGATCGGGAATATCCGCCAGATCCCCCTGAAACGATGCGGCCTGTGGGGAGAAAGCTCCTCTATCTCGCAAGGTTTTCAAGGTCAGGTTCTTGGTGGCATAGCGCCGGATGTTGATCGCCGGGGCATCGGTAAGCGGCGGCAGCATCCCGGTAAAGCGTTCGCCACTGGGTAAGTCCACCAGCACAGCGCGGTAACGGGCACTTACCCCTCGCTCGCGCAGGTCGGCCACACGCCGGATCAAAGCCTGCCAGTACGCTGTCGGTGCGTGAATGACGTTTCGCTGCACGATTCCACCGCGTTCAATAGCCACTTCACCATGCCGCACATAGATTTCTTCAACCTCTGGCTCATCGAGAAATTGCTGTAACAACCCGATTCCACACAGGGCGTCGCTCATCCTCCTGGCGGCGTCTTCGAGGGCGGCAGCGCGCACGTGGGGGCGCAGGGCTTGGCGGATCTGGTCAAAGAAACGGCGTTCCAGACCAGCATTACGCTCGCCCCAGGCCGGCACGTTCACTTGTTGGGCTTCCAATTGCTCCCGCAATTGGGTTAGCAAGGTGAGATCCTCTTGGGTGAGACCGTAATAGCCGTTGCCGGCGCTAGTTTTCAGTTTGTTCGTTGCAGTCATTGGCGTACTATATGGTCTGTCTTTTCCGGAATTTGAGATACTAACCAGCCGGTAAAGATAAAAAACGTAGGAGGAGAAATCAACAAGCCAAGAAAGATACCTAGCAGTTCACAGGGGTAACATCCGGTTGGCTCCATAATGACAGCCAATTCACCATCGACCATGATTGCACCAGTCTCAAAAATTCCTGTCCTACCCATCATCGGCTAGAGTGGCTAATGTGACCCAAAGTAATTCATTCCCCAACTCAGACATCGCTACAGCTTCCAGGATCGCTTCCACTACATCATGCGGAGCGGCCACGACCAGAATGCGCATTTGGATGGGGCTATCGACATCTGTGGAAGCAGGTAGACCCTGATCAGACAGCACGGCCACCACCGGAGCAGTTGCCACCAACAGGGCCTCGCTATTTTCCATAGTGCCTTCAGTGCTGATCATCTCTTCTGTGCTTGAATCTTCGATCTTGGGAGTATCTACCACGCGCATGAGTCGGTAGATATTGACCAGTTCGCCTATTTGCACCTGCCCGCCGACTCCATTCACCGGCGAGATAGGGATTGAAGCCACTTCCAGTTCGGGATCAGCCAGGCGGAATTGTTCCGGGGCTACAGCCAAGGAACGCGGCATGGGCAATTCGGCTGCAAGCGTACCTGTGGTGATCTGCCCAGCTAAGGTATCTAGGGTCAACGCGTAGTCCCCACCGGCTTCGTCGATCAAGGCACGCGGAAATTGCTTTGGGGTAAACATCTCAGGTTTTAGCAGAGTGTATGGAGGAATCTCCTCTTTCGGTACAGGCAGATTGACCAGGGTGACGCCTGCCAGGTAATTCGTACGCCAGTAGATCGCTCCGGCTACCGCTGCGCCGAGGGCTAAAATTGCCAACAGGATGTAGAAGATGCGATTTTTCATCGTTTCCCCCTTCGGAATACGCGTGGCAGAAGATCTTTTGATGATCTACGCTGGCTCCAACCGGGATAGATCAATTCCAGCAAGGGATCCCCCAGTTTTCCATCCAAATCTAAGGCCGCTTGCTGGTCATATTTCACCCAGGCTGAAAGTTCACCAGCCAGAGCCATGCGCTGGCTTACGGATTGCACTTGGTTGAGTACCAGATGGATCTCCGGTGCTTGCTCAAGCGGCTCCAATTCATCCTTTAGGCGGCGCATCATCGCCGCGGTTTGCTCCATGGCGTCAGGCCGCGGTGAAGTCACCGTCACTACATCGGTGACGCGTTCTAAAACCTGTCCCCATAGGGCGTTGGTGGGGAAGGTATCAAAGACGACCAGCATGTGATGGTGGAAGATCTGGTCGAGTGCCCTCTGCGTGCGCTCGTCTACGGCCAGCGTGCCGGTTTCCCAGTCATCAGATGGATACAGGCGTACACCGTTCCATTCCCCCGGGTCTGCTTCTTGGGTGACAACCTCGAACAATGTGGGGAACTCACCCAGACGAGCCATGGAACTGCCGCCCACACCTACTTCCACCGTCGCAGCCGGCAGGCCTGTGATACGCCGAAATCGGCGTGCCATGGCTAGGGAAAGGGTGGATTTGCCCACACCGCCGCAATAGTTGGTGAGCATGACCGCCCGCCGGGGCATGAAACGAACCGCAGCCTGATCACCGCGGGCTAACAAGGCCTCCCCGATCCAACGTTGGCAGTCTTGGATGAAGGATTGAGAATCGACAACAACGATCCCGCCCTGTACCAGTGTGTTCAGCGCGGTCCCTAAGGCTTCTCTGGAAATCTGTTGACTTTCTATCAAATCTTCGGTATCAGCCACAATTAGTACAGGTCGAGATTCAAGAGTGTCCATCACCCCCATGGTGCTGAACGCTTCCACTGTCTGGAAGGTATCCCTGGGAACGCAGTTTGACGCTTCAGGCGATTGGGTAGCCAGTACGACTGTCGGGAAGTGCCGCTTCCTTTTCATCCGGATCAAGATTCCTTTCCTTTAGTATTGCCAAATATCCTGGCGGCTTGCTGGCAGACGATATAAAGGAGCTCGTATTGAGCGATCATGCTGATAACATCGAATTCATCCAGCCATTGGCTCAAATCGTTTGCAGCGATAGGTCTGCCTGCCTGTTTTCCGATCCACGTAAGAAGGCGTGAGCGGTATGGTTCCTCCACCTGATCGATTAATCCTTCAAGCTCTTTGGCCAGTCTTTTTGCCAGGCACATATAGATAATTCAAAAAGTACAAACATAGCTTTCGAGAAACCAGGCTCTATCTTCCTGAGAATCTGTTTCGTCGATTGCGTCTAAACTTACCAAATCGGCAATAGGGGTGTCTTCGAAGTATCCTCTACGCCGCCTCCACCGGGGACCTAATCCCCGGGCTAACGCAGCTTGATGGATCTGATTACGGACGATGCCGTCGGGAGGATTCGAGTCAGCGTGCTCCCATGCACCACTGCCCAGCGCCCATGTGTGACCGCCATATCCCCGCGGCCAGAGCGGGAATTCCGACTTGTCCCAAGGTGCTAGGCTGTGGCCTTCCATAGCCTTGTGCCACTGCCACAAGGCTTCGAAGCGTGCTGCCCAAAGCCCCCAGCAAAGATCTAATCTCAAATCGTAGCGATGATTCCATTTCAAACCTTCAACACATTTGAAACAAAGTGGAACGGCGTTCTCCGGTCGTTGGTACCGCCAGGTCATTTCGTGCGGGGTATCAGGGGGAGGAGAGAGTACAGAACGCCAACTGCCGGGCTTGCCACATCGCAAACAACGATTGTCGAATTCATGTTTCCATGGAATACCCCCCACTGAAGCCACGAACAGTTCTTCTGCATAGCTCCCTTCAATATACAAGAGCTGTTTGGCTAGTTTTACAGCCGTGGGTGGGATCGAGATTGTGCCAGCAAAATCCAGTATGTAGCCGGCTGCATCGAGGATCTGACCGCGCTCCCACAAATCGAACTTGGTTTTTATCAACTCAGGGTCTACATCATCCTCAAAATGCTCGTGGACATCCTTGACGCGGCGGATATCTGCGACTGCCTGGGAGAGCAGCGCGAAGAGCAATCCGTGCAGACTGACATTTTCTGCCCACACCCCGGAGGCTGCGTGCTGTTGGGGTTGGACGACAAGGACGCGCTTGAGTAATTCTTGGATCGATGGTAAAGACATGTTGGCCTGCGGGTCAACTTCAAGAACCACACGGCAAACCGGGAGATTGACAAATCGCCAGGATGCAATCACCTCATCGTGCATGATCTGGTATTCATCATCCAGTGCTAAAATGCGTAGCGGAGCGCAGAAAAAAGTGTGGAAGAGTCGCACAGCAGAATGGGGATAGTCGAAAACCAAGGCGCGTCCCCTCAAGGCTCCTCTAAACATGGCGCCAATCGAACGCTGCCAGGGTGAGGAAAGAACGAATATCTCAGTGACCTCAGGATTTTCTTTCATTGTCTCCTTCCTTTATCGATGTGCTGCCAGGGACAAATTAAATGAAAAAAGCCCCCTGATTTCAGGGGGCCTTGAAGGCATAAAGGCGCGATCCACCTAAGGTTCACGCCTTTCAGAAGAGGATTATATCAAATAAACAGTAGAATCAATAGATTGCGCAAAGGTTATTAGGGTAATCGCGTTACTCGTAAAGGCTAACAACGGTTTTAAGCAAGAAACTCTGGTTCCAATCTGCCTAGAGCAGAAACTAGAAACATTTCGAAAGCAGTCAACTTTTTACTTGCCCAGATTGTTTCTCTATTCGATCTTTCTAGGCTTGAAAATAGCATCATGTCGGCATCTCAGCATCGAAGACATATCCCGTGCCGCGCACACTACGAATCCACCCCTTGCCCCCAGGAAATATGGCTAGCTTCTTCCGCAGCCGGCTAATTAACGGGCGCAAAACTTCAGGGGCTTCCCATTCACTTACCTCATATCCCTGCACCAGGAAGGCGATCTCGCTATGAGTCATCACCCGTCCCCAATTATCGATGAAGACTTGCAGCATCTTACCTTCTGTTGGGGTTAGACGGACAAGGTCACTTCCACGCCAAAGCTCACGTCTAGATAAATCAGCTTGTATATCCTTTGGCAGAGCGATCACTCGTCTCTCCGGTTTGGAGAATTCTGACATTCCCTCGATTTCTTTCAACTGTTGAATTGATGTTTCCAATTGTTCCAATAGGAGAAGCTTGCGTTTGGTTTGGTCTCGTTGAGACAGGGCACCGCTCACGCTGCTGAGAAGTTCTTGAGATGAGATAGGTTTGAGTAAGTAATCATGAACCTCAAGTCGCAGCGCTTCGATGGCTGATTCCATGGACGCATGTCCGGTCAATATAACGCTAACCATTCCAGGAGAGATGTGGCTTGCTGCTTTGATTAACGCAATGCCATCCGTGTCTGGTAGGTGCACCTCCGCTATCATCACGGCAATGTCTTCATCCTCCATAATCTCAATTGATTCTTCTCCGCTCACCACGGTCAATACATCAAGCTTCTCCGCTTGGAGTATTTTGGTCAAGGCATCACGAATGTCTTTATCGCTATCAACGACGAGTATTTTTGTGCTCATGTTCACCTCTTATTCATTGTAAATTGAGTGCATCTTTAAATTAAGATGAGATGTTGCTCTTGCTATTACTACCGGAATAGCCTTAATGAGTCTGTTTTTCTGGCAGATAACTCCTGGCTAAATCCACTGTGTCGGCGTCATGATGGAAGTTTATTCTATGTGTAATTATCTTGGTTTCCTTATGTTCACCTCCTGACCATATTTGGTTCAAACATCCCCCGATCGATACGACACAACGGTTAAGGGTAGCTTTTTTGAAAGCTCTGACAGCATCAGTGAGAGGGCCCTGGAAAGCTATGTGATGGACGCCTCCCAATTCTTTCTGATCAGTCCGAAGGAATGCATCGCTACATTCATCGTCATTACCCTGAATTATGCAGGTGCCACTCAACAACACCGCATTTGTGCTGATGCCGAATGATATTGAAATATCATTCGGGTACGTTCGATCCCGTTCCTTCTCGTTTACTCCACTCATAG
>CAZLNX010000212.1:0-10810 GCA_964560795.1 uncultured Anaerolineales bacterium | reverse complement strand
GGTTGAAACCGGGGGGTAGGTTGCTCTCCAAATCCTTGATATAGCTTTTGACATCGCCTTCTTCGCGGTTGGCAAACTTGTGGATCAGTGAACACATCAGCCAGGGTTTGGCGGCGTTGAGTTTGGTGAGTAAATCCTGCCCGCTTTTGGTGCGTTGAATATCTTCTTTGACGCCTTTAAAGACCTTTTCGATCTGTTCATCCAATTCGATGCGGTCTGTAATGATCAGGACGCGAGCCTCGGGAATATGTTCTCTGATCCAGCGCGCCAGCCAGACCATGATCAGACTTTTGCCGCTGCCTTGCGTGTGCCAGATGATGCCGCCTGCCCGGTCATGCACGCGCTGCTGGGCAGCTTGGACGCCGAAATACTGGTTATGGCGGCAGAGTTTTTTCGTCCCAGCATCGAAAACGATAAAATCATGGATTAATTCCAGGAAGCGTTGCTTCTCACAGATTTGCGAGAGGGCGCGTTCCAGTGGGCTCTCGCAAGCGGTGGCATCACCGCCGGTTTCTTTCCAGGTCAGGCAATATTTTTCGGGCGTTTCAATGGTACCGTAGCGCAGACCTTCAGTATCGTTGCCCGCCATGACGAACTGCATGGTTCTGAAGAAGTGCTGAATAAACTCTTTTTTCTGGTTATCCAGGTTTTGGCGGACACCTTCACTCACAGAGACCGTCGAGCGTTTCAGTTCGAGTACTCCTAGGGCAATACCATTCACATAGAGCACAATATCAGGGCGTTTGGTGAGTTCTCCGCTGATGGTGACTTCTTCAGCGATGGCAAAGTGGTTCTTATGCGGCTCTTTCCAGTTGATCAGCGCCACGGTTTCGGTATGTTCGCCCACATCGGGTTTGACTTTGACACCATAGCGCAGTAGATCGTAGACATCCCGGTTGACATAATACAGATCGCGGCTCTGATCACCTGCTGTTTTCACTAATAAGAACAAAGCCCGGTTGATCAACTCAGGATCATAGCCCTGTTCTTCTAGGTAAGTGCGCAGCAGGCTTTCTTCGATGTTGCTGTTTTCAGGGCGGTCTTTCCAATCGCCGAGGTAGGTGTAGCCTAATGTGTCGCGGAATAGTTTGACGATGCGGTTTTGGGTGCGGCGTTCAAGTTCTCCGACTTTACTCATAGATTACCTTTCTGCTGCAGGCATGCTCGGATAAATTGGTAACATACGTTGATTCCATTCGAGCGACCGTCTTGACCAATGTTCATCAATGGCTTGGGTAAATTCCGAGCGAACTAATTTAGCCCGTTTGATCAACCAGAATTCATTTTCGTATCGGAAGATGATACCTTCCATGGTTCCCTGGCGATAATGACTAGGCTCATTCAATAAATCTTTAAGAGAATTGAATTCGAATTTTCCCTTCGCCACCCGGTGTACTATAGATACACCAGCCTTTTCTCCCCATTTATTTCGTTTCTTGGTACTGAAGAAGCGACCAGTCCGTTTATCGTACACATCAAATAATATCCACCAATCTGGTAAAGCTGTGTATGACAAAGAATGACGCGCTGCACACCACTCTCCAAATACAATAAGGTTTCTTTCTAGAGCATCAAATAATAATCCTTCATTGGTTGACAACCAGTCAGAAAGTTTTGTGAATTGCCCTATAAAAGGTGGAGATAAGTATTGGCCGCGATTTTGAATCTGTATGTCCCCATCCGGAGTTAATGAAAATCCTAGGTTAGCACCATCAATTTTCTCTTCCACCACCAAATCATTGTCCAACAAAACATCTATCTCTTCTGATGAGAGTGTTTTATCGGTTCGGGGTTGCTCTGTGCCCAACCAGGTGAGATGTGGCGTGTGGGGAAAACGAAAGAATTCGGTCATGGTAATACAGGCAGCTCTCTGTCAGGGAATTTAGCCTGATAAAAACGTTCCACATCGTTGGTACATAGGAAATCAACTTCAATGCCATGCTCCTGTAATGCAGCCCACCAATCCAACCATTTGCAATCTGCGGCCTGCCAGATGGGAGGGTGTTCCGGATGTGCATTGGCAACGGCGACAAATTTCCGGTCAGAGGCATCAAATTCAGGTTCCAACTCTGGGCAAGGAAACTCTGCAAAATGATTCTCGTCAGTTTCGGTGATCGAGACTCGTTCCACATGTCTGGGATTGGCTTTATTTTGTAAAAGCCACTTAAGAAAAGCCGCCCCCATACCTTTTCCCCGATCAGCATCAATTTTATTTTGATATTCACTAATGAGATGATAATCATCGTCGATAACAACAAATCCATGAGCTCTTACTGCCAATAATTTTGTCACACAAGTGCTCACACAATTAGGAGATATATCACCATGTTTTTCGTCTGCCACTAGGAGAACATTGGTATCAATGACTACCTTCATCCCCTAGCCTCCTGTTGTTTCCGTTGTATGGCGGCCAACGTGCGCGCACCAATTTCTTCCAGTTCATTTCCGAAGAAATCCTCCGGCAAATTGGTAATCTCCCCATATTCATCCACTGATAATGGCTCTATCTTCGCCCCTTTTCTACCATGTTGGACAAAATATACCGCCACGTCTTTGGGAGAAATCTCACCTTCTGCAATCCGGCGTTGCAACCGCATCAAGAAATGTTCAGAATGGCTCTCGACAATTAATTGTACATTTCGAGGTTTTCCATCTTCGTTGGCCTGAATGGCACTGATGAACACATCCGCCAAATTTGCTTGCACACTAGGGTGCAGATGAATTTCTGGTTGTTCCATCCAAATAATGGAATGAGGTGGGGCATAAAAAGCCTGGACTAAAGCAGGCAAAACTTGCGATACGCCAAACCCTACATCGGTAAGTTTGACTTCTGGTGAACTTCTATTTACACGAACTAATACCTCATAATCCTTACGTCCATCAGCAAGTGGTTCAACTTTAAAGCTGTGGATCATTTCCATATCTTTCAACCAAGCTGCAATAAATTGATCGAACAGATGGTAATATTTCTTCGGTTTTCGATTCAGTTTTCGCGTTGCGGCTGTAGCTGCCAGCAACGCTGAGATCGTATATTCACCATTTTGCCCTACGTCTGGTGGCGTATCTCCGGACCAAGCATACATCCGACGAGGATGATCTCGCAGTGGTCCCAGGTAGTAGAAATTCTCCAAGAGATTATCTACCGCCAGCGAAAATTCAGCCATAAAATTCGCATTTTGATAGCGAGAGAGAGAAAGATCGGCAAAACGATAAAATTTTTCTGGCGGTTCTAGCGGCCACTGGCGTCCTGTTGCTCGAACCAAACTTAATGGGTTACATTCGAGTTCTACCTTCCCTTTGTTCTGCCCGTGAACAATTTCCAGTACTGACTGCCCTTCTCTCAATAGCTGGTAGTAAAAATTATCAGTTTGTGGTTGCCTTCTACTATCTGCACTTAGATTCACATCAAGTGACAGTTCTTCACCACCATATTTATTAGCAGGCTTCAAAGCATCGGTTACTTCCATCGGTTTGGGTAATTTCCAGTGCAAAGAAAAGTCAAGTGACTGATCTATATCGTGTCCATATAAACAATCCTGAAAGGTACCTAAATCAATTAAGGAGAGGCGATCTCCCAAGCGTAGGGCACTCTTGCGATCAGTGGAGAGTGCAGTTTGTTTTAGGGTAAGTAGAAAGTGCCCCAGGCTAGATTTCCCTGAACTGTTAGGGCCAAAGATGACCGTGAGCGGCGCGAGTTTCAAATCACCGGTATCCTGCCAAGCTTTGAAATTCTTAATTTGCAAATGGGTTAACATGAGAAAACCTCCAAACAAAAACAGGCTGTTGTTGTAGGTGGATTATATTTGATTTTGGAATGATTCATGTCAACCGTATCCTCTTGGGGAGCAATTCTTGCATAATGCCCTGTTTGAGCAGGCGGGTTTTGGAGCGGTGTTTAAGTTCTCTCACTGCACTCATCATTTTGAATCCTTATACGTAATAAAGTTCTTTGTACCAGTTGATCCAGGCGTTCAGATCGTTATCTGCGTAGCCGCTGGCGGCGTTGATCACATCACCCGATGTGAAGACTGTAAATTTAGGATTGTGATCAATCAAGTTTTTGTAAGCATCCAATGATCGATCCAGGGCGGTGTTATCGGGATGTTTGACCACGGAGAAGGTAACATGTTGATAGGGTTGGCATTCGTCTCCCTCGATGCCCAAACCGAGAAGTTGGTTACGCCACAATTGGTTCATGCCACCCCTGAATGGACAATTTGGATGCTGGCTAAGATTGGCGAAAAATGCCTGATTGGCCTCGGTGATATTCCAGTACTCATATTTGCTCATATGGTGATAGAAGCAGACATCTTTGTTCGCCAGAATTTCTGCAAACGATTTGGTGCAATCGTGGCTGGTACGTTTGCGATTGCTCTTGGCCCCACCACAATAAGTAAATTCGTTTTCGGTGAGTTTGTGTTCGATCAGCCAGAGACAAAGCTCGTCTTGATGATTGTAATAAGCGATGCCAATATCGCTATCTGTACCGGTGGCTTTGTTTTTATCGTGGAGGCAGCCAAAGGGCTCATCCCAGTATTCGATGCGGTAGCCGTGATCCAATTGAGAGACTGCCAGACGGGCAAAATCGGGCTTGAGGGCCTCCAGGATTTTGCTGGCGTTGGGGTGGTACAGAATGGGCAAGAACAGGTTCAGGTTGGCCGCCTGCGAACTGGCCATATGGTTGAAATAGATATGGATCTTGAAAGGGAAAACTTTCAAGTGCTGGTTGAGTATCGAGATGATTTCAGGGTAGAGCGTGGGATATTGGCCCCTATACCGCTCTGGCAAGGCGATATCGTAAACGACACCCCGCACCTTGCCGGGATCACGGGTGATATTTGCCCATTTCCAGTTGATCAGGTGAATGTACATGGCTTGCTGGAAATCGTTTTGCGAACCAGGGAGGCGGTAATCTTGCCCTTCGACAGTAATGACTTTCATACCAACCGCACCCTCCCGGTGAGTAGCTCTTGCATCATGCCCTGTTTGAGCAAGCGGGTTTTGGCGCGGCGTTGCTCCAGGGCCTGGATTTCGGCGTCCATATCGCTGAGGATTTCGGCGATGGCGCGTTGTTCATCTTTCGTAGAAGGGATCGCAACTGGCATGAGATTGATTTTGGTAATGTAAATATGCTTTATTGTTGACCCCCCAGCATCATCAATCATCATTTTCTGGTAAATTGGCGCTTCTAAAAGGAGTTTGAGAAAGGGCGGATAAACTTTATCATTAGGGCGAATTATTGCTACCGATTGGTTGATACATAATTGGGTATCATCCACCAATGCCACTCGTCCCAATGTTCCATCTTTTGTAAGTAAAATATCATTCTTCAGGGGTTTGCTTTTTGATGTGAGTAAGTTATTGTAAGCATCAACCGATGTAAATCTTGCTGCCTCAAATTGGATTGACCCGTAAAAAATATTTGCCGCAGTTATCATATATATGCCATTGGCTACTGTCGGCATAGGGTTTGTAAACCCATAGGAAATATAAGAGAAATAATCTTCCAATTTCCCTATTTCCCACTCCTCACTGAACCCCGGCAACCTTCTCTTCTCCGTCAGTAACTCTTGCATGGCGCCCTGTTTGATGAGACGCTTCTTTGCAATCAAGGCATCGAGGGCGGCGAGCAGGGCATCCACATCGCTGAGGGCGGCGGCGATGGCGCGTTGTTCGAAAATATCATTCGGTACAGGAACTAACAACTGCCCATATTCAGTGCTGTTGATTCCAGGTTGCCCACTTCTCATGGACATTACTTGTACCCAATTCCAATATTGTGGGGTCTGAACATAATTCGCTAGATATTCTGGAAGCAATACCACTGGGTCTGTTCTAACTCGAATTAAGAAGCCAGCAAATGCCAAAACACCATCTTTTGGCTTATATAGATAAGTTTTGCCAACACTTGCCCCAGTTCTGGCAAATACTAAATCGCCATTAGATAAATAGAACTTTTCAATTCCATCAAAACTTACTGATGCCTTTTTCTCTTTAGAAAAATGGCCGTCATCAGTAATATCCGTTATTCGCAGATATGTAGGCAGGTTTTCGGAGTATACTGTCGCTGGGGCATTAACACCATAGCTGGGCGATTCAAGTAAACAATCTCTCAGTTTCTTAACTTCCCAATCTTCAGGGATAACACCAATTTCGGTGTGCTTATAACCCGGTTTTACTTCCATGCGAACCCCATCTTTTCCAGGTGGGCGTCTACTTTGCCCGTCAAATCGTCCACATCCTGGGCTAGTTGTGGCAAAGGGGTAGCATAGCGTTCGGCCAGTTGGGTGATGCGGCCGGTGAGGGTCTGCGAAACGCGTTCCAGTTCGCCCTGCACAGCAGCGGCCAGGGTCGCCAGCCATTTGTCGTCCACTACCAGGGTTTTGATCTCGGCTTCGTTCAACTGCTGGTATTGGGCAGTCACTTTTTCACCTAGAGCTTTCTGGGCAGCCTTGACAGCTTTGTTCACACGGGCGAGGTCGTCCATCCGCGTACGGTAGGCGGTGAGCACCTGTCCCTCATCATCCGCAGCGGCATCATCCTGCACCGCTTTGAGTCGGGCGGTCAGGGCACCTTTGGTGATATTACCTTTGTCATTGACCACTTCGACAAATAGTCCATCTTCGCCGCTATGCTCTTCCTTGAGTTCGTCCATCTGCCCACTCAGGTTTTCAGCTTCAGCTTGCAGAGCATTGATTTGGCCTTGCTCATCCGCAAAGTAACGGGCTACAATCAACGCCGGGGGGATCAGATCGGCTTTGTATTTGAGCCTGCCAATCGTCAGGTTGGCTTTTTCTTTGCTCTTGCCGTTCTCGGCCGCCCCTGGGCGCGTGATCAGGCGTAGCTTAGCGGCAGAACCCCAACCTTCATCGACGATCATATAAACATCGTCCTGCATCACATCCGTCCAATAGCGCCTCAGGTGCTGGTAGACATCGTAACGGTCGATCAGGCGGGCGGGGGCAAAGGTTTCGAGCAGGTCAGCCCCCAGGGCGGCGATCAAGGCTTTGGGATCAGCACCCACCTCCAGGCCGGTCAGCGTGGGTCGGCTGCGGGCTTGCCAATCCGCAAAACGGGCGTGGATGCCCTCCTGATAGGCGACAAATTCAGGATGTTCAAAGATCGTCACTTTGATTTGGGCCGGGGGCACTTTGATCTGAGCATAACCGGGACGGGCTTTCTCGAACAAGCTTTCCCCCAGGCTGGGGAAAACGTCCCAGTAGGCTTGTAGGCTTTGAATATCCCGAACCGGGATGCCGCCTAAAAGATGAGCTGCGATATTTTGCAGGTCTTCTTCGGCGGCGTTGTCGATATAGCGGGGGATGTTGAGGTTGTAATCGTTTTTGGGATCGCTGATTTCGGCCAGAGGCACCATACGGGAATATTGGGGGATTTCAAGCTGCCCGTTCCAGACATCGACGATTTTTTGGATATCCTGATGTCGGAGGCGGTTCTTGTTGCCATCTTTCTCGAACCCCTGGCTGGCATTGACCATGAATATCCCACCGCCATCGGCGGCACGCCCTGCGGCGTTTTCTTTGTCCAACACGATAATGCAGGCCGGGATGCCGGTGCCATAGAACAGGTTGGCAGGCAGCCCGATGATACCCTTGATATAGCCCTTGCGGAGCAGGTTGCGGCGGATATCGCCTTCGACATTGCCCCGGAATAAAACGCCATGCGGCAAAATAATGGCCCCTTGGGCCGTAGACTTCATCGAGCGCAGCAGGTGCTGCAAGAAGGCGTAATCGCCGTTCTTTTGGGGTGGAACGCCATCTTCAAAGCGGCTGTACAGATCGTTTTCAGGGTCAAAGCCGTTGCGCCAGGCTTTATCTGAAAACGGCGGGTTGGCGACGACGTAATCGAAGACTTTCAGGCGTCCGTCTTTCTCTTTGTAGTGCGGATCAGCCAGGGTGTTGCCCTGCCAGATTTCAGCGGCGGGATGGTCGTGCAGGATCATATTCATCCGTGCCAGGGCCCGCGTAGCGTTATCTTTCTCTTGCCCGTAGATGGTGATTTGCGTGCCCGACAGTTCGGCGGCTTCATCCGCAGCTTTGAGCAGCAGCGATCCTGAACCACATGTGGGATCGTAGATGGTGTTATCGGCACTAGTCGCAGATCGGATACCGATCACACGCGCCATAATGCGGGAAACTTCGGCGGGAGTGTAGAACTGGCCCTTGCTCTTGCCGCTCTCGGTGGCGAAATGGCGCATCAGGTATTCATAAGCGTCCCCGAGCAGGTCATCACCTTCGGCACGGTTGCGGCTGAAATCCAGGCCGGGGTCTTCAAAGATCGCCACCAAATTGGAGAGCCTGTCTTGCATCTCTTTGCCGCGACCAAGTTTGTCGGCATCGTTGAAATCGGCAGTGTCGATCACGCCTTTCAGGTCATTGGCAGCAGCCAGTTCCCCGATGATTTTGTTCATCTGATCGCCGATGTCTATGCTGCCCTTGAGAGCAACCATATCAGCGAAGCTGCCGCCTTTGGGCACCACGATTAGCGGGTTTCTCTGTCCAGCATACTTATCCGAGACGTATTTGACGAACAGCATCACCAGCACATAGTCTTTGTACTGGGAAGCATCCATCCCGCCGCGCAATTCGTCGCAGCTTTTCCAGATGGAGGAGTAAAGTTCTGATTTTTTTAGGGGCATAAAACTAATTCCTATTTTGCCTGTAAGTCATATAAAAAAGGAAAAGCCACTCGCAAAGTGCACGAGCGGCTCGCTATGTGTTATCATCAAGTCGCCACGCGCCCCACCGCGTGAGCCATCGCCGGGAGTGGCCAACCACTGCCCGGCATTTATTATTTTGTGCCTTTATTATAGCCTACGATTCCGCCCTCCTCAACCGGATAACAAGTTTTAGGCGTCCATCACCTTAACTTAGCATCGCCACAGCCTCCTCTAAATCTTGCTCACTGGGCGTGATGTAGACCCGCGTGGTATTTAGGTTACTGTGCCCCAGCAATTTGGCCACCTTCTCCAAGGAAACTCCTTCATCAATCAACGATTTGGCAAACGTGTGCCTCAAGGTATGCGGGGTTACAGCCCCGTCTAACCCAGCTGCGTCTGCAATCCGCTTGATGGCTCGCTGCACGGACCGCGATCTCATCGGTCCGCTTTGCATTGTAAGAAACAGATGGTCACACTCCGACGGCGGTCTGTACTTGATCCATTCCTGGAGAATATCCCGAGGGGGTTTACTCAGCGGGATCGTGCGCTGCTTGAAGCCTTTGCCATTCACCGTGATCTGCCCTTTGCGGGGGCTGATCTGGACATCATCCATAATCAACTTACAAACCTCAAGCACCCGCAGCCCGGTATAGGTCAAGAGAATCACAATCGCCGTATCGCGCAGGCGATACAGCCACAACCTGGGTAAACGCTCTTTGGCCATGGCCAGATCATCTCTTGCAGCTCGCAGCAGGGCATTGCGCTGTTTTTTATCAAGCCATTTTGGTGCCAGCAAAACGCTGTCCAGGCCGCGAATGTGCAGCCCCGGGTTATGATCGATCATATCAATCTCGACACCCCATTTGCCCAAAGCGATGATCGATGCCAGGCGGCGGTTGATGGTGCTGGGTTTCAACCCGCGTCGTACCATGGCCTGGCGGAAGGCTTGAATATCACCGGGTCCATAGGCGCTCATCGTGAAGGGCTGCTCGGTGTTCATTTCAAACCAGCGGGCGAAATAGCGGGTGTCATGTAAATAGCCTGTGATGCTGATTGGCGAATAATCTTTTAATTTCAGGTAGTTTTCGAAGCGTGTGAACAGTTGCATGTCGATCTCCTTTTTTCTCATGTTTCGTTGGGGAACTTCCAGGTATTCATGCTGCGCATACCGAAATTGAGCAGCAAGACAACCTTGGCCTCCGGATTGAAGGCCAGATAATTGCGGGCTTCTTCGGCCTGGCGGTAGCCCATGTTTTTCTGGATCACAAAGACCTTGATCAGCAAATTCAAGGAGTTGATCCAGAAATCGGGCTGCAGGGACAAGATGAAATCGCCATCTTCATCGAGCACCCTGACCGGATCGGCGCGAGATACTTTGTAATCAATGGCCCCCAGTTTGTGGCGCATCGCCTGGACATATTGGCTGCGCGTGCGGCCAGATCCCAGCGCCTGGTGGACTTTCATGGCGGCGCCGATGATGGCATAGATGTGATCGTCGAGAGTTTGTGTCATGGGATGATCTCCTTCTTCCAATGCTCGAGCCATAACGGACCGGGGTCGGTATTTCGATGAACCCTGGCCAGGGAGAGCAGGTCGGTGGCTATCACCGGGATGTTCAAATCGCGGCATTCCTGGACCAGCGTTTCCCGGCTCTTGGCTGTGCGGGCACACAGCGCGACAAAGCCCTGCAGCTTGTGCACATTGCGCCACTTATTGAGCTTGGTGTGGCGCAGTTCCACTTCCACAAAGATGCGCTGATCCCCCTTTTCGATAACCAGGTCGGGGAAAACGGAAGGGTGGTTGATGCTGGGCACTACCTGGGTTTTCCAGCCGCGCAGCCGGGCCTGGTAGGCCATGGACAATACGGCAGCGGTGTGGCGGGTTTGCATCCCACCGCTGTGCAAGCGCATCAAACGCTCCCATTCGTTTTCGACGGGTTCCCAGCCAAATTGATGGCAGATCTCCCGGCCTTCATCGGTCAGGCGAACAACCGCCATTTCGTAGCTGTTGACCACCAGCATGGTCTCCGTGTGAATCAGTTTCAATTCGGATAAGCGCTGAAAGGTGTAACGGATGGGTTTCGATTTCACCGCCAGGTCATAATAGGCGCCCAGTACTTTGGCCAGTTCGAAA
>CAZLNX010000211.1:0-10827 GCA_964560795.1 uncultured Anaerolineales bacterium | reverse complement strand
ACGTGTACAATTCATCCAATGGATTACTCAAGAATCACTGAATACCTGTATGTGGGCAAAACACCTTTTCGTAAGGGGTATGTTTTCCTTAAAGAACTGGACATTGACCTGATCATCAATATGCGTGTGGAGTATCCTCCACCGCGAAATGCACCTATCCGAACGTTGTGGCTGCCCAGTGCCGACCACCCCTTCATTTGGATACCAATCCGTCTGCTCAAACGTGGTGTAAACGCTGCGCTAAAAGTGATTGATGAGGGCGGGAAAGTTTATACCCACTGTCATGGAGGCGTACATCGCGCGGTTGCAATGGCTAGCTGTGTTCTAATCGCTCAAGGTCATACTCCCGAAGAAGCCATGACACTCGTAAAAGCAGGCCGACCCAAAGCTGATCCATATATTTGGTATATTCGCAGGCAAATTGTGGGGTTTGCGAATTGGTATGGAGATAGAGAAAGGGATAGGGATAGGGATAGATATGAAGGTTTATAACGATATCACTGAACTGATTGGTAAAACTCCTTTGCTGCGTTTATCACGTCTTGCTAAGGATGTTAATTTGTATGCCAAATGTGAGTTTATGAACCCGCTTAGTGTCAAAGATCGCCCGGTGCTACAGATCATCAACGATGCTGAGGCATCTGGGAAACTAAAACCTGGGGACACATTGATCGAAGCCACCAGTGGAAATACCGGCATGGCAGTGGCCTACATCGCCGCGATCAAAGGCTACAAAGCTATTTTGGTAATGTCGGAGATACAGAGCTTGGAACGCAGGAAAGTGCTCAAAGGCCTCGGCGCTGAGTTAGTCTTGACCCCCGCTGTGGAAGGCACAAAGGGTGCCCGTGCAAGGCTCAAAGAAATCTTAGAAGAACATCCTGAATATTTCTATGTCGGACAGCATACGAACCCATCTAACCCCAAAGCCCACTATTTAACAACTGGACCCGAGATTTGGAATGATACAAACGGAGAAGTCGATATCCTGGTGGCTGCATTGGGCACTGGCGGAACGATTTGCGGCGCGGGTCGTTTTCTCAAAGAACGTAAACCTGAAGTCCAATTGATAGCTGTTGAGCCAAAAGAATCCCCCTTCATTTCACAGGGGATCTTCAAACCCCACCGCATGATGGGCACCGCGCCGGGTTTCATCCCCGAAACATTGGATCGAGAGATTATTGACGAAATCTTTCTGGTCAGTGAAGATGCCGCATTTGAATCCTGTCGTCTACTAGCACAGAAGGAGGGGATATTAGTGGGCATTTCATCGGGCGCAGTTGTAAAGGCCGCGCTAGAAGTCTCAAAAAGACCGGAGAACATTGGAAAGGTCATCGTGTGTATCATGGCTGACACTGGTCAACGATATTTGAGTGTTGAAGGTTTATTTTTATAACGCATTTCTCGCTTGTGGAACGGGACTTGCACCCCATCCATAAATGTGCCACAATCACCACATGCAACGTTCCAACGTTCAACCTACTACGCCAAAACCTCTCGGCCCTCCCACAGCGATCTACCGTGATCGGCCTCTGCGCTGGCGCGATTTTTTTCTGATCTTTCTTCCGGGGAGTGTGGCTGTGCTAGCTCCCTTTCTATATGGCCTTAGACGCTACCTCTATGCACGTGAAAACTACGGCCCTGTAGCGGCAACAAGTTGGAGCGCTCCCTGGTTTGGTCTGGCGGCAGTCACCCTGATCCCGTTGATCATCTTAGCCTTACAGAGAGTGCGGCGGGCACATCGCGTCGTAGTATTGCACAAGCAGGGTCTGATGGTGCGTTGGACTGGGGGACAATTCCACAATTTGTACTGGGAAGAAATTTCCGGAATAATCTGCGACACTATAACAAACCAATTTTTGGGGATTCAACTCAAAACTCGTCATCGTTTGACAATCTTGACTCAATCAGAAAAGGGTATCCGCGTCGACGATCGAATCCCCAACTTATCTGAAGTGACCGAGCGCATCAAGGCAAAAATCTACCCCAGTCTATTGCCCCAACTTCGGGCCGCACTCCAAAAAGGCGACTCGCTGTACTTCGGTCCGGTTACGCTCCATAAAAAAACGTTCCAACTTCGGGGACGAGAAATCCCTTGGGAACTGATCGCACGCCTAAGCGTAGTCAGCGGTCAACTGGTGGTAGAATCCAAATTCAATCAAAAATTCAAAGTTCCCGTCGGCAAAATCCCCAACGTTGATTTGTTAATCCAATTGCTCCAAGAAGGGGTTCATCCATGAGGCCACATCCACGAAAACAGTACTTGGTGATCATCCTATCCCTGCTGATGCTTTTGGGCACAGCTGGTTGTGAGTTGCAGCTTCCAACGCCATCTCCCGCATCATATACTGTTCCAGAAGAAACATCCACTGTAGAAAATTCCGATGATCTGGCTGTCGTGACTTTTTTTGTAGAAATTCCCGCCGATACGCCGCCCGGCGAGCCGATTATGTTGAGCATCTTGGATGAAGTCACGGGGTTGGCCCTCAACACGCAGCGGCACACCATGGATGCCATTGATGAAACGCATTACGTCTTGGGGTTGCCGCTTCCCGTGGGCACGGTGATCAAATATCGTTATTCGCGACAGGGGAATATCTTAGCTGAAGAGCATATCTCCGATGGGCGTCCAGTTCGCTACCGCCTATATCATGTGGAGACTCCGGGGGAAGTTCATGATGTTGTCACACGTTGGAATGATACTCGCTTCGAGGGTTCTACTGGTCGAATAACAGGGAGGCTGACCGACGCTCAGAGTGGCGCGGCGACCCCGGGCATTTTAATTGCCGCCGGGGGTGCACAAACCCTGACCAATAGTGACGGCCAATTTCTCATCGAAGGAATGCCCCCCGGGACTCATAATCTGGTTGCCTATGCTGTGGATGGCTCATACAGCGCTTTCCAGCAAGGAGCTTTGGTTGCCGCAGAGTCGAATACGCCCTCGGACATCCAGCTTACCCCAACGTCACTCGTCGATGTAACCTTCTTGATCCACGTACCTGAAGATACCCCACCAAACGTGCCGTTACGCATTGCTGGAAATATTCTGCAGCTTGGCAATACCTTCGCCGATCTTTCAGGCGGCATCAATACACTGGCATCGCGCATGCCTGTGCTCTCTCCGCTGCCTGATGGCAGTTACGGTATCATCATGTCTTTGCCTGTAGGCACCGATATTCGCTACAAATACACCCTCGGCGACGGGCTGTGGAATACCGAACGTTCCAACGATGGTGGTTTCGTAATCCGCCAACTCATCGTGCCAGACACACCGATTGTCATCGAAGATACAATTGAAACCTGGCATGTAGGCAACAACAGTTCGATAACCTTCGATATCATTGTTCCCGAAAACACATCCATGGAAGAGGGTGTTTCAATTCAACTTCACCCCTATGGCTGGACAGAACCATTGCACATGTGGCATCTCGGCGAGCAGCGATGGGCTTACATCCTGTACAGCCCCCTCGACCTGATAAACCAGTTGGGGTATCGCTACTGCCGTGCAGATCAATGCGGTCACGCAGACGATAAGCGCACGCCCGGAGCCTTCACTTCTGGCCAGATAATCGAGACCAATCCCGACCCCCTGGCATTGCCTGATGTAATTGAAGAATGGGCCTGGTTGGAAACTGAACTTCCTCAGGTTGGGGTGACGGATACTCCCATCCCACCGCGAGGATCGAATTTCGTGGCCGGGTTTGAATTCCAAACATTTCATCATCCGTCCATTCTCCCATACATCCCCAACGCCCTGGATGACATGGTGGAGCACGGCGCAAATTGGGTTACTTTCACACCTAGTTGGAGCTTCACGCAACTTGATCCGCCTGTGTTGACACCAGTCACTGGTCAAGATGCGCTTTGGCCAGAATTAATCAACATGGTGCGCCAAGCTAAGGAACGTGACTTGAATGTCGCCATTCGGCCCGTGCCCCGTTTTCCTACGGCGGTGGATGCCTGGTGGAGTTCTGCGCCGCGGGATTTCCCTTTTTGGGTCTCCTGGTTCGATCAATATCGAGCATTTGCTCTACATTATGCTGATTTAGCTGCGCGCAGTGAGGCACAAACATTGGTACTGGGCGGCTCCTGGTTAGCCCCGGCCCTCCCAGATGGCAAGTTAGCTGACGGCACCCCGGTAAACGTACCCCAAGACACGGACGACCGCTATGAAGACATCATCGAAGAAGTCCGCAAACGATTCAACGGAACAATCGCCTGGGCCTTGCCATACTCTGAGGGCATCTCCAATCCTCCCAATTTCTTGGAGGAGGTTGATCAAATTGTTGTCCTGTGGTCTGCGCCCCTTGGGGACGATCCTGATGCCGATCCGCAAACCTTGCAAGCCGAAGCAAAACGAATCATTAACGAAGATATCTATGCGATGCGCTTGATCTGGAATCCTATCTCGGGGACAAAACCGGTAATTATTAGCATGGCCTATCCTTCTGTAGAGGGCACTTTCACCGGCTGTCTCCCAGATCCCTTCGTTGACTGCCTCTCTCCCGAAGCGTTGAATTATCCAGCACCTGACCTGCCGCTGCTGCCCCTCGATTTTGTGCAGCAAGCAAAAGCCTACGACTCAGTTCTAGCAGCGATTAACGAATTTGATTGGATCAGCGGTACGGTATCACGCGGATATTACGCCCCTGCAATCTTGCACGACAAATCCACATCGGTGCATGGCAAGCCCGCCTCGGACGTGCTGCGCTATTGGTACGGTCAGTTTTTAAGGAGTGAATGATGATTCCAACAATTAATTCAACTTCCTTTGGCTCTATTACTATTGACGACGTGAAATATTCACACGATGTGCTGATCCGTTTGGATGGCAAAGTTGCCAAACGGAAGAAAAAACTCTCCAAAGAGTTGTACGGCACATCCCACAAGATTTCCCTAGCTGAAGCAGAACATATAATTGAGCAAGGGGCTGAAAAGCTACTCATAGGTAGCGGGATGTTTGACAGGGTGCATCTTTCCGATGAAGCAGCTTCACTTTTCGATGAGAAAGGGATTGAAGTATCTTTCGCGGCGACACCTAAAGCGATGAAAATGTGGAATGAGGAAAGCGGGAAGTTGATTGGGCTATTCCATGTGACGTGCTAAACTAAGGATAAGGATATACTCAAGTGGGGTGCAATTGGCAATTGCACCCCACGCTTTATTGGAAAGTTTCACAACACTATTCTTTTCGAATAAATATGATTCCCACACCAGCGGCCATCAAGATACTCAACGCCATCGCACCTGGGCATACCCTGCGACCACTTTCACCTTCAGCCGCGACGGAGGGAACTTCTCCAGTATCTTCATCAATAGCCCCAGTCTCAGATTCATCCTCCAATTCACCAGGCTCCACTTCTTCAACAGGCTGAGACTGGTCTTCGGTATCTTCCTTGCCTAAAACGGTGAAATTATCGATCCAAATGGTGCCCGAGTTGGGCGTGTCAGGATAGCTATCAAAGCCAAAGGCGAAACCGTTAATTTCAGCAGGGTTCACAGGGGTGCCAGGATTCTCTTCCCAGTCTACGCGCAAGATTTGATCCCAAGTCAACTCGATATGCACCCAGCCTTCAACACTTTCGGGGACCGTTTCGAGGGTGTAATGGTACGTCGAGCGGGCATCGGGGCTGCCTCCATACGCATCAACATTGAAGTGTAGCGCTGCTGCTCCAGCAAGATAGTCGAAAGCCAGACCTCGGGTTCCAGCAAACCCAGGCGAACTATCATACATCAAAGCACAGGTTCCCCAACTCTCCGGCTCGATGTGGAAATCAATCATCAAGGAGGAGCTTCCAGCCTGTGCTACACTGCTATCTACACTACATGATAGTGTAGTGGCAGTATTGGCGTCATCCCAGAAAGATTCCCATCCATTTGTGGCAGCGGGAGCACCTGACTCGAAATCGTCGACAAGGCCGCTTTCAGCCAAAGCCACGGGGGGTTGTTCTTGCGCCGGGGTCTGCTCATCAGCCTCGGGCTGAGTCTGAGCATCCTGTTGGGGAGGCGGAGATGTCGGAGCGCTCGCGATCCAGCGGTTGTAGAAAATGTTCAACATGGGCACAAATTCTGCAGTCGCTTTTTGATTGCCTACACTGTTGGGATGCTCATCTCCATCCGAGTCATAATACAGAATCCCGTTGCCGTGATTAATGGTATGTTCAATGGCACCATCCTGAAAACGGTGATGGTTGTCAGGGTTGGTGAGCGTGTTATGCAGATCCCAAACAGCAACGTTGTTAAAGGGATAGTCATTCTCAATCAACCAATCTTCAACCAACCAGCGGCTGAATTCTCGCGCATTTTCAGCATGTGTACTATCCAGCAAAGGAGGAGGGGTAATGACGATGAATAATTTGTCCGGACGAGAATTGAAATATCCAAGCAGTTGATTGTAAACGTACTTGGCATGCCCTACGGTGTACCATTCACCATCAGCAGCAGCCTCGTTTGGATTTCCCCCCAGATCAGAATTGGGGAAACAAGATTTGAAAATAATGATCTGGTTTTCACCACCCGGGTCAGATAGCGTACGTGTATCAGAAGAGTTCTGACCGCTTTCGCTGTAAAGAGCATCGAGATAGCGTCCACTCTCTGGGCCAAGAAACCAATCGTACCAATTGTAGTAATCGGTAGCATCGCCAATTGAATCTGGCCCCCAACCATAGTTTGTGTCGCTGACAAAATAGTTATTTTCACCCAGTGTGCGACCCAGATTCCCATCGCCGTCAGTTAACCAATTCTCTCCAACAGAATGGTGAATGAAAATTAGTTTCACAAGATTGTCGGGTGGCGAAGGGTCATCAGTTTGAGCCTGTGCCGGAGAAGAGAACAAACCAACCAATACGGACAACAAAGCAACAAATAATAGTTTGTGGAAAAATCGTTTCATGGCAGCCCTCCTAAGACTTTATGAACAATTCATATTCTATGTAATATTATAATCGAAAGGTATTTTGCCCTCTGGTTACTGACCTTTCCCATAGCAATGACCAATATGCTAAAATAGTAACTGGACAATATCACTCAGATTTATATTCGAGGAACTTCATGCTGCAACCCGAACGCACTATTCGATCAACCTGCCCCTACTGTGGCGTAGGCTGTCAGGTAGATCTTTTGATCAAAGATGACCACATTTTTCGCGTCGAAGCCCCTTTTGATGTGGCTCCAAACTTTGGACGTTTATGTGCTAAAGGGCGCTTTGGAATGGACTATGTCACACACCCAGCGCGTTTGACGAAGCCGTTGATCCGCAAAAATCTTGGAGAACAACCGCGTCAGCCTATTGGTATTGATGGATTTCGAGAAGCCACCTGGGAAGAGGCTTTGGAGTTGGCTGCCGAAAAAATCGCTGAGCTCGTACAGCATGATGGCGGAAATGCTATCGGTTCTTTCTGTTCGGCCAAAGCGACCAATGAAGACAATTACATTTTTCAGAAGTTCATCCGCGGTGTAGTCGGGACGAACAACGTTGACCACTGCGCGCGTTTGTGCCATGCGGCCTCGGTTGCCGGGTTATCCATTGCCATTGGCTCCTCGGCTATGTCAAATTCTATCGCCGAAATGAAGGATTTGGATGTCTTCATTGTCACTGGCTCAAATACCAGCGAAACACACCCTGTGATCAGTACATTTTTACGCCAGGCAGTTGTCCAAGGGGATGCCAAGTTGATCGTCGTCGATCCTCGCGGTATAGAAATGACCGAATTCGCCACCCTTTGGCTGCGACAGACTCCTGGCACTGATGTGTCCATATTTAATGCCATGGCCCAGGTTATCGTAGCTGAAGAGTTATATGATCCAGATTTCATTTTCAATCGCACCGAGGGGTTTGAAGATTTTGCCGCAGCGATCATGGAATTCACACCCGAGTGGGCTGAAACGATCTCAGGTGTACCCGCAGATTCAATCCGAGAAGCCGCTCGACTGTACGCCACCGCCAAATCAGCTGCAATATACTGGGGCATGGGCATCAGCCAGTCGGTACACGGCACGGATAACACACTCTCTCTTGCAAATCTAGCCCTGCTGACAGGGCACATCGGCCGCCCCGGGACAGGTCTCAACCCACTGCGCGGGCAGAATAATGTTCAGGGCTGCTCGGATTCAGGTGGATTACCCAATGTATATCCTGGCTACCAAAATGTTGCTGATCCTGAAATCCGTGCTAAGTTCGAGGCCGATTGGGGCATTGCACTCAACCCCGAGGTTGGCCTGACTACAATGGAGATGGTCGATGCTGCCGAAGGTGGTGCTATTCGCGGATACTATGTGATGGGTGAAAACCCAATGATGTCTGAGCCGGATCTGCGCCACGCCCGGCATGTCATGGAACAGTTGGATTTCATCTTGGTGCAGGATATATTCCTAAACGAAACTGGCGAATACGCCGACATCATCTTGCCCGCGACCAGCTTTGCCGAAAAAGACGGCACCTTCACCAACAGCGACCGCCGTGTTCAGCAGATCCGCGCCGCGCTGCCTGCCCCTGGAGAGGCGCGTCACGATTGGACAATCACCAGCCAGCTTGCCCGCCTTGTAGAAGAAAAACTTGGCCGAATCCAAAGTGCGGGATTCGAATTCGAACATCCATCTGAAATTTGGGATGAAATGGCCAGGCTGACACCACCCTTCCAAGGAATCAACTACAAACGCCTTGACCGTGAGGGCGGCGTACACTGGCCCTGCCCCACACCGGATCATCCTGGTACGCCGTACCTCTTCGAGGAAAGCTTTCCCCGTGGGAAAGGTGTATTTTCTTCTATAGAATTCCGCTCATCAGAAGAATTGCCAGATGACAATTATCCCTTCATCTTATCCACAGGTAGAGTGCTGTATCATTGGCACGGTGGCACGATGACTCGCCGCTCACAGTTAGATCATATTTACCCTGAGGCGACTGTGGAGATCAACCCCGATGATGCTCACCAGCTTGGAGTACAGGAGCACGCCAGAGTGCGCGTGCGCTCCCGCCGCGGACAAATCGAGGTCAAAGCCCTGGTGACAGAGCGATCCCCAAAGGGTACGATCTTCATCCCCTTCCACTTTGCTGAAGCAGCAGCTAATGAGTTGACAAATGATGCCCGCGATCCCCAGGCAAAAATCCCCGATTATAAGGTCTGTGCGGTCTCTGTTGAACTTGTATCACCCTCCTAATTTCTTATCTCGCTTGTCAACATCTACTTTACCAAACAGATTTGACATTGTAGAATTGCGAGGTTATTAATTTCTGTATTTTTCATTTACCAAGGTGACAATGGACGACCTAGACCGAACTATACTCCATTTCTTACAGCAAGATGGGCGCAAACCCTTCACAGAAATCGCCCAACATCTCGATATTTCCGAAGGCACCGTACGCAACCGGGTGTCTCGACTAATTGAAGATGGCATATTGCGCATCGTTGCTGTCGCGGATCCTTCTAAATTAGGCTTTACAGTTTCAGCCATAATCGGCGTATCTGTGCAAGGGGGGAATATCGATCAAATAGGCAAAGAAATTGCCACTTTCACTGAAGTGAATGATGTCACCATGGTTTCGGGAGAGTTCGACCTTATCTTACAAGTTTATTGCCGAGACCGGGAACACTTGACATCTTTTCTAAATGAATATTTGCGGTCCATCAATGGGATTTCACATACCCAAACCTTCGTGGTTCTCAGTAATTTTAAAACGACAACCAATATGCATCCCCTAACGGTTTTCTAGCCCAATCTGAGAGAGCGGGACTCATCAGGCCCTTATGCTATAATAATCACAATCATGGATAATGAAATCATCGTCACAAAAGATTTTCCAGAAGGCAAGCCAACTGCCGAGGAACTGAAAGCTCAGCGGGGCATCATGATCGGAGTGATCATCGGAGCTTTGATCCTGGTCGCTCTGATTGTTCTCAGTGTCATCTTTTTACTCCAACCTTCAACAGACACTGCCCGTTTTCGGGATGTATTCATCATTTTCATGGCCTTGGAATCCATCGTGATTGGGCTGGCGCTGATCATTTTGATCATCCAGATTGCTCGGTTGATCAATTTGCTGCAAAATGAGATAAAACCGATCATCGACTCGACTAATGAAACTGTGAGCACCTTACGAGGCACCACACATTTTTTGAGCAACAACATAGTTGAACCGGTGATCAAACTCAATGAATATCTTGCTGGTTTAGGACATTTATTTCGATTCGTAAAGCCAAAGAAAAAATAACGTATTGTAGGATAAAGGAGAGATAACATGAGCAACGATAGCAATGAATTTGGAGCCTTCCTATCGGGATTTGTTTTCGGAGGGCTGGTTGGAGCTGCGGTTGCGCTGCTCTTAGCGCCCCAATCTGGTGAGGAAACTCGCACATATATTCGCGATAGAGGCATCGAGTTGAAAGATACCGCTGCCGAAAGAGCTTCTGAAGTTCGAACTCAGGCCGAAGTCAAATATTCTGAGGCGCGCACGCAGGCCGAAGCCAAGCTTGCCGAGGCTCGCCAACAGGCTGAGAAGATTGTTCAAGATGCCCAGGCAAAGGCAGATGAACTGCGCCAGCAAAGTCAGGTTGTCTTGGATGAGCAAAAGTCCAAGATCGAAGGGGCAATTGAAACTGGCAAGAAGAAGATTGCCAAGAAAGATGCTCCTGCAGAAGAGGCTGGCGAAGCGTAATAGGTAATTTCTTAAGACACAAAATCGCCCCAGTGATTCCTGGGGCGATTATTGTTTATGGGGCAAAAATCAGTTTCGATACTAGTCAATTGAAAAATCTATCCATTCTGAATAAGGGCCAGTCGTGCCCATGTTATCTACCGCTCGCACCTGCCAGCGATAGGAAGAAGCACAGG
>CAZLNX010000210.1:0-10861 GCA_964560795.1 uncultured Anaerolineales bacterium | reverse complement strand
ACTGCAAAAGTTGAAATCAGAATTCTCTCAGCAGCCTGCTACTGCGTAACATGAGGATCTAAACCAAGCTATCGATATCCGCCCAGATTTCGCAGAAGCCCTGCTAACGCGGGCTTACTTGCTATTTAATAGTCGCAATTTCCACCTGGCAACTGAGGATCTTGGCCGTCTAATCGATTTGAAACACGAGGTCGATATTGCTCATAGTTTGCGCGCCCAATCGTATTATGCTTTGCAAAATTACGTTGATGCCGCGCAGGATTTTAGTGCGGTGTTGTTGCTTGAAGATGGCATTTTTGAAGTTTACTTCTACCGTGGAAGCTGCTATTTTCATATGGAACAATATGAAAAAGCAATTGTGGATTGGACAGAGGCCATCGCCTTGGATCCAGAAAATCTCGATGTCTTACAGAATCGCGCTTTTGCCTATCAAATAAGCGAAGATTTCGAAAATGCGATTGCAGATTACCAGGCCGTGTTAGAAATTGAGCCCGATTCGCCCTTCATCTATAAGAACCTGGGTGATATCTATATGCAGCTTGAACAGTTCGAAGATGCCATTGCTCAGTACACGCAAACGATTGCCCTCGAACCAGAGAGTCCGAGTGCATATTTCAATCGTGGGATGGCATACCTTGAATTAGAAAATTACGAAGCGGCCATCACAGATTTTCAGGTAGTTGCAGATTTAGCTCCGGATACTCAGGGAATTCACAACCGTTTGGGTGATGCCTACTTCATGATAGGTAATTTTCAAAAATCGGTATTCGAATACTTGCAAGCCCTTGACCAAGATCCAGGGAATGTAATCACGCTATACAATCTTGGTAGAGCACATGCTAATTTAGAGAATTTTGAAAACGCCAAAACATACTTCGATCAGGCATTGGAAATAAATCCAGAGTTTGCACAGGCATTTAATGCCAGCGCAGAGATGGCATTGCGCATTGGAGAGTATCAGGCGGCTGTCGAAAATTATTCGGCCTTTATTGAATTAGAACCTGAGAACGACCAGTCGTATTACAACCGGGGATTAGCTTACTATAATTTAGGGCAATATGGAAAAGCAATCGTTGATCAGAGTCGGGCAATAGAGCTCAACCCCGAACTGCTAGACGCATATTACCAGCGCGGCCTGGCATTTTTCCAGGAAGATCAATATCAGAGTGCCATCGATGATTGGGCTTATGTGATCGAACAATATCCAGAATATGCCCAGGCATATTACAGTATTGGGTTAGCTTATTACTTCCAAGGAGATCTGGAAGGAGCAATTGATTTCTTTAGCCAGGCCATCGAAGTTGATCCAGGATATGGTCATGCGTATTATTTCCGTGGGAATACACATATCTCATTGCAGAAATATGATTTGGCCATCGAGGATTACACAATGTCCATTCGCCTTGATACGGAACCCGGGCAATCCTATTTCAATCGGGCAGTATCTTATTTACGGCGGGGCTATCAAAGTAAAGCGATCTCAGATTTTCAAAGCGTGCTGGAAGTCAGTGAAGATACTGAACTGATTGAAAGGACTGAAGAGATTTTACGGTCCTTCGGGATAAGGCCCTGACGGTTGGTACTAGATTTTGGGCTTTCTAAAAAGTCAAAATACGGTAAATATTGGAATCTGCGTGATTTTAGAAAATCGTGGTTCTAGATTTCCTTCTACTGGAATGAACTACATCCAGATGATATAATTTGCGGCGTGTGAGATAAATTGAAAGGCAAAGATAAAGATGGATTTACACCCGCTCATAAGGGGTTGCTTGATTTAATGGTATGTGCAACGGGGAGATCGAATTAACCAAAGGTATTTTTTGGAGGAAACTCTATGGTTATTGAACGAGAAGGCTTGATCCAGTTCGGTGGAAAAGATGCAACCGTGGTCGGGCCCGATATTGAAGTTGGGGATAAAGCCCCTGACTTTACTGTCCATGCACAAGATTGGTCAACCTATCAGGGTCTCAAGGAAACGCAGGGAAAGGTGCGAATTATCGCTGCAGTGCCCTCGCTTGAAACATCTGTCTGCGATAGGGAGACGCGCCACTTCAATGAAGAGGCGGCTGCACTTTCGGATGAAGTGGTGATCCTGGTCATCAGCGCTGATCTACCCTTCACGCAGAAACGCTGGTGCGGCGCCGCTGGGATTGACCAGGTGATAGTGCTTTCGGATCATAAGGGTGTCGATTTCGGCGCCAAATATGGTTGCTTGCTGAGAGATCAGCGCATATTGCGTAGAGCTGTGTTTGTGGTTGACCGAGACGATAAGGTTGTTTATGTTGACTATATGCCTGCCCTTGGAGATGAACCTGATTACGACGAAGTGTTGAAAGTAGCCAAATCTACCCTATAAGTACAGGGCGCAGTTTGGTCGGAGTGTTCGTTATGAAAGATTTAAAATTGAAAGCAGATAAATCGCCCAAATGGTTTTCGACAAATGATCCCGAAGGTGGGGCAAGCCATTTTCATTTTCGCATCGGGCCACGTTCGAGAATCTGGACCCCACCCACGGATGTCTACGAAACTGATGATGCCGTAATCGTTCGGGTTGAAGTTGCTGGGATGGAAAGTGGTGAATTTTCTATCTCCATTGACGGCAAAATTCTGACTGTTCAAGGGGCAAGATTTGACCCTCCAGAACGCCGTGCCTACCATCAAATGGAAATCCGTTTTGGTGAGTTCATCTCCCAGGTAGGACTTCACTGGGCGGTCGATCAAGAAAACATTGATGCAAAATATGAAGATGGATTTCTTCGAATTGTCTTACCAAAAACGAAACCCCACCAAGTTGAGATTGAGGAGTAATTAGTTATGCCCGCATCTCGCTGGAACTCTGACCTCTCAGAACTTCTATCGTGGTTTGATGAAGATGATATTGACTTTGACGAATTCTTCATGCGGCCGATTGTGACCCGTGTGGGTGGTGAGGAAGATGGCGTCGAGGAAGAGATTGATACTCTTCAGGATAGCGATCAAATCCCTGACGAATTGCCGATCCTGCCGTTGCGCGGGTTGGTGGTCTATCCTGAAACAGCAGTACCGTTAACCATTGGGCAGCCGCGTTCTATCCGTTTGATCGATGATGTTATCTCTGAAGACAATCGTTTGATTGGCCTTGTCGCATCGCGCAATCCTGAGCTGGAATCTCCCGATCCTGAGGACCTTTATAAAGTGGGGAGTTTGGCAACAGTTCACCGCATGTTGCGCGCGCCGGATGGCACAATTCGGCTATTGGTGCAGGGGATTTCGCGCTTCCAACTTGGCGAATTTGTACAAACCGATCCTTATCTAAAAGCCAGGGTCAGACTAATTCCTGAGATTGAAGAAGACGATTTGGAAGTCGAGGCCATGGCACGTAATGCCCGCGATCAATTCGAGCGCATTGCCGACATGATCCCTTCTCTACCGCGCGAGTTAGTTGAATCGGTGCTAATGTTGGATGATCCGCTGCAAACTGTCTACACCATTGCCAATTTCCAACGCATTGAGCTTGATCAAGCCCAAGAACTCTTAGAGCTAGACAAAGTTTCTGACAAATTACAAAAACTGACTTCGATTTTAGCCCGCGAAGCAGAAGTTTTAGAGATTGGTCAGAAGATCCAGAATGAAGCGCGTTCCGAGATAGAGAAAGTTCAACGCGAATATTTCTTGCGGGAGCAGCTCAAAGCCATCCAGCGGGAACTTGGTGAAGGAGATGAGCAGACAGTTGAGGTAGACGAATTCCGAGAAAAGATAGACCAGGCCCAGATGCCCGAAGAAGCCGATAAGCAAGCCCGTCGGGAGCTGGATCGAATGTCACGATTGCCCTCCGCCGCGGCAGAATATGGGGTGATCCGCACGTATTTGGACTGGCTAGTTGATTTGCCCTGGTCTAAGTCTACCAAAGATAATCTGGATATCATCCATGCGCGCGAAGTGCTTGACGAAGATCATTTTGGGCTGGAAGACATCAAAGAGCGCATTTTAGAATTCCTGGCAGTACGCAAACTTCGCCAAGAGCGTTTTGAAGAGTTTGCTGTTGAGGATGGCGAGTACGATGATGAAATCCGCCGTTTACGCGAGGGTGTGATATTGTGTTTTGTCGGACCTCCAGGAGTTGGCAAAACATCCTTAGGGCGTTCCATCGCCCGCTCTTTGGAGCGTGAGTTCATCCGCATCTCATTAGGCGGCGTGCGTGACGAGGCGGAAATTCGCGGGCATCGCCGCACTTACATCGGTGCGCTGCCAGGACGCATTTTGCAAGCTATCCGGAGGGTTGAATCGCACAACCCGGTGTTTATGTTGGATGAGATCGATAAACTCTCCCAGGGATTCCAGGGCGATCCAGCATCTGCCCTGTTAGAGGTTCTAGATCCTGAACAGAATTCCGAATTCAGGGACCACTATATGGAAGTGGCCTTTGACCTTTCCCAGGTGATGTTCATTACTACGGCGAATCGCCTGGACACCATTCCTCGACCCCTACTCGACCGCATGGAGGTTATCCAACTCTCTGGGTATACGGAAGGCGAGAAGAAAGAGATAGCGAAAGGATATCTGATCCCACGCCAACTACGCGAGAACAGCCTGCGTGAAAACGAGATCGCTTTTACAGAAGAGGGGCTTGAAGAGATCATCCGCCACTATACGCGCGAGGCTGGTGTGCGTAATCTCGAGCGCGAGATCGGTGCGGTTTGTCGCAAGGTCGTTACACGTATTGCAGAGGGCAAGGGAAATGGTGCGGTTGATATCACACCGGATTATGTCCAAGAATTTCTGGGTCGGCGGAAATTCCGTGATATGGAAGAAATCGCGCAGCGGACTTCGTTGCCGGGTGTTGCAACGGGGCTGGCATGGACTCCAACCGGCGGAGATGTTCTTTTCATTGAAGCAACACAAATGCCAGGTGGAAAAGGCTTCCAGCTTACAGGATCGCTTGGCAACGTGATGAAAGAATCGGCCAAGGCTGCCCTATCCTACGTACGATCACAAGCCTCGAATTTGGGATTGGAAGAGGGCTTTTTCTCTGAAGCAGATTTTCACCTGCACATTCCTGCGGGTGCGCAACCAAAAGACGGCCCTTCTGCGGGAGTAACGATGGCTACAGCCATTGTTTCCCTGGTCTCGGGTAGGCCAGTCCGACCGGATGTGGGCATGACTGGTGAGATCACTTTGCGGGGGAAAGTAATGCCTGTAGGTGGTATCAAGGAAAAAGTTTTGGCTGCTCATCGAGCTGGATTGAAGACCGTATTGCTGCCAAAGCGCAACGAAGATGACTTGGATGACTTACCAGAAGAAGTTCGCCAGGCCATAAAATTTGTCTTCTTGGATTGCGCCGATGATGCCCTGGATGTCGCATTAGAGCCCGCGCCAAAGCCAAAGAAGAAGCGTACGAAAAAAGCCACTCCTGCTAAAAAAGGTACCAAAACAGAGTAAGTGTGCAGGCCATAAGAATTTGGAGCTACTATGCCAAAAGTGATGCTCATCGATGATGATTTTATTGTTCTCGATCTCTTGAAAACACTTTTAGAGATGGAGGGCTATGACGTTATCGCTTATTCTTGGGACGAAGATTTCGTCAAATCTGTCCAAAAGAATCAGCCCGATGTAGTTTTAATGGATGTTTATTTGAGAACATCTCCTGGCGGCGAAATGGAAGGTCTGAAGATTTTGGCTCAGATTCGAGATATTCCTGATCTTGTTGAGACCAAGGTAATTATGTCTTCTGGGATCGATTTGCATATTGAAAGCAAGCAGGCGGGCGCCGATGGATTTTTGCATAAACCATATATGCCCGAAGAATTAATTGATTTAGTAAAACAGATTTTGTCATCATAGATCTCATCTATGATGATTAAGAAAAATAAAAGAGTGATATAGTGACAAAAAGACGTTCACGTACCACAATGAAGTGGTACACCATGGATTTACATATACATACGCCGGCCTCGAGCGATTATCAACAGCCTGATACAAGTTTTCTTGATATTCTAAACAGGGCGGACGCTCGCGGGTTGGATATTCTGGCCATTACTGACCATAATACGGTCGCAGGCTATCGCAAGATGCACGAAGAAATTGAACAATTAGAGATGCTCAAACGATTGGGCCGCTTACTGCCGGAAGAACAATCCCGCTTAAATGAATACCAGCGCTTATTTAAAAAAGTGATGGTGCTGCCAGGGTTTGAATTTACGGCGACTTTCGGGTTCCACATTTTGGCTGTTTTCTCTCCTGACAAACCCTTGCGGGAGATTGAGCATATCCTATTGGATCTAAGTATCCCGGCAAGTCAATTGGATGAAGGTTCTGTGACTGTGGGTGCCAGTGCGGACGTATTGACCGCATATGAAAAGATCAATGCTGCCGGGGGCCTGGCCATCGCCGCACATGCCAACTCGAATAATGGGGTAGCGATGCGTGGCTTCCGTTTCGGTGGCCAGACCAAGATTGCCTATACCCAGGACCCAAATCTGCACGCCTTAGAAGTGACCGATCTGGATCGTAAGGGACGGCACAGTACGGCGGGATTTTTCAGCGGTACGAAACCTGAATACCCTCGTCGGATGCACTGCATCCAGGGTTCGGATGCGCATCGGGTGGATACTGACAAGTCTCGTCGAAAGAATCTGGGTGTTGGCGATCGAGCTACCGATGTGCGCCTGCCCGAATTATCCTTTGATGCGTTGAAAAGCCTTTTCTTGGGAAATGATTTTGCGCGCACCCGACCTCACCGCCAAAAAGCTGAACCGGCCTTTGATTTCGTTCAGGCGGCGCGTGATGAAGGCGCTAACATCGTTCAAGATTTCCATGAAGGCATGACTGTGCGCGGTGGCAAACTTTACGCAGTTATCGCTGATATCTGTGCTTTTGCTAATACCAATGGTGGCACCATATACATTGGTATGAATCGCGATCCGAAACGCAGCATTGTTGGTGTGTCATCAAAAAGTCAGGATATTGCCAAACTTGAAAAAGAGATCAGCGACCGCATCAGCCCTGAGTTAACCTGCAGCATCGACGCGCACAAGTTCCGCAGCAAAGATATCATCCGTGTGCTGATCCCGCGCGGCGATGATCCGCCGTATGCGGTGGATGAGAGCAAAATCTACTTGCGTACAGAATCTGAAACAGGAATGGCAGTGCGTGATGAGATTGTCGAGCTGGTTTTGCGGGGTAAACCTCAGCGTGTACAAGAGGTTGCTCCCCCTCGGCCTGAAGGTACGGGAGAGCCACTTCCCATCTCTGCAGATGGCGCTGATGCTGAACCGGATAAAGAGGCGGCCCCGCGTACGGGTGTTGAAGTGGTTACGGTTGAAGAACGCCAAGGTGTACGTTATTACACGGTGCGTGACCTGCGCAATAACAACGTGGTCAAGAATGTGACCCGTAAATCTGCCCGCAAGTTGTGGCATTATGCTGTTACGAACTATGACAAAGTTACCGGAAAATCCAAATCAGGGATCAAGTGGCAGGGAAACCTGAGTGTTCTGCATGAACAAAAAATTGGCAATTTCAGCCGCTTTGATTTAGTTCAACGGGATGATAAAGGTAATTGCCGCTATTATTTCGGCGTTACTGAGGATGGGTTGGACGAGAAATGGCGGAAGGTTGTCGGTATTAGCGAGGATTGAACGTGACTCTGCGATTTGCTATTCTAACAGTCTCTGACAGATCGTCACGCGGTGAACGCCCTGACGCTTCGGGACCGGCGCTCAAAGAAAGGGTTCTTGCACAGGGATGGCAAGTTTTGCGGGAGGATATCGCCCCGGACGATATCCTGGTTCTAAAGGATACTCTGGTTCAATGGGCGGATGGACGGACGTTTGACGTGATCCTGACCACCGGAGGCACGGGCTTTGCCCCCAGGGATGTTACCCCAGAAGCCACCCAGGCTGTGATCCAGCGACTAGCACCGGGCCTGGCTGAGGCCATGAGGGCAGCGAGCGTGCAAATTACCCCCCATGCTATGCTTTCTCGGGGGATCGCCGGCATCCGTGACCGCTCATTGATTGTCAACCTTCCCGGCAGCCCTAAGGCCGCCCTAGAAAATTTAGATGTGATCCTTCCTGTGCTCCCCCATGCGGTGGAATTGCTGCAAGAGGATGCTCGAGCTGAAGACGGACATCAATTCTGAGATTATTACTGATCCAATAGAATTTCGTCAGCCCCCAAGAAACCTTGGGGGCTGACTTTTTAGGAGGAGAGACCAGAATTATCTGGAAGGAAAATGAAGGTCATTTTCTTCGCTGTTATAAGCTTACTTCAGGAATAAGTTCCAAAGCTTCTTCGATGGCTGCTTGGGGATATTCGTAATCTTCCAATTCATCACCCAAATACGCTTCATAAGCGGACAAGTCGAAATGCCCGTGACCGGAAAGGTTGAAGAGGATGACTCTTTTCTCACCTTTCTCTTTGGCATCCAAGGCCTCGTCGATAGCGGCGCGCACAGCGTGCGCTGTCTCTGGGGCAGGGATGATGCCTTCTGTTTTGGCGAAGGTTACGGCGGCTTCAAAGGTTGCTAGCTGAGGTGTAGAGACCGCTTCGATGTAACCGGCATCATAGAGGGCGCAGATGCTGGGCGCCATGCCATGATAACGCAGGCCACCGGCGTGGATAGGCGGTGGAACGAACCCGTGCCCTAGGGTGAACATCTTGACAATGGGCGCCATCTTGGCCGTGTCACCATAATCAAAGGCATATGGACCCTTGGTCAGGGTTGGGGTTGCTGTCGGCTCCACGGCGACAAAACGGGTGTCTTTGCCATTGCGTAGATTCTCTCTCAAGAAAGGATATGCAATTCCAGCGAAGTTAGAACCACCGCCAACACAACCGATAACCACATCGGGATATTCATCAGCCATGTCCATCTGCTTGATGGCTTCCTCGCCGATGATACTTTGATGCGTCAGGACATGATTGAGAACCGAACCTAGGCTGTATTTCTTCGAGCCGCCTGATGTGGCTGCAACTTCGACTGCCTCAGAAATTGCAATACCCAAAGAGCCTGGGCTCTGCGGGTCATCCGCCAGGACGGATTGACCATACTGTGTTTGATCAGTGGGGCTGGCGAACACGTCGGCACCGTAGGTTTCCATCAGCACGCGGCGGTAAGGCTTCTGTTTGTAGGAAACTTTGACCATGTACACTTCCAAGGGTAAATCGAACAGATTGCATGAAAGGGAGAGCGCAGATCCCCATTGCCCGGCTCCGGTCTCGGTGGTAAGCGCGCCCGTTCCTCCTACCTTGTTGTAGAAAGCCTGAGGCACAGCTGTGTTGGGTTTGTGACTGCCTGAGGGGGATACGCCTTCATGTTTGAAGTAGATATGTGCGGGCGTATCCAGTGCCTTCTCAAGGCGTCGCGCCCGGATCAGAGGTGTGGGGCGCCAGAGTTTATAAATCTCACGTACTTCCTCGGGAATATCAATATAGCGGTCGGCGCTGACTTCCTGCATGATCAGTTCCATGGGGAAGAGCACGGAAAGGAAATCCGGCGTGACCGGCTCTTTCGTTTGGGGGTGCAGCACTGGCGTGGGGGGAACGGGCGAGTCGGCGTTGATGTTGTACCACGCTTTGGGAAGATCACTTTCATTGAGCAGGAATCTTGTTTGAGACATTTTTCTTCTCCTTATGTATTGGGCCGGTAGGTGGGGCGCACTTATCAGAAAGTGTGCCCCACCTGGCGGGTTGATTAGACGAGTGCCAGGCCGCGCACGGGTTCGATCTCTTGCAGGGCTTTCGCATAGGCATAACTAGGCAATTCCATCGCTTCGCGTACCATTAAAATCGTTTCCTGGGCCTCGCAGCGCATTTGATTGATCCCCTGGGCGAGAACCTGGTTCACCAGGTCAGGATCATGCTCGAGCTGGGCCCGACGATCCCGTATGGGATCGAGGAAGATGTTTAGGGCGCGCACCAACTTCTTCTTGACCTCTACATCCCCCACTTTCCCTTGGCGGTAACGTTCCTTCAACTCAGCGATTTCGTCGTTATTGGTATTAAACGCTTCGTGGAATATAAAAACCGGATTCCCCTCCACACGTCCGGGAGTATCGGCGCTGAGACGGTTAGGGTCGGTATACATGCCCATGACCTTGCGCTCAACGGTAGCGGCGTCATCGGTTAGGAAGATGGCATTATCCAGGCTTTTGCTCATCTTTGCGTCTCCATCTGTACCGACGAGTGTGCCCTCGATCTGGAAGTCAGGGATGGGGAAGATGTCGGCATACATGTGGTTGAAGCGTCGGGCTAGTTCACGGGCCAACTCGAGGTTGGCACGGTTGTCAGCCCCGACAGGGACGATATTGGCGCGCGGCAGCAAGATATCCGCGGCCATGAGCACCGGGTATCCCAGCAACCCAAAAGGTTGTGTTTTGAGATCTGCTGCCAGTGCCATTTCTTTGAGCGAAGGGATACGCTCCAGGCGCGGCACACTAACCAACATCTCCAGTATGGTGTTCAATTCAAACGTCTCTGGGATGAGACTTTGCACGAAGATGGATGATTTTTCGGGATCAATGCCCACTGAAAGGTAATCGAGCACCATCTGGTGGATGTTCTCCTTCAATTGGGCAATGTGCTGTTTTTGAGGTTGCGTGGTAAGCGTATGAAGATCGGCAATGATGAAGTAGCATTCATACTCGTTTTGAGCGGCGATCCGGTTGGCAAGACTGCCAACATAATGTCCCAGGTGGAGTGCTCCAGTGGGGCGATCTCCAGTTAGTAATCGTTTTTTCATAACTTCTCCTTCTTGCTGTTTGCCGCAGAGATCACAGAGTTCTCTGAGTTGTTTTCCTAAAATCTCAGTGGGCTCTGTGGCAGATAAAACAAAAAAGCCCTCGTCCACAAAGGGACGAGGGCCATAAGACTCCCGTGGTGC
>CAZLNX010000209.1:0-10911 GCA_964560795.1 uncultured Anaerolineales bacterium | reverse complement strand
ACCAAGTCTACCCGACTATCCGTTTCTCACAAAACCTATTTTTGATCAGTATATGGTGGGGCTGACGAATTGCGCCCAGTGGGGATCGCCAGCCTGGATCAGGTAGTATTTGAGTTCATTCCCAATGCTGATGACCGGGTGGCTGCGCTAAAAAGTGGCGCGGTGCATATTGTTCAGAGTCTCCCACCCACCACCCTGGTTTCAGAATTGGCCGCGGACCCCAGCGTCACGATTAAAACTGTAGTGGGCACACGTCCCAAGTTTATCGATTTGAATGTAACTGCACCCCCCTTCGATGACGTTCGCGTACGGCAAGCGCTGAATTATGCCATCGACGCACAGGCCATATTGGAAGAAGTTGCTGGAGGCTATGGAATCATCCTACCAGGGCCTTTATCCCCTGCCAACCTTTATGCCGACCCCACCCTCGAGCCTTATGGATATGATCTCGACAAAGCTTCTGCCCTACTTGAAGACGCCGGCTACACCCCGCAGGACATATCGTTCAACCTTGACGCCTATGGTCCTTACCTGGATATCGCAGAATCAGTGGCGGCACAACTGCATGCGTTTGGGATGGATGTGACCGTCAGCTCATGGGAATACAGCGAAGTCAAACCCCTGTTGCTGAACTGCGAGCGCCAGGCCTTTCTCAGGGATTGGGGCGACTCGGCTTTTGATCCGGTGGGGTATATCGAGGCCAAATGGCAAACCCGCGTCGAAGATACACCGGCGGGACGCGGCAATTTCGCCTGCTACTCCAACCCCGATGTGGATGAGCTGATCGAGTGGGGTGCATCAGCTGCAGAGGATGCGCAAAGGGTTGCCATCTACAACGATGTACAGAGATTGATCTTCGAAGACGCCCCCGCAGTTTTTCTATATGTTCCACAAGAAGTTGAAGCGGCTTCCACATCAGTAAAAAATTGGGGGCCCAGCCCCGATGGGCGCATCAACCTCCACGATGTGTGGCTGGACGAAAAATAGGCACAGCGTACTATAAAGATAAAGGTAAGGTTATTGTATGATCTAAGTAAGCATCCAGAAATTACTTCCAGTTTTCTAGGGCAAGTGCTTCTCAGTAACACACCCGATTTTGGAAAATAATTCTTGGATGCGACCTAAGTGCCTTTCCATTTATCTACGGAGTTGCCAATGCCAAGAAAAAAAATCTTCGGCAGTATTCGCGGAAAAATCTTCAGTTGGACCTTCGGCCCAACTGCAATAATTTTAGCTGTGGTAGCTTTAATATCTTTCCTCGCATACCAGCAAGTCGCAGAGATCATCGCCATCGAGCGAGATCAATATTTCACAGATCTTTCCGCATTACAGCTATCTAACACGCTAATTGAGCAATACCAAAATTTACTCAACGAATATACTGGAGTTTTAGCACATTCTTTTACTGAGATCAAAGATCCCGACGAACTCGAAGCATCTGTCAAAATGATGCTACTGGTTGCCCGCGGTCGTCTGGAAATATTTGATGGCGGTGTTCTAGTTCTAAATAACAGCGGAGAAGTGGTCGCGACAACGCAGGAACGATATGAAACGCTGGGTGAAAACTGGGCTGATCGGGATTATTTTCGACAGATGCTGCGCTCTCCAGAACCCCTATTCACAGAAATTGTTCCAGATGGGCTGAGGAATAGCAATGTGGTCGTTCACGCCATACCAATCACTGGGGACCAAGGCCAGTTTTTGGGTCTGATTGCAGGAATGTTGCAGGTGCGCTCAGCGACTACGAGTTCAATCGCGAACATTATTTTTGAGATATTTGAAGACAGTCAGCGTCGACCCTACCTGGTCGATGGGAATGGAGTGGTCATTTATCACTACAACACTGGCGAAGTCTGGCAAAACTATGCCAGCCAACCCATTGTCCAACAAGTTTTGGCAGGAAACACGGGAGCAGAGGTAGTAGAGATCCCCGGAAAGGGCAATTTTTTAGTCGGTTATGCCCCGGTTCCAGGCACCCATTGGGGAATGGTCTCCGAAACCAATTGGGACGTACTAGAAAGGGCCATCCAACGATTTGGGTTCGTCTTTCTCTTTTTGCTCATCATAGGGATGATCATCCATGGTGGGATAGTTACCTTTATAGTACGACAAATTACACAACCGGTGATCCAGTTGAGTCAGGCCACGCAGAAAGTCGCCCAAGGTCAGTTTGGTGAAGCGCTTGAGGTCAACACAGGCGATGAAATCGAAGATTTAGCCAACAATTTCAATCAAATGTCCGGGCAGCTCGAAGAAAGCTACGAAGTGTTGGAAAAGCGCATCGAGGCTGCCACCCAGGAAGTTCGCCATCGTGCAGATGAGTTATCGGTACTTAACGAAGTAGGGCGCGAGTTAGCTTCAACATTGGACCTGGACACGCTGCTGCCTACAATCGCTGAGCGGGTTTCCGAAGCCCTGGATGCAGACCGTTGTTCTGTCTTTTTATATGATGAAACAGAGGATGTACTTGTTGCTCGTGCCGCATTTGGATACCAGGCGGAGCGTTTTGTCGGTCTTGTCTACGATCCAGGACAAGAAATCTTAGGGAAGGCTTTCACCAGCGGAAAACTCCAATATGCACCAGATCTTGATGAACTCCCCAGCCTACCTCGGCGGGACGAGATCCGCGCTGTGCTATCTGTACCAGTGGTAAGCCAGAAAGTTGGTTCCTTGGGAGTGATCAGCGTGGTATCCCTGCGACCCGATTCCTTTGGCGCAAACCAACAACAAACCCTGGAAACCATGGCCGGCATTATCGCTAGAGCTATTGAAAATGCTCGGCTTTTTTCCCAGAGTCAGATCCAGGCTGAAGAACTGGCAACGCTGTATAACGTCAGCCAAGCTATAAACGCCAGCCAATCCCTGGAAGCCATGCTGCAAACGATAGTCGATGAAGTGATTGAGGCGCTGCCAGCAGACCGGGCAACGCTGATCCTGATGGATGTTAAGAACAAGCAAGTCCCCTGGTTCGTGAAAGCCGGGCCCGGCCTGGAGGATGTTATCGAAGTCAGCTTCGATGAACTTTGGAGCGGCCTTAGCGGCTGGGCTTTGCGAGAACGTCAACCAGCCGTATCCTCCAAGGAAGAGCCTGACCCACGCGAAAGCCCTGAGGTACAAAAACGCCGTGCAGACACCAATTGTGGTGCCATTGTCGTTGTACCGCTGTTCTATAGGGGCCGGCCCATGGGCACCTTGACGGCCATCAACCGCCCAGACCAACCCGATTTCGCCCCCGATGCGGTGGAGATGCTATCTGCATTAGCCAATCAGGCAGCCATTGCCATTCGTAACGCGCGGCTATATGAAGAAACAGCACAGCGCGCGCAAGAACTGGCTATCCTAAATGCGTTCAGCAGGAAACTGGCGCTAACACTCAGCCTGGACGATGTATTGAAAGAAGCCTACCATAGCGCGTCCCAGCTGATGCAGATCAGCACATTCTATATATCTCTCTATGATGAAGTAAAAGACGAGCTCTGGACTGCCTTGAAGGTCGTAGATGGGGAGTTCCAAGCGCCACATACAGATCAGCGCGGAGGTCTTACCGACCATATTCTAGCCACAAAAGAGCCTTTGCTATTTCCTGAGAACGTTCAGGAGCATGTACAAAAGATGAACATCGAGGCTGTACCTTTGATCCCTGGTAAGGTATCAGAATCTTGGGTTGGAGTGCCCATTGTACTCAGTGATCTCGTCATAGGCACAATGGTCGCGCTGAGCTACACAACGCCGCGAGCATTTGAGCAAAGACAATGCGACCTTCTCACCGCAATCGCAAATCAAACAGCCATTGCTATTCAGAATGCCCAGCTCTATGAAAAAGCACAACAAGAAATCGATGATCGCATCCTGGCTGAGAAGAAACTCTCACGGCGGGTCAATCAGCTAGACACGCTTAATCGCGCCGGGCGCAATATTGTGGCCATTCTGGAGCAATCTGAATTGCTGCAAGATATTGTCGACACCGTTCGAAATGATCTGGGCTATCTTCGATCAGCAATCCTTATGCTTGATGAAGAAGTCCAAGAATTGTTTGTAGCCGCCGCCACAGAGAACTTTTGGCCGGTTATTCCTGAAGGTTATCGACAACCCAAGGGCAAGGGCGCAATTGGGCTAGCTGCTGAATCAATGGAAACCGTATTGGTTAGTGAGGCATCAATCGATGAGCGAGTTTATCGGGTTGGGGATTGGTTTTCACCTTCCTCGCTTTCGCTGCCCATCCGGGTGGGGAAAAATGTAATTGGTGTTCTGGAAGTGGAAGCGGACGCGACCCATGCCTTCGATGAGAGCGATCAGGCGACCCTGGAAATCATGTCTGCCCAAGCAGCTATTGCAATTCAAAATGCCCAGCTTTACGAGGCTTCTCTGACAGCCGCCAAAACCAAGAGCATGTTCCTGGCAAATATGTCCCATGAGATCAGGACGCCATTGAACGCCATCCTGGGGTATTCCCAAATCCTGGAGCGTGATAGCGCCCTAACCACAGATCAACGGAAAAGCCTGAACACGATCGGGCGCAGCGGCGAACATCTCTTAGCTTTGATCAACGATGTCCTGGAGATGTCCAAAATCGAAGCTCAACAGGTTGTGCTCAGCCTAGAAACCTTCGACTTACCCAGCCTGCTACTCGATATTGAGATGATGTTCGAGGTGCGGGCCAAAGCGAAAGGCTTACTGCTTAGTTATGAGAAAATTGGAGAGATTCCCCAGTATATTTTTGGTGACGAGAGCAAAATCCGCCAAGTGCTGATCAACTTACTGGGGAACGCCATCAAATTCACGGAAGAAGGGGGGATTATATTAAGGGCTTTGGTGGGAGAACCAGAGCTCTCCACTGCTGATAACGACCACGACACTGTGCAATTTATCTTTGAAGTTGAAGATACTGGCATCGGTATCCCAGAAAGTGATTTTTACAAGATTTTCGAGGCTTTCGAACAATCGTTGAACGGAGAAAGGTCTGGGGAGGGTACCGGGCTTGGGCTGTCGATCAGCCGCGAGTATGCGCGCATAATGGGCGGTGATGTCACCGTCACCAGCCAAATTGGCGTAGGCAGCACCTTCCGTTTCGAGATGAAGGCACAAATCAGCCAACGGAGTGATCTAGCCGAAAAAACCTTCGAGAAGCGCGTTATTTGCATCAAGCCCGAGCAAGGTGAATATAGAGCTTTGGTTGTAGATGATCGCGAAACCAATCGAGACCTGCTTACCAAAATGATATCGAATATCGGCTTCATTGTGCGCGAAGCGACCAACGGATTAGAGGCAGTCGAAGCTTTCCAAGAATGGCAGCCACAATTAATCCTTATGGATTTGGTTATGCCTGAGATGGACGGGCGCGAAGCTGCTCATGTAATTCGAGGGCAATTGTCCAAAGATGACGTTCAACCAACCATTATTGCTGTCACCGCCAGTGTTTTATCAACAGAAAAAGATGCAATTATAGCTCAAGGAGTGGATGATTTTATTCGCAAACCTTTCCGAGAAGCGGATCTCTTCGAAAAGATCCGCCTGCACCTCGGTGTTGAATATATTTACGAAGAACATGATACAACCATCTCATCTCCAGAGACTTCTGAAAACATCTACGAACAGCTAAAACGATCCATGCGAGGCTTATCCCCCGAAATTTTAGCTGACTTACGTTCAGCGACAGAAGCATTGGATACCGAGCAACTTCACAAGTTGATCGATCAAATCACTGGTATAGATCAAAATCAACTGGATCAACTCCGCGAATTAGTAGACAAACTCGATATTGATATGATCGAAGATTTATTGGAAGGAGATAAATCATGAATCAGAAAGAAGAGCTCCGAGGCAATATTTTGATTGTAGATGATACGCTCGCCAACCTGGATGTGCTGGCTGGAATTCTGCGTGATGAGGGCTATAAAGTTCGACCTGCTCCCAGTGGTAAACTGGCCCTGCGGGCGATTAAAGCCGAAAAACCTGACCTGGTTTTACTCGATATCCGCATGCCGGAAATGGATGGGTACGAAGTATGCCGTCAGGTCAAAGCGGATGATGAATACAAAGATATTCCCATTATCTTCATCAGCGCCCTCACTGATACTGCTGACAAGATAGAGGCTTTCAAGGTTGGTGGTGTGGATTATGTCACCAAGCCGTTCCATGCTGAGGAAGTATTGGCCAGGGTGAGCGCGCATCTAAAATTGCAGCGGACTCTCGAAGCGCTAGAAGCCGCCCGAGTTGCAGCAGAGTCTGCCAACGTAGCAAAATCCACTTTCTTGCGCAATATGAGCCACGAGTTACGCTCGCCGCTCAATATCATTTTGGGGTACACCAGCCTGATGCAGCAATTCAGTCGCAGCTTGCCCAATGAACAACGGGAAAACCTGAACGTCATCCTGCGCAGCGGTGAACATCTGCATACCATGATCGATAACATTTTAGATCTCTCTAAAATAGAGGCTGGCGTGCTGGACCTGGAGATGGCGTCCTTCGATCTACACCATTTCCTGGACGATTTGGAAGATATGTTTGCCCTGTGGGCCAGCGAGAAAAACCTCGCATTCAATATCCAACCAGAGGAAAATTGCCCAAAATTCATCCGCACCGATGCGGTCAAGCTGCGCCAAATCTTGATCAACTTACTGGGCAACGCTATCACCTTCACAGAGGAAGGTGGCATCATCCTGCGAGTGGGTCCAGTAGGTGATGTTGATCCAGATATACAGCAAACCAACCTGGTATTTGAAATCGAAGATAGCGGTCCGGGGATCCTGGATGACGAGTTTGATCGCATCTTCGAGCCTTTCTTCCAGGGCGAAGCTGGCAAAAAAGCCCAAACAGGGACGGGCTTGGGGTTGGCTATCAGCCAGGAATTTGTGCAGTTGTTTGGATCTGAACTTATAGTCGAGACAACATTAAGTCAAGGGACCCAGGTGAAGTTTGAGTTACCTGTTGAATTGACCACCTCGATTGCAGAACATCAGGAAGAAGATGGCCCCCAGGTGGTAGCCCTGGCACCAGATCAAGCGAATTACAAAATCTTGATCGCCGATGACAAATGGGCCAACCGTCAGATATTGTTCAAGCTGCTCCAGCCGATGGGCTTTGATTTGCGGGAAGCCCGTCATGGCGCTGAAGCTGTGGAAATCTGGGAAACCTGGCAGCCCGATTTAGTCTGGATCCACCTGCGCATGCCGGTGATGGATGGCTTCGAAGCTACCCGCCGCATCAAATCGGCTGAGAGCGGCCAGAATACGGTGATCATCGCTGTCACCGCCAGCGCTTTCGACGAAGAACGCGCCACCATCGAAGCGATTGGCAGTGACGATTTCTTGCGCCGCCCTTACCGCCTGGCACAAGTTTATGAGATGCTTGAAAAGCACCTTGAGGTGAAATTCCTATACGATGACGACCAGAAAACTACTACATCCGAAGAAACGGTCAGGCTTGACCCCGAGGCTCTGGCAGCCCTGCCGGAGGAAACCCTGACCGAGTTAAGTGCCGCGGTCCGCCGTCTGGATGTGGATATTATTGAGAAGCTGATCACCCAAATCAAGGAGCAAGATGAAGCCCTGGGGATCGCCCTGGATGTTTTAACCGGAGACTTCAAATACGATCAGATATTGGAAGCGATCCAGAAAATTTAGCGAAGTGCGAGATATTGCACTTCCAAAAATGCTACACAGTATCACAGCAATTTCTACTGTAATACTCGTTTCACGGCAGAGCATCGGAACGAGCCACCTACCGGGCTATCACCGGTTGCAAATACTGTACGCCGCGAAATTATTAAACCTTTTTAGAGGTAACGCATGACCAAAGAGAAAAGTACCTTATCCAAGGGGACTATCCTGGTTATCGACGATACCCCAGCATATTTGCGCTTGGTGCAACAACTTCTCACCGAGAAAGATTACAGCGTCCGGTTGGCACCCAATGGTGAATTGGCCCTGGAATATCTCAAAAACGAGCTACCTGACCTGATCTTATTAGATATCCGTTTGCCCGGCATCGATGGATTTGAAGTCTGCCGCCGACTCAAGGCACAGGAAAGCACCCGAGATATTCCGGTCCTTTTTCTAAGTATCGTAGAAGATGAACTAGACAAAGCCCAGGCGTTTGCGGTTGGTGGCGTTGACTTTATCACCAAACCTTTTTTGGCCGAAGAGCTGCTGGCGCGCATCAATACCCATTTAACGCTGAGACACTTTCAAATTGGCCTGGAGCAATTGGTCGATGCCCAAACCGATGAATTACGAGATACCAATCAGCAGCTCAGAGATAAGATAGAAGAACGCAAACAGGTTGAGGATGCCCTAAGGGAGAGTGAAGAGCGTCTGGGACTGGCTGTCAGCGCCGCCCAGGTCGGTATCTGGGATTGGGATTTGAAGAGCGACATCGTTATTTGGGATGATGTCATGTACGCGTTTTACGGTTCCAGCGCAGACGATTCTCGTGACCCCAATAGTATTTGGCAAGGGACCGTACATCCAGATGATTTGTCAATGGCCGATGGCAATGTACATGCAGCACTGCGCGGTGAAAAAGATTTGAATACCGAATTTCGCGTGGTCTGGCCAGACGGCACCACTCGCTACATCCGGAGCATGGCGGTGATTCGCAGAGATGAAACCGGGGAACCGCTGCGTGTGATCGGGGTCAATTGGGATATCACTGAACAGAAAGAGACTCAAGAAGGGCTGCGAAAGTATGCTGAACGCCTCGAAACCCTGCAAGCCGCAAATTTGGCACTTTCAGAAACATTGGATTTAAACGGTGTCTTAGAAAGGTTGTTGACTCACTTGAGTCAAATCGTTCCTTACGATAGCGCCAATATCATGTTGGTGGAGGAAGGGGAGCGCGTGGCAGTTCGAGCAACGCAAGGATATGAAAAATATACCGATCCAGAAGCACTTCTATTATATACCTTTAAAGTCCAGGATATCCCGTCGATTTCATCCATTATCTCAGCCCAAGACAGCATTCTAATCCCCGATACCAGGGAATACGCTAGCTGGAAGCCCGTAGAGGGGTCTGAGCATGTCTTGAGTTGGTTTGGCGTACCGCTGGTGGCCAGCGGCCAGGTCATTGGATTGTATTCAGTGGATAGCACCGAAACAAATTTCTTTACCGATGAGCACATCCAATTGGCTCAAGCGCTGGCCAGCCAGGCCGCGGTTGCCATTCAAAATGCCCTGCTCCACGACCAGGTTCAGCGCCATGCCGAGGATTTGGAGCAAAGGGTTATGGAGCGCACGCAAGATCTAGAAAATTCGCGCCAGGCCGCCTTGAACCTGATGCAAGATTCCACCCGACAACGTATTCGAGCCGAAAATGCACTTTCCAGGTTGGAAGAATCACAAAAGGAATTGCATCTTGCTAAAGAAGATGCAGAAACTGCCAACCAGGCCAAAAGCATTTTCCTGGCCAATATGTCGCACGAGATCCGCACCCCGATGAATGCTATCATAGGCTTCTCTCAATTACTCAAGAGCGATCCCAATTTGCAGCCCGATCAACTAAGCAAAGTCGACACTGTCGTGCGCAGTGGCCTACACCTTTTGGAGTTAATCAACGATGTATTGGAGATGTCCAAGATCGAGGCCGGCAGGATCACCATCAATCCGAATAATTTCAGTCTCACACATATGCTATTCGATCTGGAAACAACCTACGGGTTTCGCGCCAGCACCAAGGGGCTAAGTTTTCAGATAGAGAAAAGCGGCCAACACCTGGATGCACCCCTCTATGGCGATGAGGCTAAAATCCGGCAAATTATCATCAACATCTTAGGGAATGCGATCAAGTTCACAGAAGATGGCAATATCATCCTGCGTATTTCTGTAGAGAAATTCAATGCTCAAACATTTCGTTTGAGCGTGGAAGTCCAAGATACGGGGATTGGTATTGCCGCAGATGAAATGGATAAGTTGTTCGCCCCCTTCGAGCAAACCGCCAGCGGCCTGCGCCTGCAAGATGGCACCGGTTTGGGGTTGGCGATCTGCAAGCAATATATTGATTTGATGGGGGGAATAATCACTGTTTCCAGCCAATTAGGGATTGGTAGCACTTTCAGGGTAGAGATTCCACTACATCTCGGTGAAGCCAAAGATATCCTGGAAATTACCCGTCTGGATCGAGTCGTTGAGTTGGCTCCAGGTCAACCGGATTTCAAAGTTTTAGTGGTTGATGATCTCAAGACCGACCGAGTTTTGTTGACCGAAATCCTCTCAAGAGTTGGTTTCACGGTTCAACAGGCCCAAAATGGTGTGGAAGCTATCAAAGCCCTTGAAACCTGGGAGCCGGATATTATTTTAATGGATATGAACATGCCGGTGATGGATGGCCGGGAGGCCACCCAAAAGATCAAGGCCACCCCACTGGGTGAAAAGACACCCATCATCGCTGTAACCGCCAGCGCTTTCGAAGAAAATCGCAGAGAAATCCTGAGTATCGGCGCGGACGGATTCATCCGCAAGCCATTCCAGGAAAACATGATCTTTGAAACCATTAGAGAGCATTTGGAGATTGAATATCAATACGAAGAAGAAGATATCGATGAAATACCAGAGGTAATCTCTTTAGATGATGAGGAGATCCTAGACAAACTAAGGGCAATTCCATCCAAGGTAATCGCTGAAATGAGAGACGCCACCCTAAGCGGTCATATCACCAGGCTCTTTGAACTTCTAAAGCAGGTGGATGAAATCGACACGCAACTGGCAAATAAGTTGGGAGAACTTGCCAATCAATTTGAATATGACCAGCTCCTGACTTACTTCCAGGATGAAGATTAGAAATGGGTGCCCAATCTAACCACTTCCCCGACGATCCCTGGAAACCGCTGAAAAAATACGCAGATTCCGCAAAATATAGGCTATACTAGTAGTTTGCCAAAACTGGTTTGACGGATAAGAAAAAATGTGGCATTCTTCC
>CAZLNX010000208.1:0-10953 GCA_964560795.1 uncultured Anaerolineales bacterium | reverse complement strand
ATTTGTGCTACGTGCTCGCGTTTGTGGGCGTAATTTGTGTACACAATGAAATCATCTAAGCAATATTCCTCGCCGTACCATGGGATCGTGCCATTCTCTCGATACTTATCAGCAGGGATCTTAGCTGCCAACTCTGCGACAATTGCTTGGGCGGCAGTATATTCTTCTACGATGTCTGACACAGACATATCTTTTCGTTTGCCAACTTCCACGTCGTTGAAATCCTCGTCTCCCTGGTCGCGATATGCATCTAGCGTAAGTACTTCATCTTCGCCTAAAATTGAGCCCAACACATCTTTTAGAATATGCTCAAAAGAGATCAAATGGGCCAGAATCTCTTTAACAGACCATACACCACAAACACCACCCTGTTCCCAATATTTTTCATCTAATCCGTCCAGCGAGTTGAGCACCGTTATATTGCCATATTTCAGGATATCTTGTACATTCATTTCTAATCTCCAATACTTATAATACAAAAGTGGACTTAAGTAGTCCGAATATACCAATCGGGCTGAACCTTGTCAATCGTAGTGTTTTGAATCTTTATTGATTAAATAAATAAGACACACCATCTTGGGTGTGCCTTATCTACTAAACTATTAGTAATTTCCGAAATTAGGATTCGACTTCGATTTTGGCGTCTTTGGGAAGCGCTAATCCAGCAGCAACTTCAATAGCCTTGATGATTCCTACGGGCACGGGGCAGGCCGCGTGTGTGCAGTACTCCATCCCCTTGGATAGTGTTTCCGGAATGTTACGCCGTGCAGAGATCTCGTTTAGTGCGTTGACTTCCTTTAGATTGTCGGCCAGCTTCTGTATGTGCTTACAACTGCTTTCAATTTTCAATGCAACACGATAATCTTCAATTAGATCAGCTGTGACGGTTGTGTGTTCACCACAAATTCCTGCGTCAATTTTTGCTTTTGCCATAGTACCACTCCATACAAATACTGATAAAAATAAAAACTCTGATACCAATAGTACTCAGAGTTTCTTAGTGGCGAGGGTGGGGGTTGAACCCACAACCAAAGGCTTATGAGTCCCCTGCTCTACCACTGAGCTACCTCGCCTGGTAAACAGCGAGAAAACCGTACTCAATACTATTGTTTTTTCAAGAGTCCCCTGGTTCTCGAAAACCAGTAAAACAAAACACCCACCGTCGTATCGGGTGGGTGATATACTTGTCTTGCTCGAATCATCCACGCTGATGGTTCGGGTTTGGCTGGATGTGTTCGCGCACGTCCAGCCTTTGCATTATAGCATAAAAGAGTTTGGTGTTAGCGCGCCACCGCACCCCCCCCCATTATCTCCAAGATTGCACGCTTCTACGTGCCCATTAACAGCACAAAGCCTTTGGCAATCATCGGGATTTCTCTCACAAAAGCTTTTTTCCGGGTCAACCAATCCTTCAGTGTGCTGCCCCTGAAGAGCAATCCAGCCATTTGCTGGAATGATTGCACAGGCTTTCTTGACCCCATCGACGGTCTTAAAGGTTGTTTCCAAATTAACCCATTCTTGGTCAGCGGTGTGCCAAAAACGGATTTTTAGGCTCCCCCAGCCATTGGGAACATCAAAACATTCTTCGCCACTGTCAGGCAATCCAAATCCTGTGTACCAACGGGTCTCTGCACTCCCTTGACCTGATGGTGGAGCTGGAGCATCGGCTAATGCACCAGATGCAAATAGTAGTGAGAAAATTGAAACAAAGACGAGGCTGGAATAAAACCTACTTGTCTTCATGGTGATCACTCCTTATGTGCTTGATTTGATTGTTTATGAACAAATAATATCATAAATTGGCAATTAGATAGCATGTGTAAGAAAAAAAGTGCACTCCTGTATTTGTTTACACTACTTTCGTAGAAGCGGCTAAACTTATTGAACTTTACACGGTAAAAGCGAAGCGTACCCTCGCTCACCCCCTAGTTCTTTGTGTATTAAACATAAAAGACGCACCTTTCAGTACGTCTTTTACTCTAGAAATAGTGGCGAGGGTGGGGGTTGAACCCACGGCCAAGGGCTTATGAGTCCCCTGCTCTACCACTGAGCTACCTCGCCTGAGCGGGGAAAATATTACTATGCTCCCCTGGTTTTGTCAACGAAAATGTTGCGAATTACTCTAAAATCCCACCGTTGTAATGCAGTTTGTAGACCGAGAGACCCTTGAGAGAAATCGTCTCTGTACCGGAAAAGCGCTTGAAGTCGCCGAGTGACCGGTTCGTGTATTTACGGTCTCTGTGTTCATAGTTTATTGGTCCTCGAAATGGTCGCTCGGGCGGGATGTCTCTCAATGCCTCCCCTAAGAACGCATAGATTTCTTTTGTCTCGTCCTCGGATAATTCTTGGCTAACACCCCCAGCGTAGCTCATCCCCCAAATGGGATCTGATAAAAAATATACTGTCTCCTGGCCGACGAAATATGCCATCCCGAAATAAATATCCCTGTAGAGCAGGGCTCCCTGGCGATATTCGTATTGTATTGACCCAGCCAACTTAGGCTCCACGCGCTGGCTGGACTCTGCCGCTGCATAGGTGCTTTGCTTGGCCTTGATCAGAAAAGCAATGAATTCTTGTTCAGGGACAGGAAGCATGGAGATATGAATATCGGTGTATATCCGCGTTCATTCTGCGGTTTTTTCTTTCGACGCTGCAGGCAACCCAGCCACCGGTTCAGCGGCGTACACCGCTTGCAGCACCGCCTGGGCGAAGACCTCCGCGCCGAATGCTCCCACAATGTTGACATCGGCTTTTTTCTCGCCCGTTGCCAGCGCAAAAATCGTATCCCCATCGACCATGGTATGCGCTGGACGTATCGTCCGCGCCAATCCGTCGTGAGCCATCTGTGCTACTTTGTTAGCACCCACTTTGGACAATTTGGCATTGGTAGCCACAACCCCAATGACTGTATTGCCTCGGCTGGCGAATCCCAATGCTGTGCGACCAATTAGTGATTTCATTACTTGCATCGTATCCGCAAAATAACCCTCTGTTCCAATGTGCAGAGGACCGACGTCCGCGGCGCGTGCACCAGCAACGATCTCTCCGTCAGACGGGTCGATGACATCACCGAAGGCGTTGACCGCCACTAAAGCTCCTACGATCACACCTCCTCCAATATCCATACTGGCTGATCCAAGACCGGCTTTCATGGCTTGTGAAGGCCCCAAGATTTTTCCCACAGTAGCACCTGTCCCTGCACCGACGTTGCCCTGCACAGGGGGGTCGCTGCTGGCATTCAGACAGGCTTGATATCCCATCTCGGGGTCAGGGCGCACATCGGCGCGGCCAATGCCAAGGTCAAATAGGATTGCCGTTGGGACGATCGGCACACGCGCAATCCGGACATCGAAACCGATACCCTTCTCTTCTAAGTATTTCATCGCGCCGGAGGCAGCATCAAGCCCAAATGCAGAACCACCCGAAAGCATGATCGCATGCGCTTTGCTTACCAGGTGGAGTGGGCGAAGCGCGTCGACCTGACGAGCACTTACTCCTCCTCCACGTTGATCTACACCTCCAACGGCCCCCTTTGGGCACAAGATCACAGTGCAGCCTGTCAGAGCTTCCATATCGTGAGCATGGCCAACTTGGATTCCAGGAATGTCGGTGATGGCATTGTTGAGTTTCATTGTATTCTCCGAAACCCTAAAGGATTCCAAATCCTTTAGGGTTTATCTAGTAATAATGGAACAATTCTTTCTACGATCTCCGCAGAAACCTCAGCTTTGCTCATCAGCGGCAGTTCTTCTTTTTGCCCGTCGGCGTGCAGCAATGTGACTCGGTTGTTTTCAACAGCGAAGCCTGCATCCGTAGCGCTGATATCGTTGGCGACGATCATTTCCAGCCCCTTTGAGTCTAGTTTCCTCTGCGCGTTTGAAAGTAAGTCCTGAGATTCAGCTGCGAATCCCACTACGATTTTGGGCATGGCGATTTTCTTGCGCTGGGCTTTGACGGCAAGGAGAATATCCGGATTCGTGTCCAGCTTTATGCTCGGAGCACCACCGGATTTCTTGATTTTTTGATCATTGTATTCATCGGGGCGGAAATCGACCACTGCCGCGGCCATCAGCAAAGCATCAGACTTTTGGGATGCATCCAGTGTTGCGTTCTTCATTTCTTCGGCAGTGCGGATACTGATAAGTTCTGCGCCTACGGGAGGAACCAAATGCGTTGGACCGCTTATCAGGGTCACATTAGCACCCGCATCGAGAGCGGCTTGGGCAAGCTCGAAACCCTGACGCCCAGAGGCCCGGTTACTCAAATAGCGTACAGGATCGAGGGGCTCTTGGGTAGCTCCAGCTGTCACAGCAATATGCTTCCCCTTTAGTGAACCCTGACGTGATAGATGGTAGCGCACATGACCGAGGACATCCAGCGGTTCACTCATGCGCCCTTGAGCGACCAACCCCGAGGCCAAGTGACCTTCCTCTGGCCCGATGATCACTGCCCCACGCTCGATGAGAATACGTAGGTTCTCCTGGGTAGCGGCGTGGCTGAACATGCCGGCGTCCATGGCGGGGGCGATCAGCAATGGAGCGCTATCGGGATCAGTGCCGATAGCTAAGGCGGTCAGGCTGAGCAGATCGTCTGCGCTGCCTATGGCCAGCTTGACCATGGTTTGGGCAGTCGCTGGAGCGATCAGCAGAAGATCGGCTTCGTGGGCCAAACCCACATGCAGCACATGTGCCTGTGAACCCCACAGGTCAGCATCGGTGTAGGCTGGCTGCCCTGTCACGGACTGGAAAGTCAGTGGTGAGATAAATTCAGTGGCCGCCTTTGTAAGGATGACTTTGACTTGCGCGCCGCTTTGGGCCAACTTGCTGGCCAAGTCAGCGGCTTTGTATGCGGCAATACTGCCGGTCACACCGAGTAGGATTTTCGTTTCGGAGAGAGGGTTAGGTATCATGACCCCATTTTACTTTATAATTTTTGCTTTGCACGCCTGCCTATGGCCGCACATCGATGGGTCCACGGCCAGCTCGGCGACCGCGGAGACACAGAGTGCGCGGAAAAACCTGATGATGAGAGACTCATCTCCATGAATATTTTTCTGTGCGGTCCCTACAGAACTGTGGCAAGTATTCTATGCTACGAATCTTGATCCAATTGGAAGTGGGTTTCGATATCGGTATCAGCGCCACTTTCCTGGTCGCGGCGGCTCAAATCTAACTCAGACCACTGGTAGCATTTACAAGGCAGGCCATCGAGGCAGTTTTGACAGCAGTAATGGTGCCCACCACTCATCAATGGAACCCATGAAATCTCTTCCCCACATCCATCGCACCAGATTGTATTCTCTATTCGGGACATGATCATACCTCCAAATAAAAGGGAAGAATCATTTGACGATCAACACTGAGCATCCCGCATAGTGCACAAGCTTACGGGATAGACTGCCTAACAGCCAACTTTGCACCTGACTGAGGCCGCGAGATCCAGCTACGATCAAGTCAATCTCTTGCTCCTTGGCATATTCGATGATCTGTGTAGCAGCGTCGCCTCTTTCTAGGACGGTGCTAGATTCGATGCCAGATTCCCGCAATTGAAATTGGGTTTGCTCAAGCAATTCCAGGCCGAAATTTTCGTCAGCGTCGGCTTGTTCTTGTAAGCGCTCTTCGATATTCTCGATTGGAATGGGCGGCGTGACATCCATTCCCGTAGGCCAGGCTTGGGTGATGTAATCAACTTGGTAAATAGGGGGCATGACGTGCATCAGGAACAGGTCATTTTTTGCTGGCAGAGGAAAACTGGCTAGATAACGCGTTGCCTGCTGGCTGTGCTCTGACCCATCCACAATTAGTAATGTTCGTCCCAAACCAGTATATGGAGACCGGACTACCAATACCGGGCAGCAAGAATATTCAACGACTTGTTGAGCCACTCCCCCCAGTAAGATTCCCAATGTGCTGCGTAAACCTTTAGCGCCGACGACAGTGAGACCGGGTTGGATTTCGTCTGCTTGTTGATTGATGATCTCTGCTGGATACCCGGCGATCACTTCTGTCTGGACCTTGGCTTGGCTGCCGCTGAGATTGGCTTTAGTGTCCTCGAGGTTTTTTTCAAGGGAGGTGGAGAATTGCGCATGACGCGGCACCAACACTGAGATCGCAGTAATGGTACTTTTCGATGACAGGGGTAGGTCTGCTATAAGTTGAGTCGCTGCCGCGGAATGGTCCGAGCCATCCACGGCTAGCAGGATATTCAGTGGATATTGCGTTCTATCTTGCATATGGCACCTCCTTAGTCGTTATTAAAATGCAATACCTGACCGATGATATCTCCATCAGGCCAGGCATTGTTGTATGCATCTGCTGCAATGTAAGGCGTGCCCAGCGCAGATGGCTGGGTCGGATATTGTATAAGTTGGTACCTTAACTGTAGCAAAAAATGGGATTGATTTCAAGATGGATTTTTGATTTTTTTAGAATTCCATTATTGTTGGTGTTATTCGTGAATGAATTTACAAAATGGTTAGGTAGTACTTTAGCTCCTTGTATGGAAAACCAGCCTGTGCTAGACTATTTTTAGCGGATTATGTCTGAATCGGGGATGTTCCGAGAAGCCCTTGAGGCAATAGAGAAGAAACAACGAGTCAGAGCGCGAGACTTGCTGACGCGTCTTTTGCGCGTAGATAAGGAGAACATCGATTACTGGCTCTGGTTGAGCACAGTAGTTGATACTGATAAAGAACGCCTCTTTTGTTTGAAGTCGGTGCTACGAATCGATCCCAATAATGAGGCCGCACAGCGTGGTTTGCGAATGATGGGGGAAGATGTGATTGGCGCAGAAATTGTGCCTGTCCCGCCTGCAATGCGAAAATGGGATATCGATCTGGGCAAAGATGATCAGGAACTTACTGGCTTCCGCAAAGTTCTGGCTAACCCGGTACTGCGCTTATTGGTATTTGGCGTTTCGGGGATCCTGTTAGTTGGGTTGGTGCTGATTGGTATTTTTGCTCCCCGGGGAACAATATTCGGCCCACGTCTGACGATCACCCCCATTGCCTGGTCCGCAACGCCCAGTGAAACTGCCACCGAGACGCCGGAGGTGATTAAAGACACAGCTACACCTCAAATCACATCCACGCCTCAACCATTGTGGATGAAGCTCGAATCGACATATACCCCCACGCCCATCTATGTGGATACTCCGCATCCTCGCAGCGAAGCCTATCAGGTCGCCATGCGTGCGCTTGGCCGAGGTGATTGGGAAGCAGTACTATCGTTCATGGAGCAGGTGCAGCGTGAAAATCCTGAAGCGCCTGATCCTTATTACTACATGGGTGAAGCATTCCTACAACAGGGAAATTATGAGCGCGCCCTGTGGGCGTTCGAGAATGCTATCGACCTCGATCCTAATTTTGGGCCAGCGTATATCGGGCGCTCACAAGCACAAATCGGACTTGGGGAGGATGTTGATATCAGCGCCGATCTGCAAAATGCGATTGCCCTGGCGCCTGATTTCAAGGACGCTTATCTTGAACTGGCTACTCATCAGCTGAGCCAGGAAGATGCCGAAGGCGCTCTGGTTACCTTGGATGGTGCGGCTGAATTGCTGGCGGATCATCCGCGCAATCACCGCCTGCGGGCGGAGGCATATTTGATTCTCAAGCAGTATGATGATGCAATGGTATCCGCGCAGACTGCATATCAGTTGGATATTACCGATTTGCCCGTTTACTTGCTCCTAGGCGAAGTGCATTTGCGAGCTAATCAACCCCAAGAAGCCCTCGGGTTCATCCAAACGTATGGGTTATATGAACCGGAGGATCCAACGTATTTCAGCTTATTGGGTTGGGCTCACTATGCGATCGGGGAGGATTACCAGGCGGCGTTCGATGCGATTGATCGGGCCTTAGCCCTGGACGAGGAAAATGGCCTGGCATATCAAATCCGTGGATTATCGGCTTTGGAGGTTGGTGATGCCAGCCAAGCTGTCAACGATATCGCGATTGCCCGGCAGTTGCTACCTGATTCCTTCGAGTTAAGTTCTGGGTTAGCGCGAGCATTTTGGGCTGTGGGTAATGCGGATAATGCTTATGTTCAAATCAATGCCAGCGAAGATCTCGCCCAAACCGATGAAGAGTTTTCGATACTATATTTCTATCGCGCTCAAATTGCCCTTGAGCTTGCGCAAATCGATCGTGCCAGGTTAGATTACCAGGCACTACTAGATCTCCCTGAAGACATTGTTCCCAATGAATGGCGCGCCGAAGCGGATTTATATCTGAATCCGCCGACCGCGACTCCAACTTCTACTTCAACATCAACATCGACACTGACGTTTACTCCAACACCGACATTCACTCTAACACCAACATTCACGCCAACACTGACGCTTACTCCAACATCGACATTCACGCCAACGCTGCCACCCACCGCCACATCGACGCCCTCACTCACCCCGACACCATAATTTCTTTATGGCTTGGGGGGAGATGGGCTGTTGTCAGAGTTTCCAATGCTCTCGCAACCAGGCGGGATTACGGCCCTCGAATGTAACATCATGAATTAGGAAATTGGAAATGATGAAAGCCATCCGCCAAGAAAGACGATTATTTTATCGTGCCTTGTTGATCGCCTTAGGCTTATCAATATTGGCGTTAAGTTCACTAACGGGAATTCCCCTTGGTGAGCAAATTTGGGCGGCAATCGCGGCGATTGGCTTTATTGCGTTTCTAGCAAACTTTCCGTTGACAATATTCTTAGGGGAGATCAATGTGATTTTTGTGGTTACATTGGGGAGCGCACTAATCTTTGGCGTCACGCAAGCAATTTGGATTACTGCAATTGGCACATTTCTTGGTTATGTCCTCCGAAGATTTTTTCAGCCCTTTCCAGTGGAGAGTAAATCTCCGATCCGTGATTGGTGGTTTGACCTGGGATTTACTATTGCCATCAATGTTGTTCCGCTAACGTTTGCCTTCTATATTCTGGGGGACCCTGCAACAAATTATCCTGCCTCAGCATCTGAAAGTATTTGGCAGATTGCCATTGTTCCTTCCATAGTATTTGTGATTCTGCATGGATTGTTGCTTTGGTTAGATGGACTCTTGCGCTGGGGAATATCATTGATGACCAATAGGGAAGATATCTTATTTTTGCTGGTTATAGGATTGTTGCCTGTACCACTATTGCTCATTGGTGTTGAAGCATATCCGTACGTGGGAAATATTTTCATTGTAGTAATTGGAGGAATTCCCGCGGTGATTGCAGTTTTGCTATACGGGGCAACCGCGGCGCGGGCAGACTTGCAGAAGCGGGTTCAGGAGTTGTCAACGCTCAGTCATGTCAGTCAGACTTTGCGATCATCCTTGGACCTTGAAGATCTCTTGGCGGCCATTCAAGTGCAGGTTATGCAAGTTCTGGGGGTAAATAATTTCTTTGTAGCGCTAGTGGACTCTGCGAACAAACAATTATGGTATCCGTTGGCCGTGAAGTTTGGCGAGAGAGTATCCTGGCCGAGGCGGCCGATGATGGACCGGCTGACAGATAGGGTTATCCGCGATGGAACAGCTATCATTTTAACGCCGCAAACCCAAAGTGGACCTGACCCCGTGGGTTTGCCTCCTAGTGAGGCGACGCCTAAATCCTGGCTGGGCGTTCCCTTGATAACCCCCGAGGGCGTAATTGGCTGTTTGGCAGTGTTTGAAACCCTGGATGGCGTTGAGTTTAGTCGCTTCGATTTAGATCTCTTGACCACACTCTCGACGCCGGTGAGTATAGCAATTCAGAATGCATTGCTATATGACCAAGTACAGGAGCGCGCATCGCAATTAGAAACCCTTAACAATCTTACTGGTCAAATCACAGCAAGCCTTGAAGTTGACGCGGTGATGAACCAGGTCTGTCAGGCGGTGGCACAGGTAGGGGGCAGCCAAAAAAGCGCGATTTACATATATGATCCGGGCGAAGATAAAGTTCATCTTGCGGCATATTATGGTTTGTCTGAAAGATTTGCCGAACTTAATGCAGACTACTCATTGGGCAGCGGCCGCCGCACTCGCAGCATGCGCACCGGTAAAGTTGTTTTGACACCCAATGTTCCCGAGACATCGCTGACTGTTGAATTCGTTGTCGCATTGCAAGTAGACGGAATCAAAGCTTATGCTGACTTCCCCCTGGTCACACCAGATGGACAGACTGGCTTTTTGTCTGTTTTTTATGAGGATCCTCACGAGTTCAAACGTGAAGAAGTTGACCTGTTAAAAACCCTTGCCGCACAGGCGGCTTTAGCAGTTTCCAATGCTCAGTTGCACACTACCACCGATGAAAAGCTGACTCGCCGAGTTCATCAATTGGCTATTCTTGAAGCTGTCAGCAGGGAACTTTCGGCTGCGACCCATTCGGAGCAGCTTTTTAATCTCATTCTTGACTATGCCATCGATTTCACCCAGGCGCCCATTGGCGCAATCATTGTTTACGATTTTGACACTGGAATAGCACAATTCAAAGCAAAACATGGTTATGATGTTCCCAAAAATATTCATCTTGACAAGGGTATAACCATAAGGTCTCTGCAACATGGCCGCGTTGAAAACATAGGTGATGTTCGCGAAGACCCCGATTATTATGATGCAGTTTCAGGGAAAACACGATCTCAATTAAGCGTTCCGATCACTCACGAGAATGAAATTTTGGGTGTAATTACTTTAGAAAGCCCCAAGTTGAATGCTTTTTCCCAAAATGAGCAGTCCCTGGTGGAGCAATTGGCGAATCAAGCCTCGGTTGCATTAGTCAACGCAAATTTGTATAGGGAGACCCAGCGTCATCTTAGCGAGCAATCAACTCTTTTCCAAGTTACGGCCCGTCTCGTCGAGGCTTTAGATGCTACTGCAACGGTAGATGTTCTGTGTCAGGCACTCAAAGCCATCTCCTCACCTGAACGAATTGGCTTATATCTTCTAAATGACGAAACGCAACTCTATCAATTAGCTCAGGCTAATGAATA
>CAZLNX010000207.1:0-10955 GCA_964560795.1 uncultured Anaerolineales bacterium | reverse complement strand
AGAATGCCACATTTTTTCTTATCCGTCAAACCAGTTTTGGCAAACTACTAGCCCCCCTTTTTTTTGCCTATTTATATAAATCTTTATACATAACTAATACCCTAAAGGAATGAAATATGTCGAACCAAATCCCAGATGGACGCCCAAAGAATATCTTGCAGGCTATCGAAGGCATGACCCTCAGCCTCAACCCCGAAGAAGCCAAAGATCTGACAGCCACCATACAGTTCAAGATCAGCGGTGAGTCCGGCGGTGACTACTACCTTACCATCGCTGACGGAAAATGTGAATTCTTTGTTGGACAGGCCCCTGAACCGTCTTTAACGATCACAACTCCTGCCGATGTCTGGCTGAAGATCGCTCGCAAAGAAATGAACGGCGCTATGGCCTTGATGACCGGTAAATACAAAGCCAATGGTCAAATGGGCCTGCTGATGAAAATGGATAAGCTTTTTTCCCGCCAGCCCACGGAAGCAGAATTAGCTGAAAAGGGATGGATTTAGGTCAGTTACCAGTAAACAGTGTTCAGTTATCAGAAGCACACTGAGCGAAATGGAATGAAGTCGAAGTGCACTTCTGTAGAAAACTAGGAGAAAACAATGAAAGTACTAGCCTTAAACGGCTCCCCTCGCATGAAAGCCAGCAGCACCTACCATATGCTCAAACCCTTACTTGAAGGAATGGAAGCTGCTGGTGCAAGGACCGAAATCATCCACATTCGCAAACTTGATTTGAAGGCTTGCATTGGATGTTATACCTGCTGGGCGCGCACGCCCGGTGAGTGCATTCACAAAGACAGCATGACCGAAGCGCTAGAGCAGTTCAACACAGCTGATATGGTGATCTTCGGAACGCCGGTTTACCACTTCACCATGTCCGGCATCATGAAGGATTTCATAGACCGCACGCTGCCGCGCCTGGAACCCTGGTTGATTCCCCACCCTCATGTACCAGGTGTCACCGGGCACCCTGAACGCGTGGACAAGCCCGAAAAGATCATGGTTGTCTCGGCCTGCGGCTTCCCGGAATATGATAACTTCGACCCGCTGCTGGTTACCTTCAAGCATATGGCCCGCATGGCCGGTTGGGAGTATATCGGCGATATCTTGCGCACTGCCGCGGAGCCGCTCAGTCGTCGCTCGCTGCAGGGATTGTTCACTTCGTATTATGACCTGCTCCGCCAGGCTGGTGAGCAAATAATTCGAGATGGAAACGTTTCCGATGAACTGCAGACCGAACTGCGCAAAGATCTGTTTCCCGGCGGCAAGCAGGTTTTCTATGATTTGGCTGGCGCCTACTGGGAGCAGCAGATGGATCGCTTCAAGGTTCCCGAAGAAAAGCGTCGCACAGTTCCAATATTGGCTGCCGATTTAGATAGTATTCCCTATGTTCCTGGGGGACAGAGCATGTCCCAAGGAACAGAATCAACCGAGGGTGTGGTTCACATTAAAGGGCGTTATTTTGTTTCCAATGAACACATGGTCAATTATCTGGCCGGCATGTACAACCCCAAAGCCATCCCTGAACTTCGAGCTACGATCCAATTTACCATCACACCACCCCAACTTGCCCTGAGCGATGTCGAAGGGGTGGAGTTTGATCCCGGTCCCGCTGATTGGTATATGAACATCAGTGATGGGAACTGTCAGGTTCACCAGGGCAATACTGCAATGCCCACCCTGGCTATCACCACCCCTCATGAAATTTGGCAGGATATCGGCATGGGTTTACTAGATGCCGAAGCCGCCTTCACAGATGGCAAATTCGAAGCTAACGGCTCGATGACCCTGCTAGAGCAGTTCCCGCAGATTTTCGAGTACCCCCAACCTGGCGATGGCGGGCGCGTGAATCCCGAACTGGACATGATCATGATGGGTATGCCCATAGCCTTCAACCCGAAGGCTGCCGGTGATCTCGATGCCACCATTCAATTTGTGCTGGGTGGCGAGGGCGGCGGCATGTACCACCTGAGAATCAAAGATGGTCAGTGTACATCTCACCGTGAACCAGCCGTCAAGGCCACACTAACGATCAATGCCCCCGCCGAAACCTGGCTGGCCATCTCTAAGGGAGAGATCGATGGGCAGCAAGCCTATATGGATGGAAAATACCGCGCCACCGGTGATATGGACGTGATGATGAAAATGAATAATTTGTTTGATACGTCGGTTTCTCAAAGATCGCCGATCTCCAGCACCCAATCCCCAGAACTCCAGGAGGAACTTCCAATGGTCGATATAACCACCCTCAACTGCCATGACACTGTTGCAGGGATGCCCACAGTTTTCAATCCCGCAGTTGCCGGTGACTTGACCGCCGATATCCAATTCGATGTCAGTGGTGAGGAGCCTGGTACTTATTATCTGCACATTGGTGATGGGGTTTGCACTTTCAACGAAGGCGCATCCCCAACTCCCGCGCTAACCATCAAAACCCCCTCCGAAATCTGGCTGGCGATCAGCCGCGGCGAGATGGATGGCCAAAACGCCTTTATGCAGCAAAAATACACCGTTGAAGGCGATTTCAACTTGTTGCTGAAGTTGAATCAGTTGTTCAAGGCTGACTAGGATAAGGAATAATGGATATCCCTACTAACACTTCGACAAAGCTCAGTGCAAGCCTTAACCTTCAGCAAACCCTCGAGGGCATGCCACTGACCTTCAACGCTGAAGCCGCAGCAGGTCTCAATGCGATCATCCAATTTGATGTCACGGGTGAAGAGCCTGGCATATACCATCTTTCTATCGCGGATGGTGAGTGTCTCTTTCACGCAGGCTCCGCCGAGGCGCCCACACTAACTATTACCACCCCACCAGAAGTATGGCTGAAAATCAGCCGTGGTGAACTCTCGGGGCAAGATGCGCTCATGCAAGGATTGTACAACGCCAGCGGTGATCTCAGCTTGATGTTCAAAATGGACGAACTTTTCAAGAGTGCTGACGAAGTCTCTTACGATGCGCCCACCGACCAACGTCCCGCCGGGCCAATTCCCTTGCCCGGCATGGCCTGGATGACGATAGCTTTCATCCCCTGGATGATCCACTGGATCACTTTCGACATCCCCGGTGTGAGCTATTGGATCAGCGTTGGGTTGCCTTTACTGCTCGCAGGGTTGATCATCGTCTACCGGCTGGTCTTTGACAAACCGACATGGATGGAATGGGGCGGTCTGAGTTTCTTTACTATTGCCGGAGCACTGACCCTCATAGGCAGTCAAGGGCTTGCCCTGAGCTATGCCGAAGGGTATGCCCACTGGGGATCAATCCTCAGCAGTGTGGTAATGGCTGGCCTGTGGTTGAGCAGCCTGTTATTTGCTAAAATGCCGCTCTCTGCGGAATACTCAAAGTGGGGCTTTGTCAAAGCCTTGTGGCGCAACAGCATGTTCATCTATCCCAATGCCGTCATCAGCCTGATGTGGGGATGGCAGTTCATCATAGCTTCAATCCTGGGTATTGCCGCAATCTTGCTCCCATCGCAGATGGTGGTTTTTACCGCCGCTCGCTACGTACTACTCGTACCTGCATTCATCTTCACATCGGTGTACCAGAAGCGCGCCCCAATCCCCAACCCCAAAATGTCGGATACCCAACTGCGCTTTTGGGCCGGGATGGGCTTGTCAGCCGTATCTGGATTGTTGCTGCCTGCAGCGATGCCGGGTTTTGATGTTCCATTTTTGGGATGGGTCGCGCTGGTGCCGCTGCTGATGGTGATTGGCACATCACCTACAAAGCAACACTATGCGCTGGCACTTCCTTTTGGGGTGATCCTGTCCATTGGGGTGCATAACTGGTATCCAAACATTTTTCCGCCAGTATTGGGTTATTTCTTGATCCTCGCTGTTGGGACATTCTACGCCGGTGTGCTGCAACTGGGTGCCTGGCTGCAATCGCGGCTGCCCGGCGCGCTGAAGCTGCTGGCCTTGCCCGTAGCCTGGTCGGCAGTAGAGTTCGTCAAATTCATCGCCCCCGTTGTCGAAGACTGGTGGTTTGTGCTGCTGGCTAAGAGTATGTGGCGCTTCCCGCCCGCGCTGCAAATTCTCAGTATCACCGGATTCCCCGGGTTGAGTTTCCTGATCATGTTGACCAATGTGGCAGTAGCGTATTTGGTAATGTCGTTTGTAGTCAGGCACGGGAGTGCCGAACGCCACTCTCGTGGCTTACTACGAACAAGTGTTTTCGGCCTAATTGTGGTCGCCGGGATTATCGTTTGGGGTGGTTTGACCCTCCCCTCGATGCCATCCAATTCCTTCACCATCGCCGCGCTGACCGATATGGTCAATCAGAATCCCACGGTTCTGGCCCAAGGAGAAACGGCCGGATACATTGCCATGGACGAGACGGTTTCACAGGCTATATTTGACGTTGATGCCCAACTCACCCGCTCTATTGCAGATCAGCAGCCCGATATTATCGTCTGGCCCGAAAACGAGTTTGCCGATGCGGATGACGCTCAATTCATGGATCAACTCAAAGGGTTGGCCGTCGAAACCGGAAGCTACATTGTCGCTGATGTGGTTTGGAACGCTCCTACAGGAATGCACGATACTGCTCTGATGGTTTCTCCTGAGGGCGTAGAATCGGGCCGAAGAGCAAAGATCAACACAACATCTGGAGAAGAGGATGTTGGTTTTGATCCAGGGCCGCGCGACTATCCGGTGTTCGATACGCCTTACGGCCAAGTCGGCCTGGGAGTCTGTTGGGATCGTCACCGACTCTACATCACACGCGAGTTAGCCCGCAGCGGCGCAGATATCGTCCTCATGACAGTTGATGATGACTTCAACGGAACACCCTGGTTCCCGCCTTTTCACGCTTCAGACAGCGTCTTTCGGGCGGCAGAAAACCGAGTCGCCATGGGATTGGGGACCACCAGTGGCATGTCAACGGTTATCGATCCCTATGGCCGCATCGTTGCTGAAGGGGAGATCAATCAGCAGGGTGTGATTCTTGGCGAAACTTTCACTATAAGTGGGCAGTCGGTTTATACTCGCTTTGGAGATTGGTTTGGCTGGCTGATGGTTGTTGTGCTGTTGGGATTTGTTGGCTTAGATGTATATAATAAGGTAGGCAAAGACAAAAACTAAACTCCTCATGAAACCGGAATAATGAAAGCTGCTGATCAATCCCGAATTAACAAAACCATCCAACTGAAAGATGGACGAAATCTTGGCTATGCAGAATATGGCGCACCGCATGGACGCCCTCTTTTGCACTTCCATGGTTGGCCCGGATCGCGCTTAGAAGCCAGGCTTGTGGCAGAAGCCGCGGTAAGAGCGGGTGTACGACTGATCGGCGTTGATCGTCCTGGTATGGGACTTTCTGATTTCATGCCTGGACGCACTATCCTGGATTTTGTAGAAGATGTAATCGAGTTAGTTGATGCTTTAGGGCTTGTTCGTTTCGCCGTTGAGGGGATATCTTCAGGGGGTGTATACGCAATTGCTTGTACCTACAAAATCCCCCAACGGCTGACAGCATGCAGCATCATCTCTGGGATGGGTCCTTTTGAAGTGGGACTTGATGGAATGAAATTTAGAAATCGAGCTGCCTTATTTGTGGCCAGATATGTACCCCAGTTGCTGCGACCTCTGTTGTGGGGGATCATCGGCCGGTATCGACGAAATGAAGCTAAAGTAGATGCTTTACTTCTCAAGATGGTCAATGAATTACCTGTTCCAGATAAGAAACTATTCCTAAACCCTGAAGTCAGGCAGCATCTTGCCTCAGCAACTCTGGAAGCCTTCCGGCAGGGTTCGCAGGGTGTCGCGTACGAAGGTAGATTGCTATCTCAACCTTGGGGGTTTCCACTCCGAGATATTTCTTGCGACAATATTTATCTCTGGCATGGAGAATTAGATACTGATGTGCCAGTTTCAATGGCGCGTTTTGTTGGGGATGCTATTCCCAATTGTAGAGCCAGGTTCTTTCCGCATGATGGCCATATTTCGGTGCCTTACATCTATGCGGAGGAGATTTGGACAGCGATGAATTTCTAGATGGATTCAGCGTTTGTTATAATGCACTCGATGTATCAGACATCGAGTGCATTTATGATTCAGATTCTTGTATACGCGGTTTCCCTTTGGCTTGGTCTATATTTGCTGGCTCGCAATCCGGCGGATTCTCGTCTGAGAAATACCGGTCTGGGTTTGATTAGCTATGCCATAGCGTTGGCCTTTGATTTCTCTGCAATTTATGCAACCAGTTCGGCCAGCGCTATTCTGCTCAACCGTCTGCATTGGGGGACGTTGTTCTTGCCGCCAATTTTCTGGGCTGGAGCAGTGATCCATCTTCACCCAGAGAGTGCTCCGAATCGGGACTCACTGCAAAACATCTGGCGATGGGGAATTTTCCCCCTGGGATGCATCGCGTTTCTTCTCATTATCACAACAGACACATTTTGGTCTCCAACAAAGGGACAATTTTTATCCTGGGGGTATATCTTATTCGCGCTGGCAAATTTGCTCCCATTGATTGCTACGGTTTGCCTGATTCGATATGTGCAAAAGGAATTACAGCCCAGGCAGGCAACTGGAGCTTTGATCACAGCAACGTTGTTCTTCACCCTGGGAGCGGGGTTGATCTTGCTGCAGTTGGGTTGGCTGCCGCATTTGTGGATAGTTATTGCCATCGGGCTGGATCTGGAATTATTGGGCTTGGCGATCGTGTGGTTTGATGCATACAAAGAGGGGGAAGCGCTGCTGCCTGACTTTCTACGCTCCTTTGTGACTTCCGTATTGGCAGCGCTGGTTTTTGGGGGGCAAGTAGCCTTTGTCATTGTGATCCAAACCGGCCTGACTCTGCCGATGGTGATCTTATTATTGACGATGATTGCGGCGGCCTTGGGGGTTACGACGTTCGCGAATTCAGTTCAGGGGGGCATCGATCGTTTCGTATTCTCTCGTTCCCCACGCGTTAGAGATTCTCGGTCTTATCTACGCGCTGCAGCCAGTGCCGCTCCCCGAGTTGATCAGACTCTCCAATTTGAAGCACTTGACGATGACGAATTTGCCAGACTCACTCGTCGAGCGTTGAGTCATTTCAGCGATTTACCGCGCCTGGCTGCCAACCCGCTGACACGCATGTCCATAATTAACAAGCGATTGCAAGAAAGAGCGGTGCACGATAATACTTTAGAGAGAGCGGCCGAACTTAAAACTGTTTTAGCGGAGTCAATTTCTCGACTCAAACCCCTGGGAGAAGCTGCTTTTGGCACAACCGATGAGTGGCGTTTCTATAATGCGCTTTATTTTCCCTATATCGCCGGATTGCGCCCTTATAGTCGACGGGGATTTCAAGAGAATTTAGATGATGACCAGATTGCCGCACTAAATTGGTTTCGGGCGACGGTCCCTGAGCGGACGCTTTACAACTGGCAAAACGCGGCTTCTAAGTTGGTTGCCCAAGATTTGCGCGAACGAAGTATTCTATATAAGACTTAGAATTTATTTTCACCGCGGAGAATTTATTAGGGAGAGTATGTGTAATCTCTATTTGAGCTATTGCTCTGCGAACTCTGTGGCTCCGCGGTTTGCTTTTTTGAATCTGGCAGTAAATGGCAGTACTTTTCGTAGACTTGGCAGTGGAAAATTTGGAAAATAGGGACAAATTCAAACATATTCCAAAGGAGTTTTCCATGTCTACTCAATCATCAAGCACGACTTTCCAAAGCGCAGCTTCAGCTGAATCGAGTTTGCTTCGAAAGGCATTATTGGGCAACAGCATTTTCTCAACGATCAGCGGTTTGCTGTTTGTCTTTGATGCTGCTCCCATTGCCAATTTCCTTGGGTTGCCTTCATCGCTTGCCCTGCGCGTCATCGGGGCAGGATTACTGCTCTTCGCCTTCGTTGTTTATAAAACGGGTAGTGCCAAGCCCATTAATTTGCAGGCTGCCATGAGTATTGTTGTCGGCGACTTTCTCTGGGTGGTTGGCAGTGTTGTGTTGGTATTCACCAGCCTAGTGGCATTTACTACGGGCGGCAAATGGGCCATTGCTATCGTTGCCGACATTGTGCTGGCATTTGCCATTGTTCAGTATGTGGGTATCCAAAAAGTCCGTAACACCTAGGTAGCTTGCTTTTCACAAATGTGACCGTCTTGATATTCAATGTGCGGTCACTTTTGTTTTAAGGCACAAAGGAATTATTTTTCTTGATCTGGCGCAACTGATGCGCAATGAGCTATAATTGAACCATTAGTACTTACGGACCATTGCTCTTAGAACCATAAAGTAGCCATCCGAGTAAAACGTTCATGACTGATCAATACTTCTATCCAAATATCTGGGGACGCAGCATACTGACTTCCGCCAAAGATATCCTTGGGGAAAACGGCATCAATGCTTTGTTAAATCTGGTGGGACTCTCTGAATATATTGGTAATCTCCCGTCCGATGATATCAAAAAGGCTTTCCCATTTACGCATGTGGCCAGCTTACAGCAAGGTCTATATGATATGTACGGCTCCAAAGGAGCGCGGGTATTTGCCATTAGGGGCGGTGAAGAAACCTTCCAACACAGTCTTTCAAAATACGACAAGGTGCAAAAAGCAGCACAAGCGGCGATGAGTTTGGGCTCAACGGAAGTGCGCGTAAAAGCAGGATTAGTTTTCTTTTCCAAGTTCTTCAATACGGTCAGTGATCAGGTTGTGAGTATTTCGGAAGACGACAATAATTGGTATTGGGTGATCGAGCATTGCCCCATGTGCTGGGAACGAAAAGCTGATGAACCCGTCTGTCACCTGGGCGTAGGTGTGTTAAACGCGGCTTCCCAATGGGCTACCGGGGGGAAGAAGTTCCGTATTCAGGAAACCAGCTGCCATGCGATGGGCGCCGAGAATTGCGTTTATACGATCTCGAAGCAATTTGTCGATTGATGGAATAATGAGATTTCTGATAAAGAGCCTGTGAATGCAGGCTCTTTTTAGTTAAACCTCGACTTGAATTGCGCTACCTGATTCATAGCGCCGTAAACCCCGGTAGAAAATCAGGATTGCCAATCCAAGCAGACCGATGGCACCTATTAGTAATCCCCCCAAGTTCTGACTCCAGGCCAGGCCGCGGATTAGCGAAACTGGCACTGACCCCATCAGGGCGGCCGGGACAATGGTGAATAAGATGAATTTCGCAGGTCCGTCAAAAAGGCTAATAGGGTAGAGTGCAAAGGTCAGCAGAGCATTCATCAAGAGCTGTGAGAGCGGTCCTGCATCGCCAAGCCAAAAAGTCAGGCTGTGCACGATGATCATGAAAGACAGAAAGACGATGCTCCCTAAAACCACGCCAACAATATAACGCCCCAAACCATCCCAGGTGAAGAATCCAGAAATGGTGAAACTGATGATTCCGTAGGTCAGGTCTCCCAGGCCGCTGCTGATGCTGCGCGAGGCTACGGCGTGGAGCAGCACCGGCCTCGGCAGTGACAGGTAATAGTCCAAGCGTCCCCCTGCGATTACTTCGCTCAGGGTAAAGGCGTTGCCAAATAGGAATGCTACTATACCGAAGCTGGTGGCTACTACTCCGAAAACTAGGAACATATCATTTAGCACCCAGCCGCGCACTTCTTTGAAACGGTCAAAGAAGATCACCCAGAAGAGGAAGTAAAAGCCGTTGTTGAACATCATGAACAAGATATTCATTATGAAAGATGCACGGAATTCAAGTGCGGCTTGCAGGTTGGCTTTCCAGACGGCGATCAGGAATATGAGTTCTCGTTTCACTTTCAACCCCCGTTAATTGCCAAGCGCTGCAGACCGCGCTGGTACACGATGAACACCAATATACCTAATCCAGCAAACCAAGCTAACTGTCCACCAAGCAGTGATAAGAAGCGGTTGATATCTGGAGTAACGAGCAAACGCGCTGGCCCATACATAATGTAGGAGAACGGCATCGCTCGGGATAAGTTCTCAAGCCATTGGGGGTAGAAATCAATGGGGATCATCATGCCACCCAAAATGAAGATGAATTTTTGGTAGATCCACTCAAAGGGTGCTACATCCTCGGTCACGAAGGCAGCCAGCCCAATCAAAGCGGTCAAACAAAAGTTGATCAACCAGCCTACAGCCAGGGCGATCAATGCCAGCGGCCAACCGAGTATTTCAGGAGGCGGACCGATCATCCCCCAAACCAGCGCGCTGCCAAAGATGATCGTCAAAATCAGGCGGAAAACGGTGTCACCAGCGTTGACGCTCATCTGGTAGAGCAGGAAGTCGTAGGGTTTGCTGAGCAGGTAGGCGATAGAGCCGTCTTTGACGGATTGGGCGATCTCGCGAGCGAAGCGCGGTCTGCTTAACTCGATGGTCTCGGCCAGCATTAGATACCAGAGCGTGTCTCGCAGGGTCAGCCCGACCAGTGTGTCGCTGCCGGCGTTGGCATAGGCCACCCGCCATAGGAAGGTGAACACCCACATGAAGAGACAGATCATTAAGCTGCGCCAGATTACAGCACCTGGGTAGGCTAGGCTGTTAATGACTTGTATTTTGAAGATGGCCCAATACTTTTTAAATCTCATTGATTGTTATCGATGTGGATTTTAATCACGAATTGGTACGAATAACCCGAATGACACGAATGGTTTTTCATATACCAGTTCAATTACAACAAAACCGAATATTCGTGAAATTTGTGCCATTCGTTGGTATTCGTGATTTATGTTTTGCTCTTAGTCTGCTGGTAGATTTTGCCAATCACTTCTTCCAAATCTGGGTCGGCGATATTGATATCGACCAGATTGCCTTTCTCAGCCAGGCGTGCCATGATGTCATCAGCAGTAATCTGCTGCGCATCAAAGCGAAGTTTAACGCCGTATTTACCTGTCTTGAGCACTTCCCCGCCTGCGATGTTGAAATCCGCGGGAACGCGCTGTTCATAGCGCACGGAGACCTCTTTGGTTGTCAGATAGCGGCGTTTATTGAACTTTACAAAATAAATAGGCAATAGGAAAACATGTTATTCTAGGG
>CAZLNX010000206.1:0-10963 GCA_964560795.1 uncultured Anaerolineales bacterium | reverse complement strand
CGATTCTTCCAGACCATTTCAAAAATGGGATCTTATTTTTGCACACCTCCATAGCCAGTTGTCATATGCCTGTTGGGTAACTGAAACACGAACAAGAAAATGACACTGATCTATGAAACCATCAGTGTCATCATTTGTTCTTTTTGCATCAGCGCTGTCGAAGCGGCATCTGCGAGTATTTCTCTGCCCGGTGGATGATAAGGATGTACCCAAATTGCATGTCGTGAATCGTAAAAAAGCTAGAAGCTGGACTTTTTCTAAAAATCCAGCTTCTACGTTTACTATTTATTCTGTTTCCACATCCACCAGCACCGCCCTTATTGCCAGCCGCCAATTATAGTTTCCGCTGGATTCATCGAATCCCTGGCAGGTGATCAGGGTCAGGACATCGTACTCAGAGTGTGGCAAGGCGCTCAGGTCGTTGGGACGCACCTCGCTGAGGGCGCGCACTTCGTAGACGTGATCCTGCCCCCAGGCATGGATGATGATCTGGTCGCCGTGCTTGAGAGTGTGCAGGTCCACGAAGGGACCGGGAGTGTTGTCCGCATCCCAGACGTGGGCGGTGATGGCGGTATTGCCGGCCCAGGTGGGGTAGGCTGTGCCTTCGAGATAGCCAGCTGCCTCACCGAGCCAGGAGACGTCCCATCCTTCTAGGGTCAAAGGCACGCCCACAATGGGTAGATCAACCTCCAAGACAGGAATCACCAGCCGGAAATCGTCCATTGCAGAATAAAGTCTGGAGGCAGGTTGATCATCAAGCACAGTCACCACCCCGGGGGAGAATCCAGTGGAGGGCAGCTCTGGTACGGACAGGGTGAACAGGCTCAATTGAAATACCTTTCCACAAAGGCGTCCGTCTTTTTCGTAAGTATTTTGGATTGCGTTCCACGCACCGCCGGCGTGGCTGTGGAATAGAACCAGATTGTCGAAATTCCAACCCGCAGCACTTAGCGCCGCGTTGGAGGGCTTGATACAAATGTCCAGTGGGGGATCATAGGATGTGACTAACTGACCATCGGGTCCATATACTTTGATATCGTATACACTGTTACCGAGTTGGAAATTCCCGCTGGCATTACTGCCTACCAATTCGGTGACGACTACCTGGCTGCCATCCTGAACTGTATTTGCCGGAACATTGATGCCAGCATTTGGACAGAAAGTACAGTATTTTCCGGCTGAACCTACCGAGCAGGGCCCTCCGCAAGCACGAGTGCTACTGATATTGTTATCTTCTTCCCCTGAACTACCCGATAGATTGCCAGCACCAACAGAAGCAGCAGATATCGTGACTGTATCAGTGCAATCGTTATTTGTTTCATCATCTTCGGCTACGTTTCCATCAGGGTCTACCTTGCATATGCCAGAACCATCGGGATTGACCAAGTTTCCCGCTGCTGTGGGGGTGACACTGAATACCACATCGAACTTACCAGTATTTGCCCCAATAGTCACATTTGCGCCATTGGCCGTGCAGGTTAGTGTACTTCCAATAATAGTGCAATCAATATTGGCACCGTTGGTGATATTGGTGATATTTTGTTCTGACGGAGTACCATAAGTTGCGCCAGTCGCGGGCAGATCATCTTTGAAGATCATTTGGCCGGCGCTGAAATAAGCATCCCCAGCATCCATATTGGAAATGGTGACCGTCCAGTTAAAGGTTGTGCCCACAATACCCGCACCGCTGGTGTCGTCATCTTTAGAAACTTCTAGATCGCTAAGCGCGGTTTCATAGGCGCCGATATCACAGCGAACATTGACGGGGCGCGTTTCACCGCGTTGGTCGCTGGTCAGGGCTGCTCCATTATGGTCGGTACAACCCGAGGAATTCCCTTTATCAATAGCCGGGCTGCCGCCGTTCAATTTGTGGGTTTCGGTTTCACCGCCATTATCAGCCAGTGTGCCCAGGCTAGCATCTTGCCCGGTGATATTGTTGGTCGTTGTGCCGCCAATCGTGCAGCCAGTGGTATCTTGGATCAGGTTGTAATCTTGCGAGTTAAGATGATCGCCGCCAGCATCACCGCTGCAGTTGGGAGCTTCCCCACCTTCATCAGTATTCCCTGAAAGAATTGTATTTTGAAATGTGGCTTCTACGCCAAGGCCGTGGGTACCTTCTTCTTCATAGAATCCCCCGCCATCACCACTACCGTTGGAATCACTATCCGCAGTGTTATCGGTGATGGTCACATTGTTCAGCGACATCGTTCCATCTTCGTCAAAATAGATTCCACCACCATCCTCATTTGCTTGATTCCCAGAAATGGTGCTATTGGTTATATCTGCATTGGCACCATCAACCGAATGATAGACGCTGCCTCCATTTTTTTGAGCAGTATTATTTGAAAGCGTGCTATTGGTAATCGTTAGTTCTGTTGCGCTGCCTATGGCACCGCCGTTTCCTCCGAATGTGTTTATAGACGCTTGATTGTCTGAAAAAGTGCTCTTGTCAATTTGAAGGGATACGGCGCCAGCGTCCCCGTTTGTGTAAATTGCACCGCCATCACCATTTGTGGTCGAATTGTTTGAAAAGGAAGACTCATTGATAATAATTGTGCCTTTTCGACTGATTATGGCACCCCCTTCATTCCTGGCAGTATTGTTTGTAAATGTGGTATTTGTGAGGGTCAATGTTCCCGATGAGTTCCAAAAAATCGCTCCACCCTCCCCAGTATTGTTGTTGCCATTAGAGATGGTTAGATCAGAGATACTGACAGACCCGGCGGTAATATTGAAAATTCTGCTTGCGTTGTTGCCGCTGATGGTTAATTGATCAATACCGGGACCGGTAATGGTCAAACTTTTGCTGATAGCAATCTCCCCGGATGTTAGCGTAATCGTTCCGGTCAATCCAGCCTGAAAAGTGATGGTCTCCCCCGCGCCGACATCAGCAATGGCCTGGCGCAGTGAGCCAGCGCCGCTATCCGAGAGATTGGTGACTACCTGATTGGCTGCCCGGGCATCTTGTACTACAAAGATACTCAAGGCAAATATTACAATAATGAAAATGGGAAATACCCATTTTGGTGTCCGCGAGTAGTGTATGTTTTTTTGCATAAGGTTTGGGAACTGCCTGAGGTGCAGATATTATAGCACCTAACTAATCTACATTGATAATAGACGGTCAGGGTAGATAAGCACCTCGAAAATGATTTTTCTCTCCTACTCGACTACCTTCCCCAATGCTATAATATCGGACATGAAATATCATATTTGGACTGCTGGATGTCAAATGAATGTGGCTGATTCGCGCCGGGTTGCGGCGGCTCTGGAAGAGCAGGGCTATTCTCCCACCCGCGTTGCCGAAGATGCTGACGTCATTGTTTTGAATACTTGTGTGGTGCGGCAAAGCGCTGAAGATAAAGCCTATGGACGGTTGAATTCACTCAAACCGGTAAAGAAAAAACGCCCCGAGACCGTGATCAATTTGATGGGCTGCCTGGTGGGTGTCAAAGGACACGAGAAGCTGCAGAAAGCCTTCCCCATGGTGGATGTCTTCTCGCCGCCCTCTGACCCCGGGCCATTGATCGCCCATCTTACCCAGGATGAGAGCAAATTATTGGAAGATGCTGCTACCTCGCGGCGTTTTGCCTTCATGGATGGGGAATTAACATTACCCGAGAATGAACGCGGTAATTTAGTTTCGGCCTTCGTGCCCATCGTTTTGGGTTGTTCCCACGCTTGCACGTTTTGCATCATCCCTTACAAGCGCGGCATCGAGCGCAGCCGCCCGGTGGGGGATATCGTGGCCGAGGTGCGTTCCCTGGTATCCCAGGGTGTCAAAGAGATTACACTGCTTGGCCAAATCGTTGACCGCTACGGCAAAGATATCCCTGATGGGCCCAACCTGGCGCAGCTGATCCGCATTGTGCACGATGTCGAAGGCCTGGAGCGCATTCGTTTCCTGACTTCGCATCCAAACTGGATGACGACCGAGTTGCTCGATACGGTGGCCGACCTTCCCAAGGTGATGCCTCACATCGAAGTGCCTGTCCAGGCCGGTGATGATGAAGTACTGGCCAACATGAAGCGTGAATACACCGCCGATGACTACCGCCGCCTGCTGGCGGAGATCCGAGAGCGTATTCCCGATGTGTCTGTGGCAACGGATATTATTGTGGGCTTCCCCGGAGAGACTGAAGCCCAGTTCCAGGGCACCTACGACCTGTTGGCTGAATTGAAATTGGATGTCGCTCACCTGGCGCGCTACTCCACTCGTCCTGGCACGGTGGCTGCGCGGCGCATGGGTGATGATGTCCCCGACGAGGAGAAATGGCGCCGTTTCCGCCTGTTAGAAGAATTGCAGGCGAGCATTGTTGGCGAGATCAATGCCCGTTACCAGGGTGAGTCTGTAGAAGTGCTTTTCGAGGAGAAGGTGCGCGGTCGCTGGCGGGGACGCACTCCTACGAATAAACTTGTTTTTGTTGAGACGGATCAAGATTTACTTGGAAAGCTGCTGCCTGTGACCATTACCTGGACAGGACCCTGGTCGATGCAGGGCGCGCTGCCGAGAGTAGCTCAGGAGCAGATCCCCATCAACGTGGTTATCAACCCCGAGTGAGTCCGGATGAAATAGACCCTAAGGGTTTCGAAAACCCTTAGGGTCTTCGCTTTAAATTAGTTGCAATCCCAGGGATCTCGTTGTACACTGTTAATCGTGGTTCGTTCATCAGGAGGTGAATACCATGATCAAATATCCTACATCAAAAATGTTGGTTGTATCCAGTGCAATACTGTTACTGGTACTTTTCAGCGGCTGCAATATGCCCACAAAATCCATCGCTACGGAGGAGTCATCGGGTATGATCCATACGGTGGCAGCACAGACGGTAGCCGCGCAAATGACCAAGGCTGCCTCGGACGCACAGGATGCGGGGGTGCAAGATCCAGTAGGGGATCAACAGCCCCCACAAGATGAGCAAGGTCAAGCCCCGGCACAGCCCAGTGCAACCCCAACCCCTACGCCAACCGCAACGCAAATCCCTCCTACGATTACACCGAATCCCACAGCAACCAATACACCCATCCCCTGTGACCACATCGATTTTGGTGATCCCGTCGATGTGACCATTCCTGATGGCACTGACATGGACCCTGGGGAATCGTTCACCAAGATCTGGCGCTTGAAGAATGGTGGTTCCTGCACCTGGACTTCTGGCTATGATTTGGTGTTTGTCTCTGGTGACAATATGGGTGCACCGGCTGCTGTGCAAATAACCAGTGGTACTGTTCCGCCAGGTGCCGAGATGGATGTCGCTGTTGACCTGGTAGCCCCTAACAATCCAGGGGTTTATCGCGGCTATTTCAAGATGCGTAATCCAGGTGGAGGACTGTTCGGCTGGGGGGATCAGTCCAAGTCATTTTGGGTCGAGATCGAGGTTGTCGAACTTTCAGGTGTGATGTTCGATTTCATTTCTCAGGCCAAAAATGCTGATTGGGGTACAGGCACCAGCCCCTTGGATTTCAACAACCCTGGGGATACAAATATCTCCTACGGTGGCCCCGATACCGATGCCAATGGTTTTGCCATGGTCAAGGATACCCAAAAACTGGAAGACGGTAAGGTCACTGGCAAAATCCTGGAAACGCATCCCAAATGGGTCAATGATGGCTATGTCATCGGGCGCTATCCTGCCTATACGGTTGGGAACGGAGATTATATTAAAGGGAAATTAGGCTTCATTGCGCTAGGTGATGGCTCATGTGGTACGGGTGATGCTATTTTCCGCATCTACTATACTGTAGGCAATGATCTCGGTACGTTGACTCAACTGGGCTCCTGGAGCGAGACTTGTGATGGCAATTTGAAGAAAATCAATGTCGATCTGAGTTCCTTGAATGGCAAATCGGTGCGCTTCTATTTGGTCGTTCTTGCTAATGGATCATCGGGGCAAGATTGGGCGGTCTGGGATTCGTTGGGTGTGATGCGATAATAACTCCCTGATGGCTAGTTCCTTGGCATTTGGCTCTCCCCATGAAATGGGGTAGAATCATAGCTCAAGTTTGAATTAAAGGCTAAAACTATGGCAAAACCTGAAACTCCTCAAGAAGTCATCGAGGCATATCGCAAACGGCAAAAACGCTCTCAACGAACCCCCAAGCTGATCCTCGGCTTGGCGAGCATCCTGTTGATTGCTGGGGCTGGGTTGATCATTTTCTGGCTGACGGGTGCGGAGACTCCTCAGCTTAATATTGCTGCAATCCTGGCATCTAAGACGCCGACCCCAACGGTAACATCCACGCCAACGCCGATCCCGCCGACATCTACTCCTACGAGCACTCCAACCCCGGAGCCTCCCACCGATACTCCAGAGGCCAGCCCCACCCCGACGCGCGCCGGCCCTGTGATCTATGTGGTCGAAGAGGGTGATAACTTGTATGCCATTGCAGACAAGTTTGAGATGGATATTTTGGTCATCATCGAGGCCAACCGGGAGCGCCTGGAACTTGATCCAGCTAACCCGATCATCAAAGTCGGCGATGAGATTCTGATCCCGCCGCCAGGGACCGAGCTGCCTACAGCTACGCCAGTCCCTGTGGACCTGCCTGCTGGCACACCGATTGAGTATACGGTCCAGCCCGGCGACTCTTTGGGTGCCATTGCAAATCTCTTCAACAGTACGATAGAAGATATTATCTCTAGAAATGAAGAGCTAGAAGAGGACCCCAATGCCCTTTATGTCGGTCAGATTTTGATTGTGCGTGTAAATTTGGTGACCCCGGTTCCCACAGTGGAGGCAACCGCCGAGGGAGCAGAACCGACGCCTACGCCATAGTAGCTAAATATTTCCATAGAAGTAAACGAAGTGAGGACAACAGTCGATGTGTCCTCACTTTTTATTTGGGCAAACTTGAAAAATGATTCAACGGCTACAGCGTGATCACTTTGGACGCGCGGCGTTGAGCCTCGATGATATCCGGCATCCCACCTTTGATTCCCACTTCTACCTTATGGGTAAGGCCGTAATAATTCAAACATGTGTTGCAGATTATTAGCCGGACACCTTTATCTTCTATGGATTTAAGCAATTCGAGCACCGGTGATCCGGAAACAACCAGGTGTACTCCTTCAGTATAAAAACAAATCACCCCTGGCAAGGTATTGCTATCATTCATCAACTTGAAATAGGTTTCAATAAGCTTGATTTGCAGTTCCGGATCAGCTTCTCCCATACCTTTACGTGTGATCAGTAGAGTTGTATCAGGGGTTGGTATTTTTTTCTCCATGCTGGTGTTGACATTGCAATAATCTAATATATAATACTTGTTATTGCGAATATTTGCAATAACAAAGTGAATTATGTCCCATTGTCATACGATTATCGACACCCTACGAGAGCGCGGCTACCGTATTACTCCTCAGCGGGAGATGGTGATTGATATCATCGCCCATACGGACCGGCATCTATCCGCGGAAGAGATCTTTACTGAATTGAAAACCCGCACCCAGGCTACTAATATCGCCACAGTTTATCGCACGCTGGAAATGCTATGGGAAGAGGGCTTTGCCTGTCGCAACGACTTGAGTGAGGGCAAGATTGTTTATGCTACCCATAAGCATGGTCCCCATATCCACCTCGTTTGCCGATTCTGCAATCAAATCATCGATGCCGATCCTGAAATATTGCAACCGCTTGGTGAAAGTTTGCGTGCACAACACAATTTTGAAGCTGATTTGCAGCATCTTTCAATTTTTGGGATCTGTGCCCAATGTCAAACATAGTTGATTGAATATCAAAAATTGGTAGTGGTTGCGAAGTAAGTGACCGTGTCATGCTGAGGCCGTAGGCCGAAGCATCTAGCGAAGCGAACGAAAATCGAATAAGAGAGAATTGCGCTTCGCTAGACCCTTCCGCCGTTGGCGTCGTCTCAGGGTGACAATTGCTGTCTAATCACATACAAATAGACCACCACCCAAAAATTTACCGCGGAGACCGCGAAGTGCACAGAGATTATTATTATGCTTTTTCTCAGCGGTCTCAGCGATCTCTGCGGTTTCTAATTACTTCTATAGTTCGATATTCTAGGATCCTATAATAATGTTACTCTCACCTGCACCCCTCCACATCCCTGATGGATTCTTGAACCTGATGGTCTCGCTTGTTTTCTGGGTAGTGACCATTATTATGGTTGCACAGGCGACGTCTAAAACCAATAAATCGTTAGGCGAAAAACAGGTCCCCCTGATGGGTATCATGGCTGCCTTCATCTTTGCGGCACAGATGCTCAATTTCCCTGTTGCTGGTGGGACTTCGGGACATTTTCTGGGCGGTGCACTGGCATCCATTGTATTGGGTCCCTGGGCTGGGATTCTGGTTATGACGGCTGTGGTCGCTTTGCAGGCTTTGCTCTTCCAGGATGGCGGTTTGTTGGTTATGGGGGCCAATATCTTTAACATGGGAATTCTAACCGCTGTGATTGGCTATGGTTTATACCGTATCGTGATCAACAAAAATAAGACTGCGAAGCTGATTATAGCCGGTATCGCTGCCTGGCTAGCAACCATGGCAGCTGCCTTGCTGACCTCGCTGCAATTGTGGCTTAGCGGCACTTCGCATTTGGAATTGGTCGTCCCAGCCATGCTTGGCGTTCACGCGTTGATTGGTATCGGTGAAGCCCTGATCACTGTGGCCGCGCTGGCTTTCATTCAGAAAGCTCGCCCGGACATCTTGGAAGAAGGCACGTCAACATCCAACGCCGGTCGTGCTTGGATCATTGGAGGAATAGTCTTCTCTCTGTTGGCAGTACTTATCTCCCCGTTTGCGTCAAGCGATCCCGATGGGCTGGAACGTGTAGCTGAAGAATTAGGCTTCTTAGAAACGGGATCAAGCGCACCTTTCGAAATTCTCCCAGATTACACCCTACCAATGTTAGGAGAGACCGCCCTTTCAACAATAGTTGCCGGAGCAGTCGGCGCCCTGGTACTGCTGGGCTTATTGATCCTGATAGGACGCAACCTGCGCAAGAAACAGTAAGCAGTTACCAATAGTTTGCCGCTCACTGCTCACAGCTAACCGCTAATTGCTGAAACCCCATGCACATCAACGCTTTCGACCATTATCATTTCCATGAAAGTGTAATCCACCGTCTTGATCCGCGCATCAAAGTGGTTGTCACAGTCGCATTTATCTTGTCGAATGCTATCTTGCCTGACGGGAGCTGGCTGGCATTTTGTGTAGCTTGGCTTGGGCTTTTGCTGGTCAACGATCTCTCAGGTTTGGGTTTAGGATACAGCTTCAAGCGGTCGTTTATTATTCTTCCCTTTGTGTTGGTGGCCGTCACAGCTATATTCTCACCTCTTGGAACGCCTCTGGCTGAATGGAACCTGGGCTTCATCACTCTGATCCCCACCGATTTTGGCGTGGTGCGCTTTTTTAGCATTCTTGTGCGTTCATGGCTCTCCGTACAGATGGCCATATTGTTAGTAGCCACAACGCAATTTCCAGATCTGATCCATGCTTTTGAGCACCTGCGTCTGCCGCGGGTGTTGACCACTATCATTGCTTTCCTGTACCGTTATCTCTTCGTGCTCACTGACGAAGCCCTGCGCTTGCTGCGCGCTCGAGAAGCTCGCAGTGCAGGTTTTCCCGGGCACAAGCGTGGTGGAAAATGGGTCTGGCGTGCCAGGGTAGCCGGTAGTATGGTGGGACAATTATTCCTGCGCAGCTACGAACGTTCAGACCGCATCTACAATGCCATGTTGGCGCGCGGTTACACCGGTCACTTGCGAACGCTCAACCCGCACAAGATGACCAGAGGGGATTGGCTGATCCTGACGCTTTCCCTATTGGCTCTTTCCTTTATTCAATTTGTTGGCTGGGTTCGATAAGAATCATTTATTATATTTCCCCATTAGATCCTAAAGGTCTCTGCTCCTTCGTTTCGCTCGGAGTGCTTCGCAAAGACCTTTAGGGTCTGGAGATAAATTGGAATTATGCCTGTAAAACATAAACCTGCTTACGAAATAATAATCCCTGAATGTGATGGTGATATTCTCCAGATTCAGGACTTGCATTTTGCTTATCCCGATGGACACGTTGCCTTGCGTGGTGTCAGCTTGAATCTCTGTGAGGGGGAAAAGGTCGCCCTGGTGGGGCCCAACGGAGCTGGAAAATCAACCTTGATGCTGCACCTCAACGGGATACTGCGTGGTGAGGGTGATGTGGCCGTTGGGGGACTCCCCATCAGCGATGAACACATCCCCATGATTCGCGCCCTGGTTGGGGTGGTTTTCCAAAACCCCGACGATCAACTCTTTTCCCCCACAGTCTTCGATGACGTGGCCTTTGGACCATTGCACATGGGTTTGCCTGAAGATGAAGTTTACGCACGGGTGCAAGATGCCCTGGAAGCAGTGCAGATGAGCGGCTTTGGTGAGCGTCTCTCCCACCATTTGAGCGTCGGGCAGAAGAAACGTATTGCCATCGCCACCGTCCTTGCCATGCAACCCCAAATCTTGATTTTGGATGAACCCTCCGCAGGCCTCGATCCGCGCGCCCGTCGTTCGTTGATCAACTTCTTGGCTGACTTGCCCATTACCATGTTGATCTCTACTCACGATCTACGCATGGTGATGGAACTCTTCCCGCGCATGGTCATAATGGATGAAGGGAAGATCGTAGCCGATGGCTCAACAGCAGAACTGCTTACTGATGAAGCTTTATTAGAATCTCATGGGTTGGAAAAGCCCTGATACATTGACTTATGTTTAAAACCATTAATTGGAAAACCTTTCCGCGCGACTTCTTAATCATACAAATTGGATTTTTTCTCTTTGGTCTTGCGATTGCACTTATGATCCGCGGCAATTTGGGAACTGGAGCCTGGGCAGTCTTGGAAGTTGGCTTAGCCAATTTAGTGAATGTAACGCCTGGCACCATGGCTGTTGCGTCTGGCTTTGTTGTATTGTCCGGTGCACTGATCCTGCGTGAGAAGATTGGCTGGGGGACGCTTGGCAATATTC
>CAZLNX010000205.1:0-10976 GCA_964560795.1 uncultured Anaerolineales bacterium | reverse complement strand
CCTTCCTTTTTCCTTCTTTAGGGTAATCCATTTACACATAGAATTCTACACTCTCATAAAATCAGGAATGATAACAATCCCTCGCTTCAACAATTCCCTTTCGGCATCATGTGCGATAGGGGCGTTGGCTCCTTCAACCACCAACTGAACACGTGATTGAATCTGCCCAACGTTACCAGAGTGAATGGCATCTGAAACAGCGGCCGGAATCAGTAGATCAACATCTGCAACTAACCAGTCATCCCGATCACCCATATCACACCCAGCAGGCAACTTGGCTCGATTAATTATTCCCTTGGTTATTCGATTGCGCCACAGGTGTTCGATGTCCAGTCCATTCTGGTTTGACACTAAGCCCATCTCATCGGCGATGCATGAGACAACTACACCGAACTCGGCAAGAGCTTTGGCTGCACTCGCACCAACAGTCCCAAATCCCTGAATTGCTACTCTGCAGTCGCATAATTGTTTGCCCATATAATCAAGGGCTGCAAAAACTGCCCCTGCCACTCCAAAACCCGTAACGATCTCACACATCATGGTACCAAATATCTTGATATTGAGTGCGTGGTGATATGCGTCTACAAGACGTTGTCCGTCTGGTCGTTGCACAGCGATGGCGTGCACATTGGACGGCACGCCTATTTTTTGGCAGATTTGGAATATATCCGGATCGTTTGTCCCGATATCCTCAGCAGTGATCCAATGTTGCATAAGGAATTTTTTGTGTGCTTTAAAAAATCGAAGCAATACGCCCTTGCTGTCGGGAGCGGCAGGATCATAGTTGATACCAGCCTTTGCACCACCGGCCAACATACCCACAGAGTGGCATTTGTTCGTCATCACATGAGCAATGCGTTCAAGCTCTTCACGTGTCTGTCCTATTTGCATCCGCGTGCCACCATCTGCGATTCCATCCACCAGTTTGTCGATTACAAGCCAGCCGACAGCAGAGGTTTCATTATCACACCAGGTACTTACATGGTATGGGAAACTGGGGGGTGTTTTCATAAATATTCCTCGTTGTTAGGTTGTCGTAGTATTACGGAATAACCCTTCAGATAATGCATACTGACCATCTCATACTACAGAAGTCGTTTTGGGCTGCTCTATTTGGAAAACATAAACGATAACCGTTTATGGTAACGTAGTGATATTAGTTATCCGCCGTGGCTATGATTACTCGTAAAACACAAATATGAGCGTGAAGCCCTTCCTTCAAAAGATAGTCTGCTTGGTTGTTTTCGCTTACCACACATTTACTCGACTCCACGAGAGCGTTAATCTTTTCCAAATATCCCTCACTCTCATATACATCTTCATGAATAGAAACGCAAACAATGCCTCCCGGTCGAACCACACGGATGATCTCGTCCAGCAAGTATGGCCCAAGATGGCCACAGGTGAATACACCAGCGCTAACCACTGCACCATAAAAATCTGTTAAGATGCCGAGAGGTTGCGTTAAATCCCCTTGGATTAGGGTATTGTAAATGCCCTTTTTTTCTGCTTCTGCAAGCATTTCCTCAGAAATATCAAAGCCATCAAAGTGTCGGAATCCCGCGCGATGAAGCTCCTCTCCGACCAAACCTGTCCCACAGCCGATGTCGAGTATTCGTTCATCGCGGCTAATGAAATGTTTTACAAAAGTGTTTACAAGTTCTTTTGGTCCCACATATCCAAGATGCTCTAACGTATCGCGATCATAATCAGGTGCCCACTGCTGGTAAAGTGTCTTGATCTCCGCCAGTGATTTGACATCATAGGCCCTAGCAAGCCGTGAGTCAATATCCGACATAATCTCTATTCCTTTCACGTGATCGGCAGCACCATTTGTTTGGCACCACCTGGTGTCATTGCTTACCAGTTCACATTGATACCACAATCATTTCTCAAGGCCGCGTTAAATATTGCCACAGCCACAGCGATGTCTAGAGCACTGAAACCAATACTTTCATATATCGTTATCTCATCTTTATCATCTCGTCCCGAGATTTTGCCGGAAACAATGTCTCCCAACTCACCGTGTATTTTTGATTTCTCGATCCTGTTCTCATGCAAAGGAACAATCAAGTCACCTGCCACTTCCCATGCAGTATCCACTGAATCTACGACAATCTTATTCGCTGTTACTACCGTTGTACTGTCGATTTCCTGCATCTGAGGTGTAAAAGATCCAACAGCATTAATATGTGTGCCTTCTTTAATTGAACTGCCTGAAAATACTGGTACATGGGATGTTGTGCAGGTTGTGACAATATCTGCTCCATTCACACATGATTCAGAGTCATCAACGATTTCAATCGCATAATCGTTATTCCTGATCTCCTCAACATACATTACAAACTCCGTTGCCTTCCTTTGATTCACATCGTAAACTCGAACTTCCTTCAACGGCCTGACGAGTTGTATGCCAGCCAGTTGTGTCCGGGCCTGTACTCCCGTTCCAATGATGGAAAGAACGGCTGCTTCTCTTCTCGCCAAGTATTCTGTGGCAACTGCAGAAGCAGCCCCCGTTTTGAGTGCTGTGAGATGATTTGCACTGATTATCGCCAGTGGCTTTCCAGTTTCAGCACAATACAAATGAATATCACTCAGGACAGTTTCCTTGCCCCTCTTCTCATTATCTGGAAAGCTCGATGCTTGCTTTATGCCATAATACGGCTTTGACAGATAATTTGCGATCAAGAAAATGCAAGAGTTGGTAGCTTCTCTTACTTCCATGGTAACCCGCGGAGGGATCGCTATTAACCCATCTGAATAATCGCGATAGGCATCTGTCACAACCCTGATCACATCACTCATTCCAATTAAGGATTTGATATCTGTTTCCGAAATTAATAGCATAGTTCAGTTGATGAATTTTCCATTGTCTATGTACATATCTTCTATCATGTGAATAACCCTCATAGTGTTATATCTTCGAGACATCCCGTTTCAGGAATCTTCTTGATGAATATCTTGTTAACACCTTCTTTGTTCCTATCATTCAATTGTTTTAGAATCACGTGCTTGCGATCTTCCGTTTTTCCGATGACTTCAATCTCTCCACTATCATGAAGAATCACATACCTGAATCTTTTTGCATGTCCATCAAGATCACGCTTGACTTTGTCGACAAGGTCAATTCCCTCATTCAAAGGAACCAGAAAATGTTGTCTGATCCTATGCACCGGCATACATTGATACAAATAATACGGTAATACCTTGTTCCTTACCATGGCCAGGGATAGGCTTCTGAGGGATTGATGTGTGTCATTCACGCCCCGAAGAAGCACACTTTGATTGCTCAACAAAGCACCAGTACTGTGAAGTCTTTTGCAGGCAAGAATGGATTCTGAAGTGAATTCACGAGCATGATTGAAATGCGTCATAAAATAAAGTGGCAATGATTCATTAAATTCACGGAATACATCGATTAACTCATCATCACAATTAATTCTTATCGGAAATGTGACGGGAGATCGCGTACCAATTCTCATATATTCAATATGCTCAATGTCCTTGAATTGATCCAAGATTGCCTTGATACGGGGTGTCGGTTGGATCAAAGGGTCTCCACCGGTTAACCAAACATTAGTAATTTCTGGATGTTTTCTGACGTAATCGGCAGCTTTCCTTAGATCTTGAACCACCCAATCGTTATGCATGCCTACAAATCGTTTGCGATAGCAGTGTCTGCAAAACACACCACAAGAAATAGAACAAATTACAAAAACAGTTTCACTATATTTATGAAAAATACCGTTTCCTTTGAAACTTGTGTCTTCGCCATATGGGTCTGCCATAGTGATGCCGGAATCTGATACCAGGATTTTTTCATCGCCAAAATTTTTCTCGATTCCATTATCACTATGGGAGTTCGTTAGTATTTCATTTAATTGAGGAATACATTGTTTTCGAAGCGGATCATGAGGATCGTCTTTATGAATAAGAGAGAGATAATACCGTGAAATTCTCATAGGATGGCTTTGAATAATTTCTTGTAACCCCTCTTTCTCCTCGGCAGTAAAATGGAACCCCATTCCTTCTAATTCTTCAATAGAAGTAATACAGTGTTTTAATTCCTCTACCCATGCATCCGAGGATGTATAAGCGTTAACAGGAGTCATCATATTTTCTTTGTCTCCTTCCCAATACTTGTGTCGCTTGTGATTATACTTTAATTTTCACTAAGGCAGATCGCCCTGGACACAAGCCTGGTTGCTGACCTGTGCAAACCACAGCAGATTGACATTGGATCAGCGCGCGTAAGCCACGCAAGCTTATATGGCAGCAGTTGAAATCAGCCAGATGTTGGAGAAACCGCTGCTAGCTGGTAGCCCCGAGTCGCCGGATTGGCACAAATGCCAACAAAATCTATTATCTCTTGCACAAAGAAGCCACCCAAATCCAAGGGTTCGATTCTCAACCTATCCACAAAACATCCTCTATTTAACGATCAAAACACCCTATCAGAGATATTTTGTTGTATGATTAAGATAAAGCTAGTTCTGGATTTACAGAGAAAATCAAGGAATCACAATTTAAACTATTACCGCTTATAGTATGGTTCGCAAAGTCAAGGAATTACACTAAAAAGGCAAGAAAGAATGGGCAAATTGGCGTCGCTGCTCAACGTCGAACAGGGTGAAGGTCGGCTGGTATCACTGTTATTCCTGCATGCTTTTCTGCTTGGCGCGGCGATTAACTTGAGTCAGACGGCGGCATACACTCTGTTCATGTTGGAATTCGATGCCCAGAAGTTAGCCCTGGTTTATGTCGTCAATGCTCTGGTGATCCCCACTCTGACCTTTCTGTATTTACGATTGGGCGAGCGCTTGTCATTTTCCCAGCTCTTGCTTGTCAATATAGGTTTTCTCTTACTGCTTAATGTTGCCTTTCGCTTTAGCCTGGGATTGACCGGAGCCCAAGGTATTATTTTTGCCTTGCCCGTCATGTACCAACTGATGAACGCTTTTGGTAGCATGGAATTTTGGGCCCTGGCAGGCCGATTATTGGACGTTCGACAGGGGAAGCGTCTCTTTGGATTGATCGGGGCAGGCCAGTATCTGGCCATAGTGCTCACCGGTTTATTGATCCCACTGCTGGTGAGTTGGATGGGCACAGCCAATCTGCTGATCCTTTCGGCGTGTAGCATGGTGTTCGTTCTAATTGTGTTATTCACTATCACCCGGAGCTTTGTTTCCGAACTCAGCACTTCTGATGCTAGCACAATAGTGAAAAAAGAGAGTTCGAGCGCAGCTCTGTTCAAGAATCGTTATGTACTGCTGATATTCAGCTACCTTGCAATCTGGTACCTAGCCTACAGTTTCCTTGACAACCTCTTTTACGATCGGGCTGCCATCCAGTATCTAGATGAAACTCAACTGGCCGGTTTCCTGGGAGTTTTCTTCGCAAGTATGGGGGTGGTAAATATCATCAGCAACACTTTCCTCACTGGCCCTATCGTAAGCCGATATGGTGTTCGGTTTAGCTTGTTGATCTTGCCGGTCGCCCTGTTGTTTGTCACAGGTGGGATGGCTGTCACCGGTACGATTGCTCAAGCTGTGGCGATTCTATTCTGGCTCGTAGCCTTGGCCAAATTATTGGATCTGGCCCTGGGGTATTCGATAGAAATTTCTGCATATAACACCCTTTACCAACCTTTGCCGGCGAACCAGAAATCACAGGCCCTGACCCTCGCGTCGGGAATTGTCGCGCCATTGACCACTGGAGTGGCAGGTGTAATTCTATTTGTCCTAAACGCTATTTTTGAGTCTGCTGTAATTCCTCTGATCTATGGTATGTTGGCTATTATTGTGGCCTGGTTGGTACTTGTTTACTTGGTCACTGGTGAATACCCCAAGATGTTATTACAAGCTTTGCACAAACGGCAACTGGATGGCGCAGAGTTGGAGCTAAACGATCGAGCCAGTGTTGCCATCCTACAACGTGGGATGCAAAGCCCTCACCCTGGGGTGGTCATCTATTCCTTGAACACTCTTGAATCCATCGAACACGAAGCTTTACCCACCTTCCTCCAGAACGTGCTTCTGCACCCGGCTCCCGAGGTACGGCGGGATGCCTTACAGCGCATCGAGCGGTTGGGCCTGAAATCAGCTCTGCCTGATGTCGAGCAACTGATCAGCCAGGAAGAAGATACCACAGTACGGGGCACGGCTGTGCGTACTCTAGCTGCCCTGGGGGGGACCGAGACCTTCACCTTGGTTTCCGCCTATCTCCAGGATCCCGAGCCACATATCAGACAGGGAGCGATGGTTGGCCTGCTGCGTAGTGGCGGTATCGAGGGGGTGCTAGCGGCTGGTCAACATTTGCTGCAAATGGTCGATTCGTCCGCATCCGCGGAGCGGGTCATGGCGGCACAAGTGTTAGGTCGGATCGGTATCCGCAACTTCTATCAACCCCTGATTCCCTTGCTCAATGACAGTGACCCCCAGGTGCAAGGCGCAGCTCTCTTGGCCACTGGTCAGATCGGGCACGACAAGTTGTGGCCCCTGGTGGTAGAGAAACTGAACATCCCGCGCCTGCGCCGGGTGGCGGCTGCTGCCCTCATTGCTGGAGGTCAGGTGGTGCTGCCCCTGCTACAAGCTGACTGTGATCGCGATGAGCAACCCCATCAGCTTAAGGCCCAACTGGTCCGCATTTGTGGACGGATCGGCGGGGAAAAAGCCATCATCTGGTTGAAGAACCAAATTGCTCACCCCCATGCTGATATCCGCAGCCAGATTCTGCGCGCCCTGCATCGCGGTGGTTATACGGCACAGGGGGAAGAGGTTGCTATTGTCCAATCCCAAATTGAAGCTGAGGCAGCCCATTCTACCGAGACTCTGGCTATCCTGGTTGATATCGGCGATGACCAGGATGCTCAGCTTCTGGCTGAGGCACTTGATCAATCACTGAAGCAGAATCGTCAACGGATCTTTTTCTTGCTGTCCTTCCTTTACGATCGTCAAGCAATTCTCCAGGCTCGTGATACTCTGCAATTCGCCCGTGCCTCAGCTGATAAGAGGGCCTACGCCCTTGAAATGATTGATGTGCTAGTTGTCCAAGATTTGAAGAAGATCTTCTTGCCCCTGCTGGCCGACGCTACTCCAAGTCGAAAGTTGGAGCAGTTGCAGCCCTTCTTTCCCCAATCATCAAGAGATCGTTCCCAGCGCTTAAAAGAGATCTGCACAACTCATGCAGGTCGTTTTGACGTTTGGACACGTGCTTGTGCCTTGTATGCTGCTGGTTGTTTATCAGCTACTGACTTGAATGGGACTCTGATAGCAGCGTGTTCTGCACCGGAGGCTCTAATCCGGGAGACGGCCGAATTGGCTTTGGCAATGCAAAATGAATCTCAGGAGGAGAAAATGTTGAGCACGATTGAAAAGGTGCTGATCCTGAAACGCGTTGGCATCTTTTCCGAGACCCCCGACGAAACCCTGGCTGAGGTGGCAACCCTTTTGGAAGAGACACCCATCACTGCCGGACAAACGCTCTTTGAGAAAGGTGATTTAGGTGATTGCCTATATGTCATAGTCGATGGTGAGGTGCGCGTTCACGATGGGGAGCGCACTCTTAATCATCTGCAAGCTGGTGATATTTTTGGCGAAATGGCCATACTCAGCGCTGAACCTCGCATGGCCTCGGTCAGCGCAGTTGAGGACGCCCTATTATTGCGCCTAGCTCAGGAGCCCTTTTATGAGCTGATGGATGATCGCAGCGAGGTAGCTCGAGGGATTATTCTGGTGCTGTCTCGCTACCTGCGCGATCGAGTACAGGATCTAAACAAGCTGCGCACCCTTTTCGAAGCAGAGAAGAACAAAACATGAGCATACCTGACTTCGAAAGTGCCAAGCAGTATGCCCTGGAACGCCTGGAACAGGAATTAACAGACTCGCTGATCTACCATTGTCTAGCTCATACACAAGACGATGTGGTGCCGGCTGTCGAACGCCTGGCGGCAATGGAGGGGATAGGCGATGGGGATCTTCTCCTACTACGCACAGCGGCCTTCTTTCACGACCTGGGCTTTGTTGAGCAATTGACCGACCATGAGGTCGCCAGTGTCCGCATCGCATCTGAAGTCTTGCCCCGTTATGACTATAACCCGGCACAGATTGATATCATTATTGGCATTATTTTAGCAACCCGCATCCCCCAAGAGCCTCACACCTACCTGGAAAAAATTATGGCCGACGCGGATCTCGATCTCCTCGGCCGGGACGATTTCTGGACGCTGAATCGTGCTTTGCGTGTTGAGCAAGAAAATCTTGGGCAGTCTATGACGGATGAGGAATGGTATACCAGTCAATTGGCTTTCTTGCGGAATCACCATTACTTCACCTTGAGCGCCCAGGCCTTGCGTCAAGAGTACAAACAACGCCATATTGAGGAAACGGCAACACTATTGGAAGAATCCCTGCTTTGAGTAGTTCTCTCAAGAGGGCACAATGATGCGAGTGGCAAGCTGCATTCGTTGAATCTGGTAAGGAATCATGGAGACAACAAGCAAGCACCAACTTGTTCCACAGATTGTTTTAGAAAGTTACACTGCGGGAGTTCTTGGAGATTCCCTTCAGGCAGTGGGGATGTTCGTGGATGTTTCCGGCTTTTCTGCGATGACCGATGCACTGATGGAGCATGGTCAACATGGAGCGGAGGTGCTGGCTGAGGTGATGCGCAATGCCTTCGAACCGTTGATCCTGGCAGCCTATGAGCAGGGTGGTTTTGTAGTCATGCAAATGGGGGACAGTTTTACAGCACTTTTCCCAATTGATGCGGATAATTCGGATGCAGCGAGACGCAGCTTGGCAGCGGCCTGGACAATTCAGATGCGGGTGGCGTCCGAGCGAATTCATGTAACTCCATATGGGGAATTTGATTTCTCAGTCAAAGTCGGACTGGCGCTGGGGGAAGCATCGTGGGGTGTAGTTGTATCCGAAGATAGCAAACGGGCCTCGTATTATTTCAGCGGCGAAAGCATAGACGGCTGTGCGGCATGTGAAGGGGTAGCCAAACCAGGGGACGTGATCCTTGATGCAGGCGTGTTTGATCAAGTGGGTAACTTGGTTGATGTAGATTCCATTAATGGAGATGAAGTGGACATGGGGGCAACATATTACCGAGTGAAGGATATCGTCGGTGAACTACCGGCCAGGGAATCTGTAACCCAACCGAGTCTGGATCTGGATACCGCCAGCCTTTTCTTCCCGAGGGAATTACTTACCCAGACATTTGCAGGCGAATTTCGTATGGTGACTTATCTGTTGGTCAAAGTACCGACAGTGCGCACTGAAGCGCAGTTGAGACGCTTCATGGAGACAGTTTTCAGCTTACAGGAACGCTATGGCGGTCTACTTAAGTTGCAATTTGGGGATAAGGGGGCACATTTGTTACTGCTGTGGGGCGCGCCGGAAGCCCATGAGAATGATATTCAACGGGCATTGTCCTTTATCCTCGACCTGCAGATGCAGACAGCTATTCCCATTAGTGCAGGAGTGACCCATCGTCGTGCTCATGCCGGTTTCATTGGTAGCCACCTGGCAGAGGAATATGCGGCGTTCGGACGCGGTGTCAATCTGGCAGCGCGCTTTATGACGGAGTCGCCGCGTGGCGATGTCTGGGTGGATGAAAATATTTTCCAACGCGCCAGGAATGATTTTGACTTGGAATACCTGGAAGAGCGAAGCTTTAAGGGATTCAGCCAACTACAGAAAGTCTACTTACTATTTGAGCGCCTGGAAACCACTGACCGAGTTTATGATGGGCGGTTGGTCGGGCGCCAATCGGAAATCGATGCGCTGAGGGATTTTGTCAAACCACTCTTCTCTGGGCAATATGTCGGAGGCCTAGTTGTATGGGGGGAGACCGGCATTGGAAAAAGCCGCCTGATACACGAGTTCCTAAATGAGTTAGAGGCCGATGCAGAGGATAGTGTCCAGGTTTTCCTGGCGCAGAGTGATGAGATCATGCGCACCTCATTCAATCCGTTCCGTTATTGGCTGCAACGTCACTTCGAGTTGTCTGATGGGCAGTCCGAAGCGCGCAATAAGCGCAACTTCAACAGGAAAATAGATTCTTCAATCACCGCTACTGAAGACACCCGCCTGGCAGAAGAATTGGACCGTACACGATCATTCCTGGGGGCGCTCGTTGGGTTGGAATGGCCTGATTCGCTTTACGAACAGTTGGATGCCGAAAGTCGTTATGAGAACACCTTGACGGGTCTGATCAGCCTCTTACAGGTGGAGAGCGCGCGTAGACCGCTGATTTTCTTCCTGGAGGATATTCATTGGCTTGATGATGATAGCAGGGTTTTCTTACCACATTTGGTTCGAGCAATGACGGCCGACGAGCGGCGTCAATATCCCTTCGCGCTGCTGTTGTCGAGTCGCTATGGAGAGATTAGTCTGACTCAGGAAGATATGGAATACGAGGAAATCCATCTGGGTAAGCTGGAAACGGAGGCGCTGGCTGGATTAGTGGATGCTTATCTGGGTGGACCACCTGCCCCAGAGTTGCTCGACCTGCTGGAAAGGCGTACCGATGGCAACCCTTTCTTTGCTGAACAATTGCTGCGTTTCATGCAAGATGAAAACTTACTAATGGAAATGGCTCAGGGATGGACACTACCGGAAAAGGGGCATATGACGATGCCCGACGATCTGCAAGCCGTATTGGTGGCGCGCCTAGACCGCCTGGGTGTAGATGTGCGACAGGCGGTACAGACTGCTGCTGTATTGGGGCGCGAATTTGATTTCAATTTGTTAACACAGATGTCCAGTGATGGCCCCTCACTTGCTCAAAAAGTTTCCGCTGCGGAAAGCGCAGGTATATGGCGGTTATTAGGTGATGATCGCTATATGTTTAGTAATGCACTGCTACGAGATGCAGCATATCGGATGCAAGTTCATTCTCGCCGTCTTGAACTACACGCCTTGGCCGTAGAGGCACTTGAAAGCTTGGGCAAAGAACGCATTTCATTTAAA
>CAZLNX010000204.1:0-11022 GCA_964560795.1 uncultured Anaerolineales bacterium | reverse complement strand
AATGCGGCTTATAGGTCGGCCTGGGGTTGGGTTTACCCTACAAACTGGCACCTTACCATTGGAATACATGAATCACTCGCTTTGCTGAGTTTTTGCTCGAGGATGATATCGCTCGAAAATTAGACGGCGGTTTTCAACTGTGTCTGGTGCGTAATAAAGCCTGGTTGTTCTTAATTCGCTGTGGCGCAAATATTCACGAGCTTCATCAAGGGAAGCACCATTCTCCCTGAGTTTCCGGGCAATGGTCGTTCTAATTCTACGTGGGTAAAGATCTTGAACACCTCGCTCTTCACCGTATTGTTTCACTACCCGGTAAATGTCTTTGCGTGTCCATTGATTGCCATTCAATTTGATGAATAGAGGATTGTCAAGAGATAAGTAGCTGGTGAATTTCCGCAAAGGTTCGATTAAGTACTCAGGGATATGAACATACTGGGTAACACCGGCTTTGGTCATTTCTAGGATAATGATGCCATCATCCAGATTGATATCGCGTTTCCTGAGGGTAGCTACTTCTGATGATCGTAAAGCATTACAATCCAATAATGCCATGGCTAAGCTGATTTGGTATCTCTGACGCTGATATTGAAAACGTAGCGCAATCAGTTTCTCATATTGTTGGGGGGAAATTTCTTTGGGATGATCATGGTCTAGCTGGATGCCAGCCTCATGAGAAAGTTTTTGAAATCTTTTAGAAAATTTTCCCGGTAAAAAAAGATTGCCATACATGGTTGGGAATAGGTAATCAGATTCGGGAAATAATTTATCTCGCCTTGTAAGATACTCCAAGATCAGTTTTTTTCGAGGAAACGATACCTCTTTACCGCATAATATTTTTGTGTCAGTTAGTTCGATCGTTGTTCGCATGAGCTGCAAACTCTCCTGAATGGACATATTTGAGTGTCGAACAAAGTAAATAATTGATAAATCCCTGAGTGTTAAAAACTCACCAAATTTCTCGTAGTCTCTCATCTAAATCTCCCATAAGTTTTTCCATTATGTCGTTGGCAATATGCGGCGTAGGGTTAATGGTCTTGCGGAACGTGATATCCATGTTTTCCATAGGTTCTGGTGTCGGAGCCAGTTTTTGGCGATAAAGGTATTTCCAATATCGGTAGGTGCCATAGGCGACACGTTCAGCTGTAGATTCGGACAGCTTTAATTGTCTTAGCCAAGCTACGAAATCTTCAAATAGTTCTCGATTTATGGATAAATTATCGACCATAATTTGATCAAGATATTTATGAAATCGTTTCGCATCTCGCACATAAGCATCGACTGTTGAATCGGCACGCCCTAATGTTCGCCTTAGATATTTTTCGAAATCTTGTATTGGCATTGATGGTTCCTCTGTCATTGGGTAACTGTGTATACAGTTACCATTATTATACAGATAATTACCTGAAAGTCAAGGGAATATTATGGAAGAAATATCACTATCTATCGTAAATTGGATCAAGGATGCCAGGAAAAATAAGGGGCTTTCTTTAACTGCGCTAGGTAATCGAGCGGGGCTTACACACTCACAATTGAGCCGCATCGAAAATGGAGTATCGGCGCTCACTTTATTTTCCCTGATTCGAATTTTATATGCGATGAATTACTCGTTTACTTCATTATTTAGTGAGAAGATTATCGATAGCATATTCCCTCTACCAAGCATCTATCTGGAAGAAGAAACAGAAGCGTACCAATATCCAGTCTTAAAGTTTAGCGATATTGATAGCTTTGTCCATTTCATCCTGTACAAAAAAAACGCCAGAAATTTTATTGCAAAATGGATAAAATATTATTTACAGAACTATACTTCATGGACAGATGAAACCATAGCAGTACTAATGGACGAGGCAATTACCCTGCTTACTCTTCCATCAGTTGATAATCGAGAAGGATCTCAGTATGAAAATATTTGCTATCCGATAGATATTGGAATCGAAAAACTGAGAAAAATCTTTCTTTCAGGGGGTGTACTGCTGATGAGGGATATTGGGGCCTATATCCGCAATCAGAGAATAGCAAGTAACCTTTCCCTGAGGGCTCTAAGTAGCATGATTGACTTTTCTCACCCAGGGTTAATTAAATTAGAATCAAATATTGGTGATAGAACACTCTTCTCTGATATTCTCAAATTGGATCGAGCATTGGAAGTTGATGGGGAATTAGTAGCTCTTGCCTGGAGAGCAGGCGAGCTGTATCTCGGTGCTCACAGGATTTACGAGAGAAAGGAATTCCCGTTGCCTTATTCGACAAGAGAAATTGAATGGATTGAAAGGCTTGTTATAGTTTTGCGAATATACCAGCATTTTGATTTGCAAAATGATACATTCATATTGGTAAATGATTTAAGAAATATTGCATTACCCAACCCAAATATACATTAAGCTTTAGGCTATCTAAAGAGAAGTTAAATCATTGCACAGAAAATCATTCCAGAGTTTTTATATCTTCTGCTCCATTATTTTTGATAATATGAACTGATCTTTGTCCAACATTAGACAGGGCTGTCTTAAAAAGTATTAACAATCTAAGTGATTTGGACAGTCAAACCGCCCAGGGCTAGGATAATATGGACATTTGAAAGGTTTTACATAGGCGATTATTTCTTATAATTGGTGTTACCTAGAATTTCAGCACAAATCGCGAAGAAGAGCCAGAACAATTAGCGGGTTTTAGGAGCGGATTGAAAGGATTGCGCAGTTATATCCGCTAAGTTTGATCCCCAAATCCGCCCTCAGTTGCACTTTCAGACCGATCTTGCGCTGTAATTCTAGCACTTTAGCAAACAATTTTAATACAGGTTCAATGGCGGTTTTGCAGCAGGCAAGCCACTCAAGAAATGGTAGATTACTGAGCAATCGGGGGTAGGCCTGGGCATCACAATAATTCTTCGAATTTGCTGCGGGTGTGAGTAGAAGGACACTTGTTTTGGCCCAATTTTTAACCCGCATGGCTTTATGATAGGCATTGATTGCGACCTAAGCCCATGGATTCAGACGGAAGATCGTCTCAGACTGGCTCGTCGCACTCGCAACCTGGCTCAACAACGCGACTTCCTATTTGGTGGGCATGTACACGGTTGGATGCTTCTACAACTTCTGAGACAATCACCATCGTTTTCGGCTCAAGCGTTCAGTCGCAAATATGATTATCGCTGGGTTCAGTGTACACTAGCCATGGCAACAGGAATGACCAATCACCGTTGGTCTGTTGAAGAACTGTTCAATTTCAAGATTCCACCGTCCCGATGGAAATTGCCAAATCGTTGGGAGAAGCTATCAAAGGCCATGTTACAACTCAAAAATCAGTGGTATTAGACTCCACGATGATCTAACGTGTTAGCCCTAATCTACAGGATGCGATAAAAGTGCGTATCGCATTTTCCATTTTGAAAATCCGTTACTCAGAAACAAAAAGTTTTCCAGGATTTGGTATATTTGAAGAGGTAATAACAACAAGCTATCAAAAATCAAATTTCGCTTCTCTTGAAGCTATACATATCTCAGTCTCTTCTATGAAAAGAATAGTGGATCAACAAGAAGCATACAACCTTCAATCGATGAATTTGCCAAACACACAGGTTTTGAAGCATGATTAAGTTGTTGCGTATATTGCATATCTTTGATGACCAAACTATATATTTTGCCATGCACCCCGAGAGAGTATATTTATTCCCTAAGGAACGCTGCGAGAGTTGATTGGCTGAGAAAGTTTCGGCTACCAAAGTCGCGGCAATTACATTTGCAGGGTAACTCGTTTGCGAAGCTATAAATTCTAATGATTTTTATTGACTCGAAGGAGGTTTATGCTATGCTTTTAATAGCATTGAAGGTTAATATTAGTTCACATTGCAAGCTTTTTTGATATTTGATTCAACTCGATAAGTGAAACGACTAGTCGGGCAAAAGAGGCAAACTGAGGTAGGCAGATTGAAAAGAGAGTACTTGAAAGTCACAAATAAACACTAATATTTTGTCACAAAGGGAGTAGTTGGCGATGGTAAACGGATTGATGATCAGTTATTCCGATGACGATCGTAATGTTGCGTTGGAAATTCAAGCCCAATTAAATAATCAAGGGCATGATGCCTGGATTGCTCAAAAGGATATTAGAGGATCTGTGGAATGGACTCAATCCATCTTAGATGCTATCGACAATCGAGACGGATTAGTATTGGTGTGGTCTGAATTTGCTGAAAAATCAGAAAACGTCCGGGAAGAAATTCGTATCGCACGAGTGTTTCAGAAAACGATCTTTCCAATCCTTGCGCGCCCTATGAAACGAGTTCCTCCCTTGCCCGAAGAAATCAATACACTGCAAGTGATAATGGATGATAAGGGGAAGGTAAATATTGCTGAACTTATCACTCGCATCTCTGATCCTGAAAAAAACAAGACCCGCTTTCCCAACCTTGCGGTAAAAGGATTCATCCCGGAATCACGGAATCCCAATTTTGTTGGCCGAGATCGTAAACTCAAGGAACTCTTTATTGACAGTCGAGGCTATAGCGGTACAACCAAGAGAGGGGTGCCGATAGCTATTTCGGGTTTAGCGGGCATTGGCAAAAGCCAGTTGGCGCTTGAATTCGGCTATCGTTTCAATATTCTATTCCCCGAAGGCGTTTATTGGGTGTATGCTCCTAATGGCATTGTCAATGAATTTGGCAAAATTGGCCCTCATATAGGCCTCGAACGACTTCTTGAAGAGCGACCAATGGATTATGCAATCCGCGTGCACGAAAAAATGTGCCAAATGGGCGAGAGTCTGGTTATATTTGACAATGTGACGAATCTCTCAGAATTTCATGAATGGTGCCCGCAAGGAAGTAATTGTAGCTCCGTCATTCTCACAACCAGAATGTTGCCCCGTGGTTTCCCCATAAGATCGATGACTTTGACCGAACTGGATTCTGAGGCGGCTTACGAAATGCTTATTAACCGTAGGCAGGACGGAGTTGAAATCAGCCAGGATGAAGTTCAACGGGATGCACTAAGAGAAATATGCCGTATCACCGGGAATCATCCTCTGGCCTTGGAATTATGTGCATCCCGACTGCAATCTGCATTCATCATGCCGATCGACTATCTCCAACGTATCCAGTCAGATCCATTGCATCGCTTAAGCATTGATACAGAATATGATGTCCCTCTTGGGGTAGGAAATATTAGTTTACAGGATGTGCTACATCATAGCTATGCCAGCCTAGACGAAGAGCTAAAGCTTATAGACCCATATTTCTTGCTTATGTGCTGCTTTGCACCTCATGGAATTAATGAAGAATTGATATTCCATGCCTACGATAACCCAACTCGAGGTCGCGAGGCACTTACTCAGTTGGCCGCGATTTCGTTAATACGCCGTGAGCTACCAAATACAATCATTCTCCACCCACTCGTCGCTCAATTCGGGCAAGCGCTTTTAAAAACAAAGGACTATGATTATCCAAATAAGTTCATTGATGTGATCATTGGTTTCTTGCGCAATCATGATCATGATCTCACTAGTGAAGAGGTACGAAGTGAGAAGCCTCATATAGATAAAGCTCTCAACGTGGCTCGCGAGATTGAGTTATGGGAAGAATACGTGCAGTTACTCGAATATGTAGCAGACATAGAGCTCAGTATTCAAGAGAAGATCGAGTCGCTCGATGAAGCATATCAAATCATCGAGCAACATCTCCCAGAACATAGAAATAGGTTGCCGAATCTTAGTCTCCGACTTGGCAAAAGCCGTCGAACAGCGGGACAGCTATTGGAAGCCCTGGATGATTTTAGCAAAGCAGAGACCTGGTATAACAAAATTGGAGATGTTGACCCGGCCGATGCAGTATCAATCAGCTTTGAACTAGGTGATGCATACCTTGAGTTGGGAAAATACGATGAAGCGCAAAGCCTATTATCTAATGCCCTAGAAACAGCGTCAACCATTTTTGATGATCATTCTGCAGAAAGTTTACAGATTCACCAGGCACTAGCCAAACTTGCGCTAATTCTAGGCAAATATAATCGCGCTAAGGATGGATTCTCCCAGATATTCGACCGAAGAAAGCAATTTTTTGATACCCAACCTAGCGTGGCCTCAGCTGCCGGACTAGCATCTGCTCAAGCAGATTTGAGTCGATTGGCTCTTGCGCGAGCAAACTATCCCGATGCAATTCAATCTGCGGAAGATGCTCTGGCAATTCTCACAGAGTATCAAGATGATAGTGATCCAGAATGTAGCCATTTACATTTGCTCCTTGGAATTATTCAATACGAATCTGGCGACTATGATGCAGCAGAGGGACAACTCAAGATAGCACGTCAAAACTTCTTAGCCACGTTTGGCGAGTTCCATCCAAGCTATGCCAGGGTATTGACAAAACTCGGCGATGTACTACGAAAACAAGGAAAATTTTATAAATCTGAAACACAGGTCGAGGATGCTATTAGTATCTTAGAACGTGTCTATGGAGAGACTCATCTATTCGTCGCAGAAGCTCTCGATGTGTTGGGAAAAATATACGATCATCTGTGCGAATTTGAAAAAGAGAAGGAAGTTTGGGAAAGGATTCTTGAGATCCAACATCAGTTCTTCCCGGAGGAACACCCGGCGCTAGCTAACACCCACTACAACTATGCCAGCCTCTATTTGCGAAGGGGCGAGTATGTCAAAGCTGCAGAACATCTAAACTCTTCACTCGCCATCACTGAACAGAATTTTGGGAAAACACACGCTGAATACTACGGTCGTATGATTCGGTTGGCGACATGTCGCTATGAACAGCAGGAATATTTGCTGGCCCAAGAGATCCTCGATGACGCAAAAAAGATGCAGGCAGATATCTTTGGCGATGCACCCCATCCCTACCTAGCGCGAATGCTTCAACTCCAGAGTGAAATCCTGCGAAGACAAGGCAGGTTCAATCAAGCGCTTGAAGCCATTGAACAAGCTATTGCCATGAAAGAAGTGATCTATGGCTCCAATGAACACCCTTCCGTCGCCGAAGCCCTGGAAGTGAAAGTGAAGATTTTCCACCATCTAGGGGAAAAAACCGAAGCCAAATCGCTGATTGAACGCGCCTTAAAGATTCGGGAAAACTCCTATGGCAAAGACCATCCTGAAGTGAGCCGATCTGTACACGATCTGGGCTCCTACTACCTTCGCTTGGGTCGATATAAGGAGGCCATCAACAACTTCGAGCAGGCACGCCAGATCACATCGAAGGTCTTCGGAAAAGGCCATCCCGATTATGTCGAGCGTACACTCCATCTGGCCAATGCGCGAAACGAACAGGGCGAGTACCAACAGGCACTGAAACTAATTGAAGATGTAGAGGATGTTCTGCCCGAAGGAAACCACTACCTCACCGCCCGATGGTTACAACTGATGAGCGAACTTCAGCGGCGATTGGGCCAGTTTGAGAAAGCCATGCAGTATATCGACAAGGCAATCGCCATGAAGAAAGCGATTTATGGCAACGATCCCCACCCCTCTGTTGCCGATGCTTTTGAAGTACAGGCCAAGATATATGACCATCGCTGTGAGTTTGACAAAGAACAGGCTGTCTGGGAGAAGGTCCTCGACATCCAACGCCAATTCTATGCGGAGGAACACCCGGCGCTGGCCACAACGCACCACAACTATGCCAATCTTTACCGGCGCAAGGGTGAATATGCCAAGGCAATAGAGCTCTTGGACACATCGTTGGACATCACAGAGAAGAGCCTGGGGAATACTCATGCAAGTTATTTTGGACGTCTGATTCTTCGGGCATCATGTCTCTACGAACAGCAGGAATATTTGCTGGCCCAAGAGATCCTCGATGACGCAAAAAAGATGCAGGCAGATATCTTTGGCGATGCACCCCATCCCTACCTAGCGCGAATGCTTCAACTCCAGAGTGAAATCCTGCGAAGACAAGGCAGGTTCAATCAAGCGCTTGAAGCCATTGAACAAGCTATTGCCATGAAAGAAGTGATCTATGGCTCCAATGAACACCCTTCCGTCGCCGAAGCCCTGGAAGTGAAAGCTGATCTTCTATTGAATCAAAATCAAGTAAAAGAATCGAGCGAGATTTTAGACAAGATTGATCATATCCGCAGCAATGTCTATAGCAAAATCCATCCTGAATACGCCAATTATCAACTGCGCCGGGCAAAGTGGTATTCGATTGCAGGACGGTATGATGAGGCCAGTGATATGCTAGGCCAATCGCTGCAGACCTGTTTGGAGGCGTTCGCAAGCGGACATCCTGAAACCATAAGACGGAAGATCGAGCTAGCGCGATTGGCCAGGATAAGAAATGATATTGTTGAAGCGGAAAATTGGATCAACAGTGTGTGCGAAACACTGGGGGACAGATTGGGATCAGAGGACAGCTTGATCGTAGCTGAGACCTACCAGGAACTCTCAAATATCAAACGCTCCCAAGGAGACTATCACACGGCACTGGCCGAACTCGAAAAAGCGCAAGAGATAGAAAGAAAGATTTTTGATTTAGAAAGCCCAGCTGTGATCGAACTTCAAAATGAGAGGGCGAAGTCATTGATAATCTTTCGACGTCTAAACGAAGCCAATGACGTTGTAGAAAGTGCTCTACGGAATGTTGGCTCCGACGAACCGGCGTATAGACTTCTGAAATCTGATCTGTTAGCTCAACGCGGAATAATAGAAAACTATCAAAAGGAATTTGGCAGGGCAATTAACAGCTTAGAAGAAGCAATCGAGATCAGAAAGGACCTATCAGGTTCCGACAATGTTGATCTGGCAAGGCTATATATCGAGAAAGCAATGGTTCTTCGTCATCAGAGCATGTTCAAAGAGGCGTTCGAAAATCTAGAAGTAGCACAAAATATCGACAATTTTCTTGGATTTGATGAAAACCATGTATACTTTGCCCGCATTCTCTTGGAACAGGGGCAGACCTATCTGGAAAAAAGAAACGATTATGCAGCGCAAGAGCACTTGAAGGAGGCCTTACGAATCTACGACATCCAGCCGAATCGGTATGTCAAACAACATGCAGATGCGATCCAAGCCCTTGGTCGAATCTATTTTGAAAACGGTTTCTTAGATGAAGCGTCCGAATCGTACAAAAAAGCGTTGGATATCAGAAACAATATTTATCGTAATTTCCATCCAGAAATTGCTGAGACGTTGTATAGCCAAGCCCAAGTTCTCTTGAAAGTCAAAGGGAATGGAAAAAGCAACGAATTGAGAAAAGATGCAAGGCAAAAACTTGAAAAAGCCATTGATATGCTACAGCAGTGCGAAGGCGATAACACCAAATTGATGTCAAATATTGAAAGCACTCTGAAAGATATGTAGCTTATAAGGGATGCTGCAATGTTGATCGATTTTTTGTCTATCCAAAAATATGGCGCTTTTTTCTTTTACGAAATTGCACCCAGAATGCAACAACAAAACTGTGGCAGTTTCGTAATCTGTTCAGTTGCCAACGATGTCTTCAAACCACTAAGTGATATCACGGGTACAATCAACGGTGCAGAAATTTCCCTTTTGGCAAATGAGAAATCATTGCCGTATCGGCTACAGATCGGTAATAAAAGCATGAACCAACTCAGACTCTGGCAGATCGGCTGCCATTTACCGCATACCGTTGTCCTAGATTTTAGCGTGAGCGAAGCGTACAAACGGGATGGTGAGATTGACCTGCGGTTTATCTACAACCAGATAATTGCCAAACGTTTGGCATCTGCGGTAGCAATTCGTAGCTCAAGCAATCTTGAGGATAGCGATGAGCGAAGCTTTGCCGGAGTTTTTGACACCTACCTGAATGTCCCTAACGAATTGGATAAGATTCAGGGAAAAATTGAGCGATCCTATCAAAAGTTCTGTTCAGGAAGTGACAGACAAGAAGAAATGATCCCATATGATGTCAGGCTCAGCATCATAGTCCAGCAGATGATACAGCCGAAGTACTCAGGCTATTTATTCACCCTGGATCCCATGAATCCTCCAAGCAATTGGTTGAAGATAGAGTATTGGAAAGGCCCACGCGAGAATTCAGAGGGGTATACAGTCACCTTGAATCAAGAAAGCGGAAAACGAGTTCGTAGCGGTCGCAATAGCAATAGAGCCCCTCTCCCGCTGCCCTTACAAAAGAAATTGCACAGCTCAGCCATCGAGGTTGAACGCTATTTTGGTACCCCACAAGATATTGAATTTCTGATTTCGGAAACGGATGAATCCCTCTACCTGGTGCAATCACGCCCCATAACAGCCTTCAGTTATTCACCTGACAAAGTGCGCGTTGACGAGCAGCAGAAGCTAGCTGTCATGCAGGAAAAGAATCGAAAACTCTATCACCTGGGCTTAGCACTCTCGAGCACTAATATTTCGGAGTTGTTCAACCGTGCGATTCCTCTGGGGTATTCAATTTTCAAGTACGGTTTTGCCGGGACAGATGAACTCGAGGGGGGAATCAGTATCGGCAGATCCAGGCTCGGCTATGCCAGACTTGATCCAAGTGATGGGGCCAACCTATTTTGCACTGTCGCCGACCAGGCCAGGACTAACCTAATCGTCGACGCTCTCACGTTTCGGCTACCAGGAATCAGCAGACGAGAGTACCTCGACATATTTGTAAAACACTATATTGATCAAATTACAATCAATGAAGACGCAGCTAACTATCCCGAATATGGGCTGTATTTGCAAACCGATGATCCTGAAGCGTGGCTTGAAATCGCTGGCTCGAGGGGAAAAGACTACTGCACAGAGTTCACGAAATTACTCAAAAATATTATTCAGACTCACGCACCAAGAGAGTATCGTAATGCTGGTCATTTCTTTCAGGAGAATGATCGCTGGTATCGTTCCTATCTGGATCGAAATTTGCACATACTACCACCGGATTTACTGAAACAAGAGATAAAAGATATTCTGTCATATTTGCGCACAACATTTTGCCCACAATACGTAGTATATGGGCGCCTGGCCTTTTTGTGCACACATGTTGCTAGGATACGATTGAGCAAAAAGATAGGGAAAGATAGCCTCTTTTCTTGTGAAGAAATTCTC
>CAZLNX010000203.1:0-11109 GCA_964560795.1 uncultured Anaerolineales bacterium | reverse complement strand
TTGACCTGATTCTATCCCGTTATGCCCTATTCAGGTGCGTAACATGAGTTAATAATTCGTAGAAAGCATTGGATTACCCTGAAAATATTTGGGGCGATTGCAACCAAGTATGGCTTAATTGAAAAAATATTGAAGTATAATGAAAACGGAATCATTCAATATTGAGAGAGATAACCGAATTTTCAATCTAAATATCTAACCTCTTATTTCTAAATTATGAACTCGTTATCTATCCAAACTGTAGAAACTATTGAAGATCGACGCGCTTTTGTGAGTCTGCCTTGGCGCGTGTATCAGGATGATCCCCATTGGGTGCCACCGCTTTTCTCTGAGCGCTTACATTTCATCAATCCGGATGAGCATCCATTCTTTGAACATGCTGAGGTGGAATTTTTCCTAGCAAAACGCCCTTCGACAAGCTCAGGACAAGCTGAAGTGGTCGGCACGATTGCTGCATTTATTAATCATCACCACAACGAATTCCAAGAGGAGAATATTGGTTTCTTTGGATTTTTTGAAGTGCTCGATGATCCCGATGCTGCCAAACTACTCTTGGAGACTGCTGAAAACTGGGTAAGGGAGCGCGGCTACGATGCTATCCGTGGTCCGGCACAATTTTCTACCAATGAGGAATGTGGTCTGTTGGTAGATGGCTTTGATGATCCGCCGCGCATCATGATGACCTATAACCCCCATAGGTACATTAAGTATATTGAGGATCAGGGTTTTCAGAAGGCCATGGATTTGCATGCTTATGCCCAAAGTACTGACATTTTCGCAGGTGGTAGCAAATTTCCCCCGAAATTGATTCGCGTTGTGGAGAAAATAAAAGAAAAAGGTGATATCCGCATCCGCAAAGTAGATTTGAAAAACTATGATCTGGAAGTGGAGAGGGTCAAGAAAATTTATAATCAATCATGGGCGCGGAATTGGGGTTTTGTTCCAATGACAGATGCTGAATTTGAACAATTAGGAAAAGAATTGCGACCTGTCCTCGACCCAGACCTTACCTTCGTCGCAGAGATTGAAGGTGAACCCATAGGGGTCAGTATAACTTTGCCAGATTTGAATCAACCTTTGCGGTCAGCCTACCCCAGGCCGAAGACTCCAGAATTATTGGCTTTGTTGAAGTTGCTGTGGAATTGGAAAGTTAAACGTGAGGTTACCTGGGCGAGAGTCTTGATCTTAGGTGTTTTACCGGAGCACAGGGCGCGTGGTGTCGATGCACTTTTTTACTATGAAACAGCCGTTGCGGCCTTAAAAAAGGGCATAAAATACGCTGAGATGAGTTGGATATTGGAGAACAATGATGCCATCAGCCGCCCTATCCGCGTGATGGGTGGTGAGGTTTACAAAACCTATCGTTTTTATGAGAAAGCCTTGTAACTAAAGGAAGGATCTTATGACCGATTTTTTGCTCAATCCCAACTTGGCTTACATATTTCTGGTGGGTGGATTCTCAATGGCTCTGCTGGCCATTTTCACCCCAGGTACAGGTATCTTAGAGATTGGGGGTATCTTTGCTTTGCTGTTGGCGGGATGGGGAGTCTATAATCTGCCGATAAACTATTGGGCTTTGATTATTCTGGTATTAGGAGTGGTGCCTTTTATTTTTGCGGTACGAAAATCCCGTCGCATGATTTATTTAGGGATTTCCATTTTCGCATTGATTGTTGGTTCTGTGTTTTTGTTCCGTGGAGAGAATTGGTGGCAGCCAGTTGTCAACCCAGTTCTAGCCAGTGTGGTCTCAATTTTAGCTGGGGGATTCTTCTGGATCGTTGTTCAAAAAACCTTAGAAGCTGGCGATGCTCCCTTAGCCCATGATTTAGGGCCGTTGGTTGGGTCCATAGGTGAGGCTAAGACCGATATTCACCAGGAAGGGTCTGCACAGGTGCGTGGAGAATTGTGGTCCGCTTATAGTGAAAATCCTATTCCGCAAGGAGCAATTGTCAAAGTTGTTCAACGCGAAGGTTTTGCTTTGAAAGTAGAAGAAGAAAAGTAAGATATTCAAGGAGGTTGTGATGTTTTATTCAGTACTCGCTCAAGATATAGTCGCTGCAGGTGGATTTATTACCTGTCTGGTTGGCGGCGTGATAATCATTGCTTTGGTCCTTTTGGCCAGCGCGATTAAGATTGTTCCCGAATACCAGCGCCTGGTGGTCTTTCGCCTGGGACGTTGTGTGGGCGCTAAGGGACCGGGGATTGTGTTCCTTATCCCGATCATCGATCGTGGTGTGCGCGCGGATTTGCGTGAGCAAGTGCGCGAGATTCCCCATCAGACTGCGATCACTGCAGATAATGCCGGCATCTCAATCGACTTCATCTGGTATTACAAGATTCTCGATGCTGTCGAGAGCGTCTTGCAGGTTGGTAATTTCGAATCCGCCGCTCAGGGTATGGCCACCACTACGCTGCGTGCTGTGATTGGTGGTATTCAACTCGATGAAGTGTTGGTGGAACGAGAGCATATCAACAGCATGCTGCGCACGCGTCTGGATGAAGTCACCGAGCGCTGGGGCGTCAAAGTCACCAACGTGGAAATCCGCGAGATCATCCCACCCAGGGAGATCCAGGATGCCATGAACCGGCAGATGACGGCAGAACGTGTACGCCGTGCGCTGGTTACGGAGTCTTCAGGTGAACGAGATGCAGCTATCAACGTAGCAGAAGGCCAAAAACAGGCTGCGGTCCTTGAAGCTGAAGGGTTAAAACAAGCTGCGATATTGGATGCCGAAGGTGCTAAGGAAGCTCAGTTGCTGCATGCTGAAGGGTATGCTTCTGCCCTTGAGAAGATCTATCAAAAGGCACAGGCAATCGATCAGAAGACGATGACGTTGCAATACTTTGAGATGTTGAAAGATTTGGGCGCTTCGGAAGCGACCAAGTATATTTTCCCGATGGAGTTCACCAGTTTGATCAGTGATTTCGTCAAAGGGCAGAAAGAGTAAGCTAAACAAGATCACGCCCAAAGGAGTCAGATCGTCCATGCTGTCTCCTAGTAAAATCTATTCAACGTGATGAGTAATAGTTTTATAAACCTGCCAGGTAGCTCGGTGGAGATCGTCCCAGCTACCTGGCGCGATTTAAAGGAACTGCGCCACTTAGAACACGTCTGCTTCCGCGAGGATGCCTGGCCGTTGTTGGATATGATTGGGGTTTTGTCTTTCCCTGGCATTATTCGACTCAAAGCCATCAGAGATGGGGAGATGGTGGGATTTATTGCAGGAGAGATTCGCAACCCCCAAGATTTGGCGTGGATTGCCACGTTTGGGGTTTTGCCCGTCTTTAGGCGTCAGGGGATTGGCAGCGCTTTGCTGGAAGCTTGTGAAAATGCTTTGGGTGTAGATCGGATTCGATTGAGTGTGCGCAGGGGAAATGAAAATGCCATCCGGCTTTATCGGGGTTTTGGGTATCAGCAGATTGGTACCTGGCCCAAGTACTATCGTGGGGGCATCGATGCGGTTGTCTTAGAGAAACATTTTTACAGATAGGCTATAATTGCCCCATGCGTTTAAATGAACTACCCGATCCAATCTTCATTGCTCGTCCCAAAGCTTTGGGTAGATTGGTCGAAGAACTATCCCGAGAGCCTATTATTGCCGTGGATACGGAAGCAAATGGTTTATATGCTTATCGTGAACAGGTGTGTTTAATTCAGTTTTCGACGCCTTCCACAGATTATTTAGTAGATACGCTTACTCTTGATGATCTAACTCCATTAGCGGGTATTTTTGAGAATGCGGATATTGAAAAAGTTTTCCATGCATCTGAATATGATCTGATCATACTGCATCAGGATTTTGGGTTTTCGGTTTCGAATTTATTTGACACGATGATCGCTGCCCGGATTTTGGGCTGGAATGCTGTGGGGTTGGGCTCGATCCTCGAAGATCGATTTGGTATTAAGGTAAACAAGAAATATCAGCGTGCGAATTGGGGGCAGCGTCCTATCCCCAAAGAGATGATGACCTATGCCCAAATTGATACCCATTTTTTGCTGGCTTTACGCGATCAAATGGAATCTGAACTCAGGGGTAGCGAACGATGGTCTTTGGCAGTTGAGGATTTCCGGCGCTGCAGCAAAGTAAATTCGTTGAACCATCGCAATGGTAATGGTGAGTGTTTCCGCGTCAAAGGTGCTCATGATCTCAGTCCTCAGAGAGCTGCTGTATTGAGGGAATTATGCATTTTCAGAGATCGAAAAGCTCGCTCTTTAGATCGGCCTTTATTCAAAGTGATCAGCGACAAGGCTCTTTTAAATATTGCAGAATCGACACCTGCTTCACAAAAAGAGTTGGGGAAGATTCCTGGGATTTCAAAACGCCAGGTAAACTGGCTTGGTGATGGAATTTTAGCATCCGTGAAACGAGGGTTGGCTGCCCAGCCAATTGAGCGAGTACGTAAACCGCGACCTAGTTATCAATACCTTGATCGGGTCGATCGATTACGCTCTTGGCGAATTAGCAAGGCAAAAACCTTTGGTGTGAAATCCGATGTTGTATTGCCTAAAAACTTATTGCTTGATCTTGCCGAAAAAAATCCTGGAACTAAAGCTGAGCTTGCCCCAATTTTAGAGAGTGTTCCCTGGAGATTGGGAAAGTTCGGGGGCGAAATACTTTCTCTACTTAAGTCGTCAAAGAACTAAACCCCAAGGAGGTTCAATATGAAGATCCATTTTCATGGCGCGGCCCGAACGGTCACGGGGTCGCAGCATCTATTAGAAATTAATGGTCACAAGCTCCTCTTGGAGTGTGGTTTATTCCAAGGCAGACGTAAAGATACGTACGAGCGCAACCGTCATTTCCATTTTGATCCTACTGAATTGGATGCCGTGATCCTCTCCCATGCCCATATCGACCATAGCGGGAATTTGCCCCATCTATCTAAAAAAGGTTATGATGGTCCGATCTATGCCACCAAGGCAACTGCGCACTTGGGGACTATTATGTTGATGGATTCAGGCCATATCCATGAATCCGATGCTGCGTATATCAATAAAAAACGCGCCAAACGCGGAGAGCCTTTGGTAGAACCTCTTTATACACAGGTTGATGCAGCAGCCGTCGCCCAATGTTTTATGGGCACACCCTATGAGAAAAAATTCGAACCCATCCCCGGTGTCGTGGCTCGATTTGTTGAAGCCGGGCATATTTTGGGATCGGCTGCGGTGGTTTTAGATATTGAAGAACAAGGCCGCAAGTTCCGCTTGTGGTTTTCAGGCGATATTGGACGCAGAGATATGCCGCTTTTGCGCGATCCAGTTTTGCCCAGCGATACGGATTACATGTTGATGGAATGCACCTATGGCGATAAAACTCACCGCGATCCTCAGATGGCATTTGATGAGTTTCATGAAGTGGTGCTTAAAACCATCAACCGCGGTGGCAAAGTGATCATCCCCGCCTTTGCAGTTGGTCGAACGCAAGAACTGGTCTATGCTCTTCATCAGATGATCGATAGTGGAGATATCCCTCGCATTCCGGTATTTGTTGATAGCCCTCTGGCAATCAACGCTTCGGAGATATTTAGTGCACATCCGGAAGTTTTCGATGAAGAAACCAAAGAGTTTATTCGCAATGACCATCATCACGCGGCATTAGGATTCGACTTGCTCTCTTACACTCGATCCGTAGAGGAGTCGAAAGCGATCAATTTTGTCGAGGGTCCCGCGGTGATCATTTCTGCATCTGGGATGGCCGAAGTGGGGCGTATTCTCCATCATTTGAAAAACAATATTGAAAACCCTCGTAACACAATTTTGATTGTTTCCTGGCAGGCACCGCACACATTGGGCCGCCGCCTGGCTGATCGTGAAGAGCAAGTGAAAATCTTTGGTAAGGTGTATAACCGCAAGGCAGAAGTTGCTACAATTGGTGGTCTCTCTGCGCATGGTGGACAGAAGATGCTCGTTGAGTACGCGGAAGCGGTCAAGGATCAGGTGCAGAAGGTTTTCTTGGTGCACGGCGAAGAGCGCGGCGCCCTCCCCCTGATGGAGAAGCTCAAGGATGTAGGTATCCCTGATGTATACTTCCCCGATACACATACATCTGTAGAAATTTGATGTAAGAGATGCGCATGTAGCAAACTCTAGATAATTGCAAAAAACTTACAATCTAACCTCCCGCAGGTTGGCAAAAGGCAAGATATTATGGCCGAAATCCATTGGCTAAATCATGCTGATGGAAAATTGCCAATAAACCTGCGGGAGGTTTATCAAATATCGAGGAAACGAATATGAGCGATTGGAATAAAAAAGTTATAGAAGAGTTTCATGCAAATGAAGGCAAGGTCAGTGGGCATTTCGAGAATATGAACCTGCTCCTTTTGCACACGACCGGTGCTAAGAGCGGCGAGCCGCGCATAAATCCAGTGGTGTATATGGCTGATGGCGAAAGGCTGGTAGTGATTGCCTCCAAAGGCGGCGCATCAACTCATCCCGATTGGTATCACAATCTCCTCGCAAACCTTGAGGTCAGAGTTGAAGTTGGTACTCGTGAGTTTCAAGCCCGAGCAACCATTACTGCAGAGCCGGAACGATCAGACCTATATGAGAAAATGGCAGCGCTATACCCTTTCTTCGCTGAGTATCAGCAAAAAACGGAGCGCGTCATTCCCGTCATTACACTAACGCGAATTTGAAACATCTCCGGAAACTTTCTCGTTTACCCCACTGATCTCCCCTGGTATAATGCGGGGCGCTTCGGAGAGGTGCCAGAGTGGACGATTGGGGCGGTCTCGAAAACCGTTGTAGCCGCAAGGCTACCGAGGGTTCGAATCCCTCCCTCTCCGCTGGATGATTTGGCCGGGTTGCTGCAATAATAAGAGCATCCCGGCTTTTATTTTGGTATTGGTAAAATTTCATCACATCAGTTTGAATGAGAAAGTCCTATGCGCGATACAAAAGATTTCTTTTGCTCTGATCTTGCCAGGGAGTATGAAGTCCCCATTATTGGTACAGCCACTCGCGGAGATATCTGGTTCCTGGTTGAGTACAACGGCACATGGGGCGCAAAGGCCTTTGAAGAAAGCGATATTCCACAAGCTGTGAAACACTTTTTGTCAGATTTTGCGGTCGCAGGGAAGCGCGTTCGAATTCTTCTGATCCGGCGGGATCGGTCAAAGTATCATAAAGGGATCAACTTCTTTGTGGGTCTGACATCTGAGCGGGAACCTCGACTCTATGAATTTCATCTGGATGAGTATGATGAGATTTTGAATTTGGATTTGACTGGGCTTTTATCGGGGGGAGGTGGTGATTCTGCTCATCTAAGAGCTGAACCGCTCTTTTTGGTTTGTACCAACGGTCGGCGGGATAAATGTTGTGCATTGTACGGGCCGAATGTGTACCAGGAATTAGTGGAAGAAGCTGGAGATGAAGTCTGGCAATCATCACATATTGGCGGGCATAACCAGGCACCGATTATGCTATTTTTCCCTCATGGAGTCAATTATGGTCGCACCACACCAGCCGAGACGCGAGAGGTAGTGAGCGAATATCAAAGGGGTCGAGTTGTTTTAGATCATTATCGCGGACGAGTGGGATTAGAAAATCATCTTCAAGCTGTGGAGCATTTCTGGCGTGAGAAAACTGGCGTTTTAGAATTGCCTGGCATGAAGATTGAAACCGTATCTCAACTGGATGATGATCAGTGGGTCGTCGGGGTTAGCGGCAATAATGGGGTAGTGGAGCAAATTCAGATCGAACGCCGCAGAACAGATTTCAGTATTCCCATAACCTGCACTATGAAAAAAGAAAGCCCCATTGTTTCGTTCCACCGGGTTGGATGATCCCATGAAATTGGCTACTCTCTGTTACCTGCGCAAAGATGGACAGACACTGATGATCCATCGCGTTAAGAAAGAGAATGATATGCATGCCGGGAAATGGAACGGTTTGGGTGGTAAATTAGAAACTGGCGAATCTCCCGAAGAATGTGCCCGGCGTGAGATTCAGGAAGAATCAGGTCTGATACCAAGAGAACTGATTTTGAAGGGAATCATCACCTTTCCAGCTTTCTCTGACTTTGAAGATTGGTATACTTTCATCTTCCTGGTTTCTGATTTCGAAGGCCAGATGATTGATTCGGATGAAGGGATTCTCAAGTGGATTCCCAATAATGAATTGTTAAACTTGAATTTATGGGATGGAGATCGAATCTTTTTGCCCTGGTTGGATCAACCTAAGTTTTTCTCGGGAAAGTTTGTTTATGATCGAGGGGAGTTTATTGATTATGAAGTGTCTTTTTATTGATCCTGAGAAATTAACATTCTCGGCAATTCTCCTAATGAGCGGATGACTTTGCAATCAGCATCAGGAAATATTCCGCGAGGGTCAAGCAGAATTGGTGTAATGCCCGCATTTTTTGCGCCGAGGATATCAGCAAAATAATTATCGCCGATATAAATGATGCGCTCTGGAGAACTGCCCGTTTCTTTAAAAGCGCGATTGAAGATAGCTGGGTCGGGTTTCCAGGCTCCAACTTCAGCGGCGACGTAAGCAAAATCTAAGTAGGGGGACAAACCAAGCTCCTGGAGTTCTTCATTGCAGGGATTAGACCGATTAGATACTAAACCGACTTTGTAACCAGCTTTGCGCAAGGAACCTAGGGTGTTGAAATCCTCAGGATGTACTTGACTTTGGGGGCTAAAACCCTCCTCCATCAGCTGTGCCAGCTTCGGGCCGAGTTCTGCTGCGCCTTCTTCGGGTATACCCATAGCCCTAAAGTAGCGCGAACAGTAATTATCCCAGAAGGGTTTCTCCAACCGATCAAATTTTTCTACATCTTGAATAAGTTCATCGGATTGAGCCCAATAACGGTGCGCCCATTGAGCACCTCGACGCCGACATTCTGGGGAATTGGTTATTCCAAGACTCACTGCGAAATTGAATTGAGTTTCATCGGCCGAAGGAACGTTGTGGCGCAGCGTGCCATCTAAATCAAAGATGACAGCTTCGAAGTGGTTGTGATGCAGCATTCAGCCTCCAATATAGGACATTTCGACTTTGGGAAGGGATGTTGTTTCTGATGAGCGAATTTCAGAGTAGCGATCCTGTCGCGGTCGCCAAATCTCTGTGATTCGATCCGCAATTTCGCGGTCTGTGGCACCAGCACGGATCATCGTGCGCAGATCGTGCCCGTTTATGCCAAAGAGACAGGTGTACAGTTCGCCTTTAGCAGATAAGCGCAAGCGTGTACAACTGCCGCAGAAAGGCTGGGTTACCGAAGCGATCACACCGACCTCGCCGCCACCATCTTTATAGCGCCAACGGTTGGCCACTTCACCCTGATAATTGGGTTCCAGAGGTTCAATGGGCATTTTAGCGTTTATGATGTTGACAATCTCTTGGGCAGAAACAACATCTTCCATACGCCAGCCGTTTGTACTGCCCACATCCATGAATTCAATGAAGCGCAAAATATGGCCACTGTTGTGGAAATAACGCGCCATGGGAAGAATATCTTTCTCGTTGACCCCACGTTTGACAACCATATTGATTTTGAGGGGTTTGAATCCAACGTCCGCTGCGGCTTGGATGCCATCAAGCACACGTTGGACAGGGAAATCGACATCGTTCATCACTTTGAAGGTTTCTTCGTCCAGGGCATCCAAACTGACGGTTATGCGATCTAGTCCGACACCTTTGAGTGACTGGGCTTTGGCTTCCAGGATCGAAGCGTTGGTAGTCATAGCCAGCTCGATGTCAGGGATTTGGGCGAGCATCTCTACCAGGATTTCGATATCACGGCGTAAGAGTGGCTCTCCCCCGGTAAGGCGTATTTTTCGGATGCCTTGAGTTGACAAAACCTGGGCTACCCGTGCTATTTCCTCGAAAGTTAGCAAATCCTCGCGCGGTAAGAACTCATAGTCATGGCCAAATAGCTCTTTTGGCATGCAATATGAACATCGGAAGTTGCAGCGATCGGTCACGGAGATGCGCAGATCGCGTAGAGGGCGTCCGAATTTGTCTTCTGTAGTCACAAATTTACCTCTGTCAAAATAACCAATAAAAATAGTGCGGCGAATTATACTCTAACTCTCTGCTAAGTATTGATTGCTAGTAGATACTGATCACAACGATGGTATCTTCATTGACGGGGTTTTTACTCATTGTCACCATGCACCTTTGGTCGGCATTCTTGAAAGAGAGTACAGCATATGTTGATGTCAGTACACTGGTGTCGTCGCCGGTATCCCAGCCATAATTGGGCATTGTCTCGCGGTAGAAATCGATCACATCGTCAAGATCCTTTGGGGTAGCATAGGAAACCAGACTGTCACTGCCGAAGAATTCACTGATCTCTCCACCCACAACCGGGATGTTCGATGGCGCCTCGCCATAGGCGCCCTCTGTGATCACAACTTGGGCAGTCGCAACAATATTAGACCCTTCCTCCGGGATAATGGTGATTGCGGCTTGCATGGTTTCAAATAAACCCATTGCATCAGCAGTTTCCACAATCCCGCTACCTTCCACGGTGGAAACTATATTTTGGCCCTTTGTGGCCAATGCCTGGGCAGTCTGAGCTGCACTCTCTACCTGGGCTGCTTTTTCGGCAACATCGCTAACGGTGGTGCAAGCCAAAACGGCGATAAAAAGTAGGACAATCCATCCGTATCGATAAGTTTTCATTTTTTTCTCTCCTCACATCATCTCGCTATTAAGTTTTACCACAATTAGATTAAGAGTACCTGTGCAACCCTTCACGTCTAACCCCGTATATGGTAATAGCACAGAAGACATTGTGCAATTAGATTGATAGTTATGGTTGAGGAGGAATAACCATGGGCTTAATAGAATTTATCGTGGGGATCGTTACCGGGATTTTGGGTCTGGTCTTTGGCATCATCGGTGTTGTTTTAGGGATTGTCGGTGGGATTATTGGCTTAGTGTTAGCCATCGTCGTTGGCGCAATATTGCTCGTTTTAGGGCTTGTGCTGATTCCATTGGCGTTGCCGATTTTGCTCTTGATCTGGATCTTCTAGATTCGGAATACAATTTCCCAGTAAAAAGATAGCGATGTGTCCTATGTTGGCGCGTCGCTTTTTCGTTGAATAGGAGGTGTGCAAAAATAAGATCCCATTTTTGAAATGGTCTGGAAGAATCGG
>CAZLNX010000202.1:0-11118 GCA_964560795.1 uncultured Anaerolineales bacterium | reverse complement strand
CCGATTAGTTCAGCCGTCTCAAAATGGGAAGTTATTTTTGCACGCCTCCATAGAGGCCTGTCCGTTTTCTATTCCAGACTGTCGGGAGAATGTACCAGAATGTCGCGATCATGTCCTCATGCACAAAGGTCATGTATAATGAAAGAAATAAAGACGACAGTAGCTTTTAGAAACATGAAATGCCGCATGGGAACTGTCGCATCGAGTAAAAGATTATGACAAATCGAAATCTTCAATTTATTAGCAAGCAGCAACTCCAGCGGGTCAATTCGCTCCGTTTTGTGCTGCCCTTTGTGCTATTTACCATCGTGTCTTATTACGAAGTCTATGAACATTGGGTCTCCGAGGGAAAGTTCGGTTTTGATTTTCACCTTTTTTCTGAAGTGTTTTTCTTCGGGATTTTGGGACCTTCAGCAGTTTTCATCGTACTCAGCTATATCATTCGGCTGCTAAAAGACCAGATAAAGATCGCAGCCGATTTGGATGAGCTAAACCAGGAACTAGAAGCGAAAGTTACCGAGCGTACCGAGGAACTACGAAACCGCAATTTAGAGCTGGCCCAGGCCAACCAGGACCTCCAGCAGCTTGATGAGTTGAAATCCGACTTCGTCTCCCTGGTCAGCCACGAACTGCGCGGTCCGCTGACTTCCTTGAACGGCGGCCTGGAAGTGGTTTTGCAACAAGGCAATGATCTCCCTCCAGGCTCCCAGCGGACGCTGCAGGTCATGGCTCGCGAGAGTCAGCGCCTGACACATTTTGTTAACCAAATCCTGGATGTCTCGCGGCTGGAGGCTGGAAGTCTGAAGCTCTCCCCAGGGCCGGTAGCAGTGATTCCTATGTTGCGACGAGCGACGGATCTCTTCTGTGATTGTCAGGACCGGATAATTCATTGGGAAGTACCTGAAAACCTACCCCCTGTGTGGGGTGATGAAATCTACCTGGAAAAGATCGTCAGCAATTTGATGGAAAATGCGGTCAAATACTCTCCTCCGGAGGCGACTATTGAATTGAGTGCCCAAACAAAGCACGAAGAAGTTAATATCACCGTCAGCGACCATGGCCCCGGTATTCCGTTGGATGTGCAGGAAAAAATTTTCGATCGATTCCACCGCCTGGAACGCGGTGACCGCCTAAGTACCCAGGGCTGGGGGCTGGGTTTATATTTTGCTCGTATGTTGGCCGAGGCCCAGGGGGGGCAGGTTAAGGTTCAATCCCCTATTCACACTGACCCGGGTTCGCACGGGGCTGCGTTCATGCTAACCCTGCCGATCACTCAGGATGTTCCTGAAGATGTCTAAAATTTTACTGATTGACGATGATCAGAGCCTTAGCGAACTTCTGGCGGCTTATTTCACTAATCAGGGTTATCACGTTCAGGCCGAAGAGGATGGTAAAGCCGGTTTGAGAACGCTATTCCAAGACTCTCCCGATCTGGTAATACTGGATGTGACCATGCCCCAGCGGGATGGCTGGGAGACTCTGGAGCGGATTCGCGAGGTCAGTGAGGTGCCGGTGATCATGCTGACTGCGCGTGATGAAGAGGCTGACATTCTGCGTGGTTTTTCGTTAGGAACCGATGATTATGTTACCAAGCCCTTCTCTTTTGCCCAGCTAAGCGCTCGTGTTCAGGCCGTGCTGGCGCGCACGAAAAAGACAGAGCCTGCCGGTCCGGATGAACTGATCCAGGGAGATTTGACCATCAACCTGCGCACCGATCAGGTCTGGCGCGGCGATGAAAGAGTAAACCTGACTCCTACGGAGTTTAAACTACTAGTGGCATTGATGAGGCGTGCAGGGGAAGTGGTCTCGCCCGAGGAGTTGGTGCGCGAGGTTTGGGGGCCGCAATACTCCGGAGAAGTGGGGCATGTGCGACGCTATGTTTACCATCTCCGAAAAAAAATCGAAATGGACCCAGAGGATCCACAATATATTCACAATGTCAGGGGCTTTGGGTATCGATTCCACTCACTGAAATCAATAGATTCATAATTGTTGGGTCCAAAGCATAATTTGTAAAAGGGCTGATGTGATCGTCCCATTGTCACCTGGAAGAACTCCCACACCAATCCCTAATCACCGCAATAATGTCGCGTAATAGATCGCTGCAATTTTGTGAATAAATGCAGTTGTGAAAAGCGCCAAACCAATTGGCACATGGATTGTATGCCAAAGCGCCAGCATCCGACGTGCCATTGCAATAGTCACCAGTTGGCGCTGCAAGGCACGGCGTTTTTTGAATAGCTGCTCCAGACGATCCGCCTGTTGATGTGCTGCAGCATTCAAGCGTCGTTTTTCAGACCACCATTGGAGGCGATAACCCCACTCCGAAACTGTACGACCAACAAAAAGGGCAAACGGAGCGCCCGAAGCATCAGGCAGCGCGTCAAGTCGTTGAGCTAGCTCCCGGGTGGCGCGATCCCCTGCGATCTTCCATTGTTGTAAACTGGCTTCCACCGCCGCAATCTGATTTTCCAATTCTCCAGCCTCAATCTCTACGCCATCCGGTGTGCGCGGAATGGCAGTGTAGATATATCTGCCTACGATTCCACTGAGGACAATGATTAAGGTTAGCAGTGTCACGATCCCGGCCAGACCATTAAACTTCCAGGATGAGTGCAGCAAGACCATATAAGGACCTACTAACCCGGTAAAGATATGAAAACGGAGCCAGGCGGACATCCGCCCCCAGCGAGCACTGCGACTGCGCTTTCGCAGAGAATATAATGTTTCTGTCATCAGCATGAGCAGGAATCCCAAAATGCCTAGGGAATGTCCGAAAAAACCGCTTGCTCCTGGAATGCTACCTGTTAGGCTGGTCACGAAAAGATAAACAAGGGTGATCGCCACCATAGCAATGAAAGCCAACCAGAGTTCTCGGTTAGATGTTTGCATGATCCTTCCTTCCATTCAACCAGAAATCGATAATCAGATCAGATATTGTCGCTTGGGGCTGAAGTAATTGATCACGGATGGGGCTGATATCCGTCTGCAGGGTGATAAGTTGTTGTAAGGGATAAGACAATTTTTGATCTCCCATAACCAGGGCGCCAATAATGCGGTTCTCCCCCAAGTGTATTCGCACCCGGTTGACATCGAAGCCCGATTGAACGGCAATTGCATCGGGAAGCTGCCGCCAGGTTTCGCTATCGCCGCGGGCGATTCCCCACATATCTTCATCTACTCCGTGTCCAACCGTTCCAATGATTGTGGTTGTCAGCCCGGCCAAGCGGGTTACGTTGAAGGGTGCAGATTTTTTGTAGGTTGTTCTGATTCCGGCCATGTTCAGGCCAGCAAGAACTCCCTGTTGCCGGGCGGGCCCCCACAAACTATCGATATTGTATTGTCCGGTTAACGGATCAAAAACCTGGGCGACATCCCCGGCTGCGTAGATCCCTTGCTGCTCGGTCTGTAGATATTCATTCACCAGGATTCCGCGGTCGGCTCTCAATCCTATGGCAGTGGCCAGTTCGATTCGCGGGCGAATGCCTACTGCAATCGCCACCATTTGACAGGGGATGTGTTTGCCATCTTTGGTGATCACTCCAGCCACGCGACCGCGCTTTCCCAGGACCTCTGTGGCTTCTGTATGATAGTGAATTTTGACTCCATCTTCAACGAGGCGGTGTTCGACAATACGCGACTCCGTTTCGTCCAGCACGTTGGACCAGTATCGATCCTGGCGCAAGAAATAATGCGTATTCACACCACGGGCTACCAATCCCTCGACTATTTCCAAGGCGGTGATCCCACCGCCAATGACCACTGCCGTACGAGTGTTGCGTATGAGTTTAACGATCCGACGAGCATCAGCCAGATTATCGAGTTTTACAACTCCTTCTAACCGCATACCGGGCAGCATCAACTGAACTGCTGACGCTCCAGTAGCAAGAAGCAACTGGTTATAATCAAACAATTTGCCATTCGTAAATTCCACTTGTTTTTCTTGTGGATGGATTCGCTTGATCTTTCCTTCGTAGAGATGAATTTTTTGCCTAACCAATTCATCAACATGCATTGGGAATAAGCTCTTTTCAGACAGTTCCCGTGACAAGTAATAGGCTAAACCAGGGCGGGAATAATACACCGATGGCTCATCCCCAATCAGCGCAATTTCATCAGAGGGGGCATTTTGCCTGATGGTCAGTGCAGCAGAAATTCCCGCCACGCCGGTTCCGATTATTACATGATTGGGCATATTTACTATTTCTCGCTAATGAAAAGGTCGGTGCGTTCGAAACGCAACACACCACGTGGGCAGCGAGAAACGCACTCCCCGCAAGTCAGACAATGCTTATCTTTGACGGGTTGACCCAACCAGGCATGTCGGCGCACATTGATCTCAATCGGGCAATGATAGGAACAAATGCCGCACTGCACGCAACGTGCCTGATCGGGCACAACATATCCTTGAACCCGCGCTATCTGGCGGGGATCATCCAGATTCAATATCCTTCTGAGGTTCATTCGCCAAGACTCTGATACTGAAAGCTTCCTGGGTCAATCTTCATCATCTTCATCATCTTCATCATCTTCTTCATCTTCTTCGTCTTTTTGATCTTCCTCGTCTTCCTGGTTTTCTTCATCTTCTTCTTTTTTTGCGACTAGTTCGCTATCCTCATCCTCGCCATCCTCGACATCTTCTCCTTCTCCCTGATCTTCTCTATCTTCTTCATCATCATTTTTATCTTCGTCATCAGAGTCATCCCATGTACCAGCGCTATGGCATTGAGAACACTGGCTGTTATTCGAATGGTCTTTCGGGCGATCATTTTGGTGACATGCCCCACAATCTGCTTGACCTCCATGATCAAATTCAGCGCTATCCCAGTCTCCCGGGCTATGGCAAGATGAACAATTCTTTCCATAGTGATCATCGGGATTTGAATGACACATCCCACAATCAGCTGAACTTGAATGGTTGAAAGATGCACCATCCCAATCACCTGGGCTGTGGCACGATGAACAATTACTACCATAATGATTTGATGGGCTAGCATGACATGAAGCGCAATCGCCCGAAGTAGGATGACTGAAAGATGCTCCCAGCCAAGTGCCTGGGCTGTGGCACGACGAACAATTACTACCATAATGATTTGATGGACTGGAATGGCAAGAAGCACAATCACCAGAATTTGGATGACTAAAAGATGCTCCCAGCCAGGCACCCGGGCTATGGCACGACGAACAATTACTACCATAATGATCCGATGGACTGGAATGACATGAAGCGCAATCATTAGAACTCGGATGATGGCAAGAACTGCAATCCCCATCTACAGCAGGGTGATTATAATCCCATGAGTTCGTGTCATGGCACTGGGTACATTGGCCATTACTGTGCCCCGAGGGGGAGCTGTGGCATGAAGCGCAATCGCTGAAACCGGAATGATTAAACGAAACTTGTAGCCAATTGCTGGCATTGTGGCAGTTGGCACACTGATTGCCATAGTGGTTGGCCGGTTTAGCGCCTGCATGGCACCCAGCGCAGTCATTGGTCGCAACAATCCCATGATCAAATACTGCATCAGACCATTCCGTAGGTATATGACATAATTGACAATCGCTTTCGAAATGATCAGCTGGTTTTGTATCACTATGGCAGCTTTGACATTCCTGTGTAGTACCTTGATAGTCACCACTGGTATGGCACGCCTCACACTCAGCTTCGCCATGCGAACCAATTAATGGGAAGAAATCATGGAACTCATCAGAATTATTGGTGAGAAAAGGCACAGCGATTGAATTCACTGTGCTATCAACAACAACTGGAACTGATAAATCATCATCTAGATAATTTTGGGCAAAGGAAGATGATACGACGCGCGAAATACGCTGGAACACATCGGGGCTGGTTTCTTCAACGTCTATAAGTTCTCGGAATGTACTAATCATTGCCAATGTAGACTCCAAGTTTTTAGCTTCAGTATCCGATGTCGTAGTCAGGCTGGCAACAACAATTTCTGCATGCTCCAGAACTGATATTATGTGTAGTTTTAGAGCAATTGCAGGTTCTGGAGACGTTTCTGCCATCGCGGAAGCAATCTGTTCAATCGTGCTATCCAAATACCCAAGCGTTTCCATCCTGTGAGTAGCACTAGCTTGGGCAGAAAGGTCAGAGATACGCCGCTCTGCTAGCGTAAGAAGCCAAGCAGCTCGCTGGTCTGCATTCGTATGGAAGAAAGCTTGCTGTTCAGCGAAGTGCTGTACTGGAAAAAATCTATCTCCCGGGCGGAAAGGACCAGCCCCAGCCAGCGCAATTCCCGTGCCCATTCCCAGGGCAACCAACAAAAAAATCATCAATGTAATTACCAATATAAATCTACGCATTCTTACCTCACAATCTTGACATAAATGAACTGATACTCAATTGGTTCCCTTCCGGGATTCCAATCGACTTTCACCTATCCAATCACATTGGGGAAACTTCAATTAATCGTCATCATCGTCGTCATCGTCGTCGTCACCATCATCGTACCCATCGTCGTCATCATCACCTTCAGCATCATCCCAATCGCTGGTATTGTGGCATGCTGAACATTGCTGATCTGTGTGGCCAGAGTGGCAAGCTCGGCAATCCGATTGGCCAGAGTGGCTAAAGTGCCAATTATTGGTACTGTGACATTGCGAGCATTGGCCTCCATAATGACCTCCGGGTGGCGAATGGCAAGATCTGCAATCAGCTTGGTCGGAATGGTTAAAACTCCAGTTATTGGTATTGTGGCATTTGGAGCATTGGCCACCATAATGGCCCCCGGGCGGAGCATGGCAGGATTGACAGTTGCTGAAACCTGAGTGGTTGAAGAAAGCCGGTCGCCAGGCATTTGTATTATGGCAGGTGGAGCACTGGCCGCCATAATGACCGCCTGGGGGCGCATGACAGGACTGACAATCAGAAAAACCGGAGTGATCAAAGGAGGCTGGCAGCCAACTGCTCGTGTTATGACAGGCAGAACATTGACCATTGTAATGTCCAGCAGGCTTGTTTCCGCTGTGACAGGCAATACAGTCTGTAGCGCCAACGACTATGTGGTCGAACGTCGCCGGTAACCAGCCACCGGTATCATGGCAAGCTGAACACTGACCAGCATAGTGGTTAGCTGGTTTCATATCTGAATGACAGGCAATGCAATCAGAGGCACCTACAGCCTGGTGGTTAAAGGTTGCTGGGAGCCAACCGCTACTGGCGTGACATGCAGAACACTGACCACTGTAATGTTCAGATGGGCTGTCATTGAGGTGGCAAAAAATGCAATCTGTTGCCTCGGCAGCGGTGTGATCGAAAATAACATCTGCCCACATGGTGGGTGTATGACAGGCCTGGCAATCCCCAGTGTAGTGATCTATGGGGAGTTGATCGCTATGGCACTCCAGGCAATTCTGAGATGTACCTTGGTAGTTCCCGTCGATATGGCAGGCCTGGCATTCGACTTCAGCATGCCTGCCGACCAGAGGAAAAAAATCATGATCACTTGCGGGACTGTCCTCAGGAAAAGGGACTGCCAATGGGTCGATCTGATTATTCTGATCAGCTTTGGGGGAGATTTCATCCCCTACATTGTCTTCATCAATGACCTCCAATTGAGGTATGGTTGCCAATATATCGGGATTGATATCACCATCAGAGATTAGCTCGTGGAATGTGCTGATCTTGGCTTGCAGTGCGGCGATATACACAGCGTCGTGTTCATTGTCTGCAGACAAAGAAGCCACCAACGTTTCCCCCCGCTCCAAAGTTCCTACCAGTTGAAATTTCAGCGCAGATGCCATTTCCGGTGTCGATTCTGCTAAAGCCAGCGCAGTCTGATCAAGCGCATGGTCTAAGTAGGCCAGGGCTGCCATTTGATGAATGAAGCCTGCTCGATCCGTAACGTCTCTAAGACGACGATCTGTGATCATCAAAAACCAGGCAGCACGCTGATTGGCATCATTACGAAAAAAAGCCTGCTGTTCGGCATAATGCTGCGCCGGAAACAAAATATTTCCAGGCTTGAATGGGCCAGCCTCGGCCAAAGCAACACTTGCACTCAATCCAAGAGTGACAAAAACAAAAACCAGCAGTATAAGTATCAATAGCATTCTACGCATTCTTACCTCACAATCTTGGCATATATGAAAAGATAGTCGCTTGGAATACCTTGAGGAGCCTAGCGACTTTTTCTACACCAATTTCATTTGAGTAATATCAGCTAGTCGTCATCATCATTGTCATCTTCATCGCCAGCAACGTCGTCTTCACCGTCATTTGAGTCACCACCGTCATCACTATCTTCTTCATCCTGCTGCGATGCTTCAGAACTGTCTTCGCTGCCATTGCTGCTGTTGTCATTGCTGCCGTTATTTTCGCCTTCCTGTGGTTTGGGTGTCGGAGTTACACCTGTGGTGTCATCGTCATTTTCATCATCTGAACCAGAAGTGCTGTTGGCATCATCGGCATCAGCATCATTGTCGGCATCAGCATCAGAACCAGATGAATCTGAAGCGTCTACATTGTCATCATCAGAATTGGATGTGCCAGCAGGGTCACTGCTAGCATCGTCATCACTGTCACTATCGCCATCATCGGCATCATCGTCAGCAACATTGTCGGCATCATCAGCATTTTCATCGACGCTACCATCATCATCTTCGTCTACTACAGGAGCACCAGAGAGATCATCGTCATCGTCGACATCATCCAAGGCATCTTCTTCCACCTCAAGGGTTAAAGTTCCATCAATATCATCCTGCGATGACAAATCATCATCTTCCACAACCACGATTTGAGCGGTCAAGCTGCCGTCAGGTTGGGTTACAGCCTGAACTTCTACAACTGATCCGGGTGCCGGCTGACCTGCCATCTGGGTATCGGATGTAAGATCGAAGTTGAAATCTCCAATTGTCAATGTTTTATCCCCAATACTATCCAGCACACCGGTAATTTCAACCTCAACAACCCGACCATCTTGAAGTACAGCTTCGACTTCCTGGATTCTTCGATTTTGGAGGCTTTGTTCCAAATCTTTTTTGGCTTGAGGGTCCAAAGTTAAGAAGAGCTGTACGTCCTCCACAACCTTTTTGAGCGGATACAGAGAGTCGCCTGGTAGTGAACCGGCCGAGGCTGCTGTCGCACCTCCGCCCATAATAAGAACTGCAACAGTTAGCGCTGCAATTGAAAAACGGATAATGAGTTTCATGTTTGTTTTCTCCTTGTTCGTTATGTTTTGCCAAAATCCAATCAACTTTTTGGCTATTTGATCTGCATAACGGGAAAAAACGAGCGCGGATACGGCCTGGTCTTGAATTCGTACCTCAACCGCGGCAAACATTTCCTTGCGACTGTGGAGAACCATCTCTTTATTGGGGCTAGGGACTGGCGAGTCCATTACAATTACCGCTATAGATAGCAGCTCTTCAAGCTCATTGGCATATTGCGGGTATTGTTCCAGGCATTCGGCAATGCTGGCTCCATCTTTCATCTTTTCAAGACATTCATCTAGAATAGTTCTAAAATTGTGGTTCATAACAACCTTCTTCCTCGATAGCCCGGCGCAAAGATGCCAGGGCGCGATGCTGTACGGATTTAATGGCGCCAACACTATTATCCAGGAGCACAGCCAACTCGCTATTTGTGCGCCCTTCGATGAATTTACCAATAACAACTTGCCGTTGCAACTCTGTCAGATATCGAAGTGCTTGTCGCAAACAATCTGATGTCAATTGACGATCAACGGCTTGAAGCGGATTTCCAAATTCTGTCATCATTTGCTCATCCAATGGGATTTGTTTTGGCGCTTTCCCATTGTGCCGATAATGATCAATGACAATATTGCGAGCAATGGTATATAGCCACGCCAAAAATGGTTTGCCGCGATCTGTATAACGATCAATTTTTTCTACCATTCGGACGAAGACATCTGCTGTCAGGTCTTCCGCCTCACTTTGATCGCTTACTCGATAATAGATGTAATTGAAAATCGCCTCCCAGTGACGGTCATGAAGAATACCAAAAGCACGACGATCTCCATTTTGAGCGCGCTGGATGAGGTGCATCTCATTTTGGTTGGCAGCCATTATGCACTTTCCTATTCTGACTAACGAAGAAAAAGATTTCTAGATACGGCCTACGTTGAATTCGTGAATTAATCATCATGTTCACCCTCCTCTTCCCTACCCGTTGGGTGGCAGCCAGCACAATCCACCAGTTCGGCCAAAGAGATGCCTTCTTCCCTGTGCTCTGACTCTATCGTGGTAGGTTGATGTTCATGACATTCATAGCAGCTATATTCAATATACGTACTCACATGACAGGTATCGCAGGAGAGTAAACCAGATTCACCATGATCCAGCGGGAATGTGTGCTCGGTCAAACGGGCGGGTGCCCAAGCAGAAGTTGAATGACAACTCTGACATTGTGTCCCAAAAGCCCCGATATGGATTTGTGGCTCTTCGTGGCACTGAGCACATTCCGTCGGTGTTCCCTGGAAAATTCGGTCTCCATGACAGCTATCGCAGGTGGCTTCAGCGTGGCGACCATCTAAAGGGAAGACTAGTGCATGATCGAAGTTGCTCAAACGGTCGACCCCGTCATGACAATCGATACAAGCGGAACCAAACAAGGAATGATGCTCATCCATGAAGATAGCATCATTATTCTCATGACACTGCATACATGGATTTAGTGTGATATCCTGAGTTTCTGGGGGGTGACAAGCCAAACAGGTAATCGCCGCTTCTTGAAAATCCTGCTCATGACGTACCAAACTGAAGCGTGTATCTTTTTTATGATCGAATGTTATGCCTTCGATAATCGCCGGCGACCAGGCCATAGTGGTATGGCAGATTGAACATTGTGGATCGAAGAGCCCGCGGTGCAATTCCGGTTCCTGGTGGCAAGAAACACAATCTGAGGCAAGCTCCTTGAAATTACCTTTGAGATGACAATCAGCACATGCCTCCTGAATATGCTGCCCGTCCAGAGGAAACTCAGTCTCGCGATGGTTGAAGCGAACCATGCTATCGAATCCATCATGGCATTCCAGACAATCCGAACCATAATCGAGTATATGTTGGTGCATAAGGGCTTCATCACAGCAATTCCCGGAAGTTAGGGGGAGAAAAGGTTGACAAGGGTTTTCGTAA
>CAZLNX010000201.1:0-11142 GCA_964560795.1 uncultured Anaerolineales bacterium | reverse complement strand
ATGACATGCTGGGCAGCGACAACCCCAAGATCCTCAACTTGCTCGGTGTCGAAGGCGACCTGGGTCAGGCCATGGGTCTGAACAATGATTTCTGCTACCAGGTTATCACCCAAGTTGGTAACTATGGAGAGATCTACAAGCGTCACTTGGGCGAAGACAGTGTCTACAAAGTGCCGCGTGGTTTGAACAATCTCTGGACAAATGGCGGCATTCTCTACGCCCCGCCTTTCCGCTAAACCATAACTACCCTTGTGCCTGCCACTTGATAGTGGCAGGCACTCTTTTAATGTCATTTTGTTCCCTGTCCCATTAATGAAAGGAGAAATCGCATGACGCAATCATCCGCCTCACCGCCGACAGAATCTCAGACCGCCCCCTTATGGCGAACGGTTTTGGGATACCTGTTCGATGTCCGCGTCTTAGGCGTATTGGGGCAGATAGGTTTCATTATCGTGGTCGTTTTTGGTGTCAAAGCCATCGGAGTCAACTTTGCAGAAAATGCGCAAAAGCTAGGGGAATCGCAGTTTATATGTCGTGATGGAACATTCAGCTATCGTTGCGCTTATGACTTCATGGATAGTGAGTCTGGTTTTGATATATCAGATGTAATGATTGAGTACACCAACACCGATCCCTACTGGCGTGCCTTTACCGTCGGCGTTCTCAACACCCTAAAAGTTGGCATTTTTGGCGTGATCCTCACTACTCTTGTAGGTACATTCGCTGGCATTGCCCGCTTATCAGAAAACTGGCTTATCAGCAAGCTGGCACTTTGGTATGTGGAATTGATGCGCAATACCCCGTTGCTGATCCAGATATTCTTCATTTATTTCGGCGTAATTTTGACTGCACCTGTGCTCGACGAGGCACTACAGCCCTTAGGCTTGCCTATCTATCTTTCTCAGCGTGGTTTGAATATCCCCTCCATTCAGTTTACATCATCGGCTGCCATATGGGTGGCGTTTCTCGTATTAGCTATCATCCAATTCCAGGTCCTTTGGGTCATTCTTGGACGGCGAGAAGAACGCACGGGGCAGCCAAGCAACCGCTTTTCTACGGGTATCATCGCATTTATTATCATCGCTGCCCTGGGTTGGTTTGTATCCGGTGCAGTATCTGAAACCCAAGGTTTGATGGTGACCAAAGCCAGCCGCATCCGTGAACTCAATGATATAGAAAAAATGATGCTTCAACGATCAGGGCTGAACCATGTAGATGAGTTTAAAAACCTGACTGAAGATGAAATCAAAGACGTTGCTTTTCAGGTTTGCGTTCTTGAAGATTCGCCTTCGGAAAATAACTTCACAAAACAGCTTCGCCAATTAGGGATTCCATACAGAATCCGCCGCTCCGAACGCGCAGATAAAGCAACGGATAGATATATTGATGGAAAATGTGAAGCCTTTGCCGCAACTAAATCAATCCTAGCAGCCGAACGAGCATCCCTGGAAACCCCAAGCAGCCATTTAATACTACCCATCAAAGAAAGCCCCATCGTTTGGAGCCTTCCAACTCGTGAAGGGTTCAATATGGTGGGCGGTTCCAGGATGAAGCCGGAATTTACCGCCTTGTTGATGGCCCTGGTACTTTTCTACGGTGGCACATTGGCTGAAATTGTGCGTGCTGGTATTCTTTCCGTCTCGAAAGGACAATCGGAAGCAGCAAGAGCATTGGGATTGAATGAAGGACAAAGGTTGCAATTGATCGTCTTGCCACAAGCGTTGCGTGTCATCATTCCACCGGGCATCGGTGTAGCGCTCAGTCTGGCGAAGGATACCAGCCTGGGCATCGCCATCGGCTTCCCAGATATGTATGCAGCTTCATATACAATCATGAACCAGTCTGGACGTGTATTACAAATGTTCGTCATGATCATGCTGGTGTATATGCTAATCAGCTTGGGCTTCTCGGTCTTGTTGAACTGGTATAACGAGAAGATTAAACTGGTGGAGAGATAAAAATGACAACACATACTGAAACCACCACTCAAAATGAAACCTCCACTGGCAGAGGCTTTAACTGGCAATTTTTCCTGCAAGACAATCTGACCGGCTCCTGGTATCAGACTCTAATCGTTCTAGCGTTAGCTGTAATAACCGGTGTTTATACCAACGGTCAATATCAGGAATCTCGCACATCAACTATCATTGTGTTTGTGGCCTGGTTGATTGGTATTGCCATGGTTATCTTCGGGGAATTCCGTCACCGCCATACTAACTTTAGCCGTTGGTTGAAAGGCAATCTTCTTAGCTCCATATCCAACACCATTCTTACCCTCTTGATAGCCTTGATCCTAGTCAACGCGATTATTGGTGCTGTGCAATGGGGTATCATCAATGCGACCTTCGACCCAGCCCTAACCGCACCGGAACTGCAACCTGAGGATGGGGCTACGTGGGGCGTCATTGTGGGTGCACGCAAACTTCTCGCGACAGGAGTGCTAGGACCAGAATACTCATGGCGTGTATGGACAGCGCTTTTCTTCATCCTGGGAATGTGGGCCCTTACTTATATTGTTGGGCGCCCCATGCTAAAAGCTAAATTACGCGTTGTTCGCAACATCATCAATGGATTTTGGTTGCTCTCGCCTGTCATCCTGTATATCTTCTTAGCAGGTGTGGCTAACAATCCCTACAATGTTACTGGGATGCTTACCGGAGTGGCAGTGTTATTGGCCATATATGCGCTGCTTTGGTGGCAGAAAGTAATACCATTCAGTTGGACAGGTTTGATCAGTACGGCTTTGATCTGGCCAATTCTCTATTCAATTTGGTGGGCAATTGGAAACAGTGAATTTTTTCCACCCATCAATGTCGATGAGTGGGGTGGCTTTCTCCTCACTATGATCATTGCCAGTTCGGTGATTGTGCTATCCCTACCTTTGGGGATGGTACTGGCATTGGCCCGCCAAAGCGATGTTTTCGGCATTCCCGCCTGGATCGTCTGGCCAGCAGGCGTCGGTGCAACCATTTGGGGTTTCACAACTACCCCAGAACTGCTGGCAACTTCTCGTAACTTTGTCGAGCAGCTGCTCTCTTTCTGGCCGATAGCGATCCTGGGAATTGCCTATTTGATCCATCGAATGTTCAAAGGAAATATGGTATCTGGCGCCAGTACGATCTTTATCGAACTCATCCGAAGCGTTCCACTGATCACCCTGCTCTTCATGGGCATCAACATGGCGCCATTCTTCTTCTCGGCTGGCACCAGCATCGCCAAACCCTGGCCGGTTATCGTAGGTTACACCCTCTTCTCTTCCGCCTACATGGCAGAAACCATCCGAGGTGGTTTGCAAGCTATCCCTAATGGACAGTACGAGGCATCCGATGCCTTGGGCTTCAATACGCTTCAGAAGATGCGCTTTATCATTTTGCCACAGGCGCTGCGCATCGTCATTCCGGCCATCGTAGGTCAGTTCATCGGCGCATTCAAATCATCTTCACTCGTATCTATCGTTGGTTTGTTCGACTTCCTGGGTGTCAACCGGTTGATCAGCTCCAACCCCCAATTCCTGGGATTGCGCCTCGAATTGTACGTGTTCATGGGATTGGTTTACTTCCTGGGCAGCTTCTTGATGTCATCGTATAGTCGAAGACTCGAAGCTCAATTGGGAGTCGGTGAACGATAACGAAATAATATCAGTGAACGATTTTCACTGGCATCTGAAGATAAAGGAGAAAAGTAATCATGGAATTCGAAGGCCCAGCACAAAGCTTTGTAGATGAGATTATCATTGTTGAAAATGTCCATAAATGGTTTGGTGAATTTGAGGCGCTGCGCGGTGTAGACCTTAGAGTTAAGCCGGGCGAGGTGATCGTGATCATCGGCCCCTCGGGATCGGGTAAGTCCACCTTTATCCGTTGTCTCAACCGCCTTGAAGAACACCAGGAAGGCCGAATCATCATTGATGGGACTGAACTGTCCCACGACATCCGCAATATCCAGGAAGTCCGACGTGAGGTGGGGATGGTGTTCCAGCAGTTCAACCTCTTCCCGCACCTGACCGTCCTGGACAACATCACTCTGGCACCGATCAACGTGCGCAAGTGGTCTCGTGATCGCGCCGAAGAAATCGCCACAAAATGGCTCACACGGGTGGGAATCCCCGAACAAGCCGAGAAATTCCCCGGTCAGCTTTCCGGTGGTCAGCAGCAGCGTGTGGCAATTGCCCGCACGCTGTCGATGCAGCCCAAGATCCTGCTGTTTGACGAGCCTACATCCGCCCTGGACCCAGAAATGATCAGTGAAGTGTTGGATGTAATGCGCGACCTGGCTCGCAGTGGATACACCATTTTAGCGGTAACGCACGAAATGGGCTTCGCTCGTGAGGTGGCCAATCGCATTATCTTTATGGATTATGGCAAAATCGTTGAAGAGAATAATCCTGAAGATTTCTATAATAACCCAAAGGAAGAGCGCACCAAGCTATTCCTGAGTCAGATTTTGCATCACTAGACAATCTCATTAAAAATCTAAACCGACTGGGGAGCAGTGCGCCTGCTCCCCAGTTTTCGTTAAACCACTATGCTAGAATCGATCTCGAATTCTTGACGGAAAATACAGGCGCGTAAAATGAAACCATCACCAAGAACACAACTTTTTCCCCTCACAACGCAGATCGAGCTAACCCCATCAGGGGAACACATCACTGTTGCTGGATGCGATCTAACGGAATTAGCAAACCGCTTCGGCACCCCGCTTTACATCTACGATGCGGCCACGTTGGATGCAGCAGCCCAGGCTTATCAACAATCCCTGGCAGATTACTACCCGGGCAAAGCAGGCATCACCTACGCGGGCAAAGCATTCCTCAGCCTGGCGCTGGCACAGTGGACTCAACGTCACAACCTGTGGGTTGACTGTACTGGGCTTGGCGAACTGCGCATTGCCTCAGCTGCTGGGGTACCAAGAGATCACACGCTCCTCCATGGGGTCAACAAATCTCAGCAAGTACTCCTAACTGGTCTTGTCCAAGCCGGAACCATCGTAGTAGATAATCTAACTGAACTGGGGCGCATAAAATCACGTACAAAATCGGCCAACTCTCCCCTCCCAAACTTGTGGTTGCGCTTCCGCCCAGGCGAGGCCGTGGAAACGCATGCCCATATCCAAACCGGGCAGCACGATAGCAAATTTGGCATGAGTGGAGAGGAAATCATAGAAGCCGCTCACATCTGCCGCACAAACCAATTGCCCTTCAACGGACTGCATTTCCACTTGGGCTCCCAATTCCACATCCCGGACCCAATCGAATACGCTCTTGAACGTACGCTGGATTTAGCTGAGGAGTTGCAGATGGGTTCTGAATGGACATTGTGTCTGGGGGGTGGATGGGGCGTTCCGTACCATGAAGATGACCTCCCACACCCTTCCATTGAAGACTTCGTCCGCTTCGCGGCTGAAACCGTAGTGGATGGCTGTACCCGAAGGGGAATCCCGCTCCCGCACCTGCAGCTCGAACCCGGACGCAGCCTGGTCGCCCAGGCAGGTGTTGCCATTTATCGAGTGGGAACGATCAAACGCACCCCTCAGCGACGATGGATTCTGTTGGACGGCGGATTGGCTGATAACCCTCGTTTTGCACTCTATCAAGCGCGTTATACCGCCTTGCCTATTATCAATCCTCTTCGCCAGAATAGTAGCCCGGCCTGGTTGGCAGGTCCCTACTGTGAGAGCGGGGACATGCTTATCGAGGCCTTACCCTTCCCAGAAGTACAGTCTGAGGATCTCATCGCCATCCCCGTAAGTGGGGCCTACCAACTCAGTATGGCCAGCAACTATAATGGCGCTACGCGTCCCGCAGTTCTATGGCTAGAAGGTGGGCAAGCCAGCCTGATACAAGCGCGCGAAACCCCTGACGACCTGATCCGCCGGGACAAATCCCTAACCGGGGTTGTCTTTCCCTCCGTCGAATTTCGCAAATACCACGGGCTGGGGAATGACTATATCGTAGTCAGCGAGGCCGATTTGCGTAAACCCCTCACTCCAGCGCAAATCCAACGAATATGTGACCGCAATTTCGGTATCGGCGCCGATGGTATCGCCCTGGACTGTTCAGATGAGAATAGTTTTGCCGTCCGCTTTTACAACCCCGATGGAGGTGAAGCCGAAAAAAGTGGCAATGGTCTGCGTATCTTTTCCCGCTATCTGTGGGATATGGGGCGGGTTCATTCAGAACCATTCACTATTTCGACCCCAGGCGGCGAAGTTGAAGCCCAGATTGACACGAGCGGCAAGCGCGTTACCGTGAATATGGGAAATGCCAACTTCGACAGCCAGGCAATCCCAGTTGATGGTCCGCATCGAGATGTCATCAACGAAGCGATCAAGATTGACGGCAATGAATTGACCTATTGCGCTGTAACCCTGGGAAACCCCCATTGCATTGTTGTACAGGATGAGATTTCTGCAGAAGAAGCTAAAAAGTGGGGAGCACTGATTGAAAATGAACCCTGTTTCCCCAATCGCACTAACGTACAGTTTATGAAGGTGTTGGATCGAGCCAATATTCAAATCGAGATTTGGGAACGTGGTGCGGGGTACACCCTGGCTTCAGGAAGCAGCAGTTGCGCGGCCGCAGCGGTCGCTTACCGGCTTGGGTTGTGCGAGGGCCAGATCACTGTTCATATGCCTGGAGGGAAATTGGAAATTTCTATCACTGAAGATTACGAAATCACAATGACCGGTCCAGTAGCCAAAGTGTGGCAGGGCTATCTCTCTACAGATGTATTTTCAAAATAACCAAAGATGAATTTGATGAACACAGATTTTATCCATTTATTTGCGTTTATCAGCGTTCATCTGCGGTTATTTATGAGTTACAAACGGATACGTTGGATGGTTTTGGTAAATTTCAGCTACCTGGGCTTTGACACGCTCAATCACCTTCATATCCGGTTCATCGCTTCCAGATAAGGCATCCAATACGTCTGCAATCAAATTTCCAATCAATGTAAATGTCTCTGTATTCATCCCGCGGGTTGTGCCAGCGGCCGTTCCCAGGCGCAGTCCCGTCCACTTCTTGGGGTTTGGGGGATCGAAGGGAATGGGATTCTTGTTACAGGTGATATTGGCATCCTCCAAAACCTGCTCTGATTGGGTCCCCAATAAGCCTTTGGGCTTCAGATCGACCAGGACAATATGCGTGTCTGTGCCACCGGTGCATATGCCCAAACCACGTCTCTCCAAAGTTTCTGCCAGCGCCCTGGCATTCGCCACAACTTCGCTCGCGTAAACCGTGAATGAAGGCTGTAAGGCTTCACCCAAGCAAACGGCTTTTGCAGCAATGGTGTTGGGGTGCAGACTTCCCTGCATGCCGGGAAATATGGCTGAATCGATTTTCTTTGCCAGTGAAACGTCATCAGTGAGCAATAATCCCCCACGCGGACCGCGCAACGTCTTGGTCGTTGTGCAACTGACAATATGTGCGTGGGACAAGGGGCTAGGATGCACATCGCCAGCGACCAATCCGGCAAAATGCGCCATGTCCACCAGAAAGATGGCGCCAACCCGCTCCGCAACAGAACGGATGAACGGGAAATCGATCACACGTGGATACGCCGAACCACCTGCGATGATCAACTTGGGTTTATGTTCTAATGCCAGGCGCTCAAGTTCTTCATAATCCAGTAATCCCGTTTGTGGATCAACCCCATACTGTACAGCATTGAACCATTTACCTGACATATTTGGCGGCGCACCATGACTCAAATGTCCACCCGCTGTGAGCGCCATGCTCATGACAGTATCTCCTGGTTGAAGTAAGGCCACAAAAACAGCCTGGTTTGCCTGAGATCCCGAATGGGGTTGAACATTAGCAAATTGGCAACCGAACAAAGCGGTCGCGCGCTCGATGGCGGCGCCTTCGGCTTCGTCAAGGATCTTCGCCCCGCCATGATAGCGCGCCCCGGGATAGCCTTCAACGGTCTTATTGGTAATCGTGTCCCCCAAGGCTTCTAATACTGCCCGACTGACAATATTCTCAGAGGCGATCAACTCAATTTGATCCGCCTGGCGTTTTCCTTCACGATCCAAAATATCCGCGAGGTATGGGTCACTTTGGTTCAGAGATTCTGCAAAATGGGCACTCATTTCATGGGATTGCGTTGCATTCATATCTTCTCCATTTTTTCACAAGTGTGTTGAGGTGAAAGATAGTTCGTCGGTTCCTTGTTCGAAAGGACACTCTCGTGTCCCGCTCCATAAAACTCATTTTAGTATACATCATACCTGACATCATCCCTGCACAAGAATATCTAGCATATTCGCGGTTTCACTTATTCGTCGAATGATCTCCCCGAGCATTTCTTACAGAATTTTATAAAGTTAATCATGATTTATTTATATGTTTATTTGGTAATTTTTACATTTCACTTAATAATCATTGACTATTTCGCATATTTGAGATATTTTAAGAAGGAATACTATGACAATCAACCTTCTTGATGATCTCGACAAACAAATATTGGCCGAACTGCAAGTAGATGGTCGTATCAGCAACACCGAACTGGCGCGCCGTGTAAACTTATCCCCACCTGCCACACATGCGCGCGTTCGTCGGCTCGAAGAAAACGGGCTTGTTGACCGCTACGTGACATTGGTCGACAGAAAACAGGTCGGATACGATATGCTTTGTATCGTGCGCGTTCGGCTGCAACTGCATGACACTGAACAGGTGGAAGGCTTTCACAAAGCTGTTCACGAAATGCCCGAAGTTCTTGAATGTCATTTTGTCACCGGAGATCATGATTATCTTCTCAAAGTGCTTGCACGAAATTCAGAAGATTTAGAAGATTTCCTGGTCAATCGCCTAACCCCAATTCCAGGAGTCGCTCAAATTCATACCAGCCTTGTTTTAAGAGAAGTAAAAAATTCGACAAATATCCCTTTGATTTAACAGAATCAACTCACCTTACAGGAGGCAGCATGTCCAATTCAAAATTTCAAACAATGGGTCAGCAGTTTGGCCGCCGTTCTTGGGCCGAACCGTGGAAGATCAAAATGGTAGAGCCTATCCGCATGATCACCGCCGAAGAACGCCTGAAGGCCTGCAAAGAAGCCGGTTATAACACCTTCCTGATGCGTTCTGAAGATGTGTATATCGATCTTCTGACCGACAGCGGAACCAGCGCCATGAGTGACCGGCAATGGTCAGGCATTATGATGGGCGACGAGGCCTATGCGGGCAGCCGCAACTTCTATAATCTGGAATCAGCTATTCAAAAATACTACGGCTACAAATATGTGGTGCCCACACACCAGGGTCGCGGCGCGGAACATCTGATAAGCCAGGCGACGATCAAAGAAGGCGATTATATTCCCGGAAATATGTATTTCACTACCACCCGCCTGCACCAGGAGTTGGCTGGAGGCACCTTTGTGGACGTGATCATCGACGAAGCACATGACCCCGCCGACCAACATCCCTTCAAGGGCAACGTGAATCTCGACAAAATGCAAGCCCTGGTAGACAAAGTCGGCGCAGACAAGATCCCCTATGTCAGCCTGGCAGGAACGGTCAATATGGCCGGTGGACAGCCGGTCAGCATGGCTAATGTCAAGGCTTTGAAAGAATTCTGTGACAAACACGGTATCCGCGTCTACTTGGATGCCACACGCATGTACGAGAATGCCTTCTTCATTCAGGAACGCGAAGAGGGCTACGCCGATAAATCCATTGCCGAAATCTTGTTAGAGTTCTGCAGCTACACCGACGCGGCCTGGATGAGCGCCAAGAAAGACAACCTGGTCAATATTGGTGGTTGGCTGGCAGTCAATCAGGCAGAGGTGGCTGAGAAAGCTCGCAATATGGTGGTGGTGTACGAAGGTCTCCACACGTACGGCGGTATGGCCGGGCGCGATATGGAAGCTCTGGCCATCGGTATCAAGGAGGGTGTAGATGATGATCATGTCGCCTCGCGCGTCCGACAGGTGCGCTATCTGGGTAAATTGCTCTTGGATTGGGCCATTCCCATCATGGAGCCCATCGGTGGACATGCGATATTCGTGGATGCCAAGCGATTTTACGATCATATCCCCCAGGATCAATTCCCTGCCCAAACGCTGGCTGCGCAACTCTATTTAGACTCCGGCGTGCGCTCGATGGAACGCGGCGTCGTCAGCGCGGGTCGCGACCCCGAAACAGGGGACCATCGCTACCCAGCCCTGGAGTTGACTCGCCTGACAATCCCGAGGCGTGTCTACACCCAGGCACATATGGACGTAGTCGCTGAAAGCCTCAAGGCAGTCTATGACAACCGCAAACAGACCAAAGGCTTGAAGATGGTTTACGAACCCGAATACCTGCGCTTCTTCCAGGCGCGTTTCGATGCGATTGAGTAATCAGGGCTTTTAACAAAAGAAAAAGAGCCAGTCTCATCACAAGGACCGGCTCTTTTTGATTCAATCAGGTTTTCTGCTGTTGAAGATCTATGGCTTTATTGAGCTTATACAAAAAATCGTCGAGTGGAACTTTATGAATTTGTGCAGCTCGTTCTACACTGATGGCTTTTGTCAGTAGTCTGCGAAATGAATAACGGGCGACTCGTTTGATTCCAAACACTTCCATGACATCAGCAATATCACCATATTCTTGTAGAATCTCAGACACTTTGGTGTCTTTGGTGATTTCCACTGTATTATCTCCTTTTTGGATACCAGTAATATTTTCTTGATTCAATCTCTTCATGCCCGCCATGCGGCGATCATCAAGGCGAACCAGCCAAAGATGAAAAAGACGCCACCAAGAGGAGTCAAAATTCCCAAACTGACTCCGTTATAAGCCAGTTCTCCGTTGGCGACCAAATAATACAAACTGCCCGAGAACAGGATAATACCCAAAACGAAGAACCAACTCGCCGCTCGGAGAGTGTTGCTCCGACTCCACCAATGAGTGGTTGCCCATGAGATCATAATCAGAGTCAGGGCATGGTACATCTGGTAGCGAACGGCTTTTTCCCAAATGGCAATCCGATCAGGGGTAACCATATCCTCCAGCCCATGCGCACCGAAGGCGCCCGCAGCGACAGCTAATCCTGCCAAAAAAGCACCAAAGACAAAGAAATATTTTTCCATAGATTATCTCCTAAATAACCCAAGTTGCTACCTTGAGTTGAAAGGGTAGAAGATCCATGAGTTTCCTGC
>CAZLNX010000200.1:0-11183 GCA_964560795.1 uncultured Anaerolineales bacterium | reverse complement strand
TCGCATCAAATTGCACAAGCTTTACCCGTCAATTCATGTTTGCTAAACTACTAGCATAAGGCCCTATTCGTCTTCAGGTGCTTCACTGACAATGTAGAGTGGACGCCCCTTAGCTTCATCGTACAGACGGCCAACATACTCTCCCAAGATACCCAGAGAAATTAACTGGACTCCCCCCAGGAAGAGTACCGCGATCAATGTTGAAGCCTGCCCAAAGAAAGCCTGAGAGCCTGCCAAACGCAAGATGATCACCACAGGGATCGCCAGAATACTAAACCCAGCCGATATAAAACCCAAATACATCGCCACTTGCAGCGGGAAATAAGAAAAGCTAGTGATGGCATCGGTGGCAAATTTGAGCATCTTCCGGAAGGGATATTTGGTTTCACCGGCAAATCGAGTAGCTCGTTTATATTCAACACCGGTTTGCTTGTACCCTACCCACGAAGACATACCCCGCAAGAAGCGATGGCGTTCGCGCATTTGTCCCATCACATCGACCACTTTGCGATCCAACAGGCGGAAATCTCCCGTATCTAGAGGAATATCGACATCGGTAATGCGGTAAATCATACGGTAGAACAGGGATGCCGTAAATTCTTTGAACCAGGTCTCCCCTTCTCGCTCAGAACGTACAGCGTAGACAACTTCATATCCCTCACGCCAATTAGTGATTAATTCTAGGATTACCTCTGGGGGGTCCTGTAAATCGGCATCAATGATCACTACAGCATCCCCTCGACTGTAATCGAGCCCGGCAGTAACAGCAATCTGATGCCCAAAGTTGCGGGCGAAGATTACTTGACGAATAGCATCATCTTTGGCTACCAGTTCACGAATCAAATCAGTAGAACCATCGGATGAACCGTCATCGACCATGACCAATTCCCACGGCTGATTGGTGCTATCCATCACCTCATGGATACGTTTCACTAATTCAGGGATGTTCTCAAACTCGTTATAAATCGGAGCGATGATCGAAAATATTGGTTTCATAATTAGGCACTTTCTTCAATTTCATCTGGAAAAGGGGGTAATCCCAGCGCCCTAAAGCGTAGGTATTTTCCAATCTCCCACAGGGATAGCAATACGGGCACGGCCAAAAATGCCGCTAGTGCGCCGTGAATGACCAAAGCCCCAATAACAACAACGAACACTATGCCTGGGTGAACGTGGACTGTGCGCCCAACGATAATTGGGCGCAGCCAGATATTTTTTATGCCAGTAAGGATCATGTACAGAATGAATACAACAACCGCAAACCAGAAGTTAGACAAGTTCAGAAAATATGAACCTTCAAGCAAAGCAACCAAAACAGATAGCACCCCCGACACAATGGCACCGATTTCATGCACAAAACTCGTTAAGCCGGTAAACATCCCCAAAAAGACCGCGCCGGGAAGCCCAATCGCCAGCCAGGCAACCGAATCCATCACGCCGACAGCCAACATAAAGGCCAATTGGCTGCGCATATAGTCAGACCAGATATACCGCAAACGCTTGAGTATTTGCCTTACATCATCGCGATGGGATTCTGGTGCGATGCGAACGACAATTTCTCCTAAACGATGCCCATCGAGCAAGAAGTAGTAAAAACTCACCAGTATGACCAAAACCCACATGAAGTTTTTGGTCAAAAATCCAACGATGGCAAATGCGCTCTCAGCCAGCGGGGCGAATGTTTCGGTTGAAATGCCGGGTATCTCTGGAAGGAATTCTCCCCAGGTAAAACTCCAATTCATGAATTGAACAGTCGTTTCTAGCAACTCGCCGTAATGCGTTGTAAGCGACTCAATATTCTCTGACAGCAACCTGATCTGGTTGACAGCCGTAGGCACGATGATCGCTGGGGTTGAAGCCAGGAGAATCAAAGCGACAACATAGACAATCACAACTGCTGCACGATGCGAGAGGCGCGTGCGCGAGCCTAAAAATCGCACCACCGGATGAAGGACATATGCCAACAGAGCAGCTATCGCCACTGAGTTGATCACGGCTCTAAAATACCAGGCCAGACCGACAAGAATAACGATCAAGCCCCCAAACGCCAAATAACGCGCTTCTTTACTCCAAACTTTTTTTTGGTTCATCATTCAAATTTCATTCCACGAAGGACACCAAGGTACGCTAAGATTTTTGGTGTTCCTTTGTGCTCTTCGTGGATTTTTTTCTATAACATCTTCCTTACGGCATCCAATGTTGGTTCGATGACGGGTGCTTCTCCAGCAGCCTGCGTAGCTGCCTTGACGTCTTTTAGTCCACTGCCGGTGTTGATTACCACCACGGGATCTTCGGTGCCAATAAGCCCATCGCTCACCGCTTTGACCAAGCCTGCGTAGGAGGTCGAACCAGCCGGTTCAGCGAAGATACCCACTTTGCCCAATTCAGCAATGGCGGCGATGATTTCGGTGTCAGGGACGAGGATGTATGCACCATTGGTTTGAGTGGCAGCCCGCAGCGCACGCAACCCATCACGGGGCAAATCTACAGAGATGCTATCGGCACGAGTAGTAGCGCTGACGGGTTTGATCTCTTCTGTGCCTGCGTTGAAGGCATTGGCAATCGCGGCAGACTCATCTGACTGAACCCCAAAGATGCGCGGCATGCTTTCGATGAGACCAAGTTCGAGCAAATCCTTGAAGCCTTTGTGAATGCCCGAAATGATGTTGCCGTCGCCCACGGAGACAAATACTGACAGTTTTTCATCTACCTCAGGCAACTGTTCCCAAATCTCGAAGGCGGCAGTCTTCTTGCCTTCTACGGTGAAGGGATTGTAGCCAGTGTTGCGACAGTACCAGCCGAACTCTTCCGAGGCTTGCACAGAAAGATCGAAGGCAGCATCGTAGTTGCCATCCACAAGAAGGACTTTGGCGCCAAAAATCTGCAATTGAGCGATCTTGGCAGAAGGTGCTGTTTTGGGGGCAAAGATAACGGATTTGTGCCCAACCGCGGCGGCCATGCCGGCCAGAGCAGCACCAGCATTGCCGGTAGAAGCGGTGACAACAATCTCCGCGTCAATCTCACGGGCGCGGGCCATCAGCACGGCGCTGGCGCGGTCTTTGAAGGACGCTGTCGGATTGCTGCTTTCGTCTTTGATCCACAAGTTTTTCAGGCCAAGCATTTTTGTTAAGGGAGCAGGCGAAAACACCGGGGTCCAGCCAGCAGCCCGAAGGGGGGTCGCGCGTCCCCAGGGCTTGTCCTGAGCAACGTCGAAGGGATCAGAGACGGGCAATAATGGCAAGTATCGCCACAGAGATTGATCATCTTTGAGGATCAGATCATCCACAGAAAGTTTTTTGATCGCAGCGTAATCCAACAAAACATCTAGATTGCCGCCGTCATCGGGACAGGTATAAGTCACATCATCGGGACCGTAGAATTTGTCACATACGGAACATCGATAACCGGTAAATTTACTCATGAATCTTGTACTCCTACGTTTTTTTTAATTTTTCTGGTGTAACAGGCAGCGATCTAACTCGCACGCCCGTGGCATTAAATATTGCGTTGGCAATGGCCGGTGCTGTGGGCGGAACCGTAACTTCACCAATGCCTTTGGCGCCAAAGGGGCCACTCTCCTCGGGAATTTCCAGGATGATGTTCTCGAAGTTGGGCGGCATATCCTTGGTAGTCGGTAGTAAGTATTCAGTAAAGCTATCCACCCATTGACCATCATCTTTCAAGGTCATATTCTCGAAAAGAGCGTAACCCAACCCCATGGAAGCTCCCCCCTCAATTTGGCCTTCAACGCCCTGCCTGCTTATTACCCGTCCCACATCATGAACCGCAGTCATATGCGTGACATCTACGGTACCGAGATCGGGATCGACCTCGACACGGGCAATCTGAGCACCGAAGCAGAAAAGCACATGCGGCATACCGATGGGCAGATGCTGCGGCGTTGTCTCTTCGGGATATGGGAAGCTAAATGTGGCCTCGGTTTTGAGTTCGATGCCATCATCAGCGGCACGGCTCACAATCTCCCTGACGGCGATTCTCTCTCCGCCAGAGATGATCACTTCTCCGTTCTTGTACGAAAGGTTTTCTTGAGGCTGATTTAACAGCCGGGCAGCCTGTATCAGCATTTGCGTTTTGAGCTGCTCCGCGGCATCAACCAGGGCGTTCCCGACCATGTACGTCATACGTGATGCACAGGTCACATTTCCATTAGGCGATACCCAGGTGTCGATATCAACGGTCTTGATTTGCTCATAGGGCAGTTCTAACGTCTCAGCTGTGATTTGCTCAGCGGTCATAGTCAAGCCTTGACCCAGATCTGGCGAGCCGAGATGCACGCACACGCTGCCATCGGGCAGCCACTCCAAACCTTGAGTGGAGTCATCGGGCACTTTGGCGCCCAAGCCCATGGACTGCATCACCAGCGCCATACCGCTGCCAGCGACTTTGCCGGGTGCGGGATCAATGGCGTCAAATTCTCGTAGTACATCCTCGGCGCGTTTGAGCGACTCAGGCAAACTGTTGGCAGTCTCATTGACCACTACGCCAGTAAACATCTTGTCGCCTACACGCATGATGTTTTTGCGGCGCACTTCAACTGGGTCCATATCCAATTCAGCAGCTAGCATGTCGATCATGCTTTCTATGGCAAAATGCGACTGAGGGCTGCCGAAGCCGCGCACCGCTCCAGCTAACGGCCCATTGGTGTAAGCTACAATGGTTTCCAGGTCAACATTAGGGATGTGATATGAGCCACCCAAAGTTTCTGTGACAATGATGCCTACAGCAGGTCCATAAGATGCAAAAGCGCCGGTATCGACATTGGCCTTCACTTTTAGAGCAACGATTCTGCCATCTTTCTTGGCACCCAGCTTATATTGAAACTGTGCCGGATGGCGCTTTGGGTGCGCCCAGAAAGATTCCTGGCGGGTATTGACCAGCTTGACTGTCCCCTTTACAGCCCAGGCACCCAAGGAAGCAAGAATTGCAATGCTGGCATCTTCTTTACCGCCAAAGGCACCACCGACGATGGCGCTCTTGACCTGGATTCTCTCAGGCTCAACCCCCAATACAGCTGCGATCTCCATCTGGTCGATGAAAGGATGCTGTGAGCTAACCCAAACGGTCAGTGTGTCATCAGCATTCCAGCGGGCTACTGCATTCTCAGTCTCCATATAAGCCGGGGATACCAAAGGCACAGAGAAGGATTCATCTAAAACAACATCGGCCTCGTCAAAACCACTTTCGATATCGCCATCCTTGATTTCATAATGAGAGATCAGGTTGCCCTCGTCGTACAATCGCGAGGCTTCCGAAGCAATGGCGTGGACAGGATCATGGAGCGGCTCAACAGGTTCGTATTCAACATCAATCAATTTCGCTGCTTTCTGGGCTGCAGCTTGCGATTCAGCAATTACCAGGGCGACTGGCTCTCCAAGATGGCGCACCAGGTCCACGACCAAGGGCGGCTGATCATGAATCAGGGCACCGAAGGCTTTATCTCCAGGGATATCTTCCGCGGTAATGACCTTGATCACGCCAGGAATTTCGTTGGCTGCCGATGCGTCCACGGAAGCCAAGCGTCCATGATGGATCGTCGAACGCACGATGGTACCGTAGAGTACATCATCATGGGAGATATCGGCGACATATTGTGCAGCACCCGTCACTTTGGCCCAGGCATCTTTGCGTAGTTCGCTTTTGCCGAGTGTGATGGTTTCTTTAGTCATGGGCCATCTCCTCGGCGGCCAGGCGCACGGCGTCGACAATCTTGACGTATCCCGTACAGCGGCACAAATTACCAGACAAACCCTCGCGGATTTCAGCATCGCTGGGGGTGGGATTTTCATCAAGCAACGCTTTGGAGGCCATGATCATGCCGGGGGTACAGTATCCACACTGTACCGCGCCAGCTTCCACAAAGGCGCGCTGCAAAGGGTGCAAATCCCCACTTTTCGCCAGACCTTCGATGGTCTCTACCGACCGCCCCTCAACTTGCCCGATGAAAGTTAAACAGGAGTTTACTGCAGCTCCATCCATGATCACTGTGCAGGCGCCGCACTCCCCTTCCCCGCTGCAGGCGTCTTTGGTGCCTGGCAAACCTAATTCATCCCGCAACACATCCAACAATGTGCGATTCGGTGCGCACGACACGGTCACATGTTTGCCGTTGAGATTGAAGGAGACCTGGATCGAATTCATGCCAGCCTCCTTTGTGCTTGATCAACGGCCTGCTGGATCGCTCTACCCGCCAAAACGACAGCGGCATGACGACGATAATCAGCCGTTGAGCGCACATCACTGATAGGCGAAATATCAGCCGCGCACGCACCCGCTGCCTTCTTTACGAGCTCGGGGGTTGGTTCCTGACCAATCAAGATCGACTCTGCCTTTGGGCTGCGTACAACTGTTGGAGCCACTGACCCCAAGGCTATCTTGGCATCCGATATAGTGCCAGATTCATCTAACACAATTGCAGTCGCGGCACTGACCACGGCAATAGCCATACCGTTTCGTTTACCCATCTTTTGGAATGCGCTGCCCCAGGCGCCGCTCAACCGGGAAAAAGAAATATGATGAATGAATTCATCGTTTCCAAGGACTGTATTTCCAGGTCCATCGGAAAATTCCACAATGGGTATTTCCCTCGTACCAGAACTGCTGTGCGCATGCACTTGCGCATCGTAGACAAACAGCGCAGGCACCGCATCGGCTGCGGGAGAAGCATTGGCAATGTTCCCGCCAAGGGTACCCCGGTTGCGAGTCTGTACGCACCCCACGCTTGCTGAAGCAGTCACCAAGGCCGGGTTTACGGATGCCAACAATGCTGATTCGGCAATCTCTTGGTGGGTTACACACGCGCCAATCATTATCACCCCATCCTCTTGGTGAATGAATTTCAAATCATCAACGCGACTCAAATCCACCAGTGTCGATGCGGAAAAAAGATTATGACGCATCTTGGGAATCACGTCCGTCCCTCCAGCAACAAGACGCCCTCCCGATTCAGACAGCATCGCCGTCAATTCATCAATCGATTGGGGTTGCAAAAACTCGAATTCTTGCATAAAGTTTTACTTCACAAAAGGACTAATCAATTTGTGTTCTAAAACATCCACGAGACCCATATCGGTCAGGCCAAGTTTAGGAACCGTGGGCAGCCCAATAAACGAGATCGTCATGAAGGGGGCTGGCAGCGTACCTCCCAGCGACCGATAAACTTCATTGATTTCTTCCAGATTTTCGATGACGTCATCCACGGGATCTTCGCTCAGTAAGCCACCGATGGGCAGCGGAAGTTTACCCAGCACCTTACCATCCGCAGCAATGGCCAGACCACCTTGCATCTCTTCAATAGCCTGGACACAGGCAGCCATATCGACGTCATTGGTTCCGGCAACGATGATATTGTGATGATCGTGCGCCACCGATGAGGCCAAAGCTCCATTCTTCATCCCAAAGCCACGTACAAATGTAACACCAATATTGCCATTCTTTCCGTGACGTTCAACCACTGCAAGCTTTAGGAAATCTTGAGAAAGATCGGGCATTACAGATCCATCCACAACTTGGAGTTCAGCTTGAATCTGCTCATTGATTATTTGATCTGGATAAAGATCAATCACCCAAACCTTTGCGCTGTCACCCTCCGCGGGAAGAGTGAAATCTTTAGCCTGCTTGCCATGAGTGACTTCTACTGTTTGGTATATCCACTCCGGATATTCCGAAGGCGGGGGCTCCACAATCAATTTACCATTACTGGACACATGTTGGCCTTTAAAGTAGACATCACTCGGGACTATATGTTCCAAATCCTCGGCCAGGATGATATCCGCCCAGCGCGCCGGGGTGAGGCTGCCGACAATGTGCTCGATGCGGAAATGTTTGGCAGCGTTTATGGTTGCCATCTGAATTGCAGTCACTGGGGGTACGCCCAACTCAATTGCACGATTGACCATGAAATCAATATGCCCCTCTTCGAGGATCTCATCAGGGTGCTTATCGTCGGTACAAAACATCAAGTGAGGCGAGCCGATGAAGCCATCTTCGACCATCCCCTTAAGAATTAAGTCGAGATTGCGTTCGGTGCTGCCTTCGCGGATCAAGACCGCCATGCCAAGCTGAAGCCGTGTCAGCGCTTCGGCATAATCGACACATTCGTGATCGTCGGACAAACCACCACAGGCATAGGCAACCAGTTCTTTGTCCACACGACCCACTGCATGTCCATTACAGATCTTCCCTATCGTTTGGGCAGCCTCCACCTTTAGAAGGTATTCATCACGAAGTTCTAGCACTTTCGAAGGATCCAACTCGCCCAGACTGACAGATTCAGGCCAACATAGAATTTCACGCACATCCAATAGATTCAATTCCCCACCGGTGGTTTCCAAGCCGGGTGCAGTGGGGACGCGCGAGGAGACTTCCAGAAAAATGTGATATGGAAGTTCGTGGATCGAATTCAATAGAGCTTTGAAACCCTGCAGCCCGGCCACGTTGGCAATTTCCATCGGATCTGCCAGCATGACAGTCGTTCCGTGGGGAACAATAAGATGCGAAAGGTTTTCAGGGACAACCAGGGTCGAGTCGATATGGACGTGGGTATCAAAAAAGCCAGGCATCGCAAAGCGTCCACCGCCATCGACCACTTTCTCAGCTTCGTAATCAAACGCATAGGGTGTAACGATACGCCCATCGATAATTCCGATGGCGCCGGGTTCTACTCGCCCGGTATAAACATTGACCACCTGAACGTTTTTGATCATCAGGTCAAGCGCGATATCCCCTAATCCTGCTTGAATTAATTTTCTTCGTTCGTCTAAATTTAAGATCAACATAGGTTTTAACCAATGGATAAGAAAACCGCAGAGTTCGCCGAGGTCGCAGAGATTACTCAGGCGACTCTGCGGTATGTGACAGACTACAAGTTACTCGGTTTACAAACCGCGTTGTCCGCGGATATAAGGCAGTCCCAAAGCAGCCGGGGAACCGACACGCTTGCGATTGGCCTCCCGCGAGCCGATTACCAGGAATACGACTGTAAAGGCAAAGGGTAGCATCTTGAGGAAAAATCCCAGGTTAGAGTTGTAGAAAAATGGATTCGCCAAGCCCAATACTGTTGCAGGCCCTTGAATATCCAATACCAATCGTCGCAAGGCACCGAAGGTATACGCACCGAACGCGGCCCGAACCGGATTCCATTGAGCGAAGATCACCAACCCGACAGCGATCCAACCCTGTCCGGAAGTGGTTAATGCACCGAACCAACCAGGAGAGATGGAAAGGCTGATCGTCGCGCCCGCCAATCCGGCAAACAGGCCACCTACAAAGACATAAAAATAACGCAGGGCGTACACCCCAATGCCCAAGGTGTCAGCTGCAGCTGGATATTCACCCACCGAACGCAAATGCATTCCCGGGCGAGTGCGATTGATGTAGTACCAGGCCAATGGAATAAAGATATACCCGAAATAAACCATCACGCTCTGATTATCAAAAAATATATCGCCCAGCCAAGGGATTTGAGATAAAACCGGAATTGTAAACTTTGGCAACTGTGGGACAACATCGCGCAAACTGGTCAGGCCTTCACCTAAAACCAAACTGACCCCTGTAGCCAGGAAGTTCAAAGCCAAACCGCTGATCACCTGATCCGCCTGTAGTGTAATGGTGATAAAAGCGTGAACCTGACTAATCGCCCCTGCAGCCAGCATAGCAACTAATAGACCTAACAATGGATTTTGTGTGGCGGCTGTAACCTTATAGGCAAACATTGCCCCAACCAGCATCATACCCTCTACCCCAAGGTTCAATATACCAGACCGCTCCGAAAAGATTTCTCCTACTGTTGCATATAATAAAACTGTGCCAGTCGCAACACCCGATGCTAAGATAATTATTAAATCCATCTCATACCTCCTCGCGGCGTGTAATGGTAACGCGATTTCGCAGGAAGTAATCACTGGCAATCAACGCCACCATGATCACACCCTGGATCAATGTGGGGATACCCGCAGGCTGAACTTCTCGTCCGGCCAAGATTAGAGCACCGAACAATATTGAGGTCAGAATAACTGCAATGGGGTTGAGTTTTGCCAACCAGGCAATGATGATGCCGGTAAACCCATACCCAGGTGAAATGGATTCTTGTAGACGATGCACAACACCAGTAATTTCAGACATGCCTGCTAATCCAGCCAACGCTCCAGAGAGCATCATCACCAACACAATATTTCTTTTGATCGATATGCCAGCATACTCAGCCGCGCGAGGATTATCGCCAATCAATCGAATTTCATATCCCCACTGGCTCTTGGCCAAAATCCACCACAATATGACCGCTGCGACAATCGCAAATACTAAGCCCATGTGAGTTGTCAATCCTCGAAAGGCAGGCATGGTTTCGGCTAAATCGGAAAGGCGCGGCAGCCAGGCGTTGCGTTGAAACATGCGTGTCAACTGAAAGCCATGATCAGACCAGACCGCATAAATGAAGTAATTATTCCATTGGATGGCAATATAGTTCATCATCAGGGTTGAGATGATCTCATTGACGTTATAGCGAGCCTTGAGGAAGCCAGGGATAAATCCCCACAATGCCCCAAATAACATCCCAGATGCAATCATGACGATAATAAACAGCCATTGCGGAGCATCTTCAGGTAAAACGGGTAAAAGCACAATCAGACTGGCTCCGTAAGCCCCTAAAAAGAACTGGCCTTCAGCACCAATGTTCCATAATTTCATTCGGAACGCTATGGAACAAGCCAACCCCGTAAGCATTAGAGGAATGGCTTTTACCATCGTGTCTGACAACACCCCAACACTCCCAAACGAATATCTAGCAATATGCGAGTACGCTGCCCAGGGGTTTCCACCACCAAGCCAGATTACCAAGGCTCCAATTAATAATGCAAATACCACGGCAAGCACCGATAACATGGGTGAATACCATTTAGGCGGATCATCTACGCGAGGTTCGATATTAACCTTAAACGGCAGCTTGAAGCCCGATGTTGCTTTCGTCATCTTTGCGTCTGTCATCTCAGGCAACTCCTTCATTCTCAATTTGCTCTAACCGAGCGCCCATCATCATTTGACCAATTTTGTCAATATCACCATCATCGACTTGCCCCATGATCTCACCTTCATAGATGACATAGATGCGATCGCTAAGAGAGATCAATTCGTCCAATTCTTCAGAAATTAAAAGAATCGCCGAGCCA
>CAZLNX010000199.1:0-11220 GCA_964560795.1 uncultured Anaerolineales bacterium | reverse complement strand
ATTTGGCCCTGGTCGGCAAAGCTGTAATAGGATTCGTGGCCGATGATGACGTGATCGAGGACCGTGACACCGATGAGCTTGCCGACTTCGCGGAGTCTCTCAGTCAATGAGTGGTCCTCGCTGCTCGGATCGGGGCATCCACTAGGGTGGTTGTGGACCAGGATCGCGCCCGCCGCCAGTTCTCGAATTGCATGGAAAAATAAATCCCTTGGGTGAACGAGACTGGCGGTAAGTGTGCCCATGGAGACCAGGACCTCTTTGATGAGGCGGTTCTTGCCGTTCAGGAGAATGATATAGAATTGCTCCTGGTTCTTGATGCTCAGGCGGGGGTGGAAGAACTTGTATACGTCCTCGCTCGAGCGGAAGGGGGCTCCTGCCTTTATGGGCTTTGTGGCAAGGCGCATGGAGAGCTCCAGAAAGGCCCGAACGGTCTTTAGAACCCTGGGGCCAATGCCGGGGATCTCCTTGAGCTCGGCATCGCCGAGGTGGTGGAGCTCCTTGAGGGTGTAGCGCGAAAGGTAGGTGGCCGGCGCTTCGCCGACCAGAAGGGACCAGAGTTCGTGATCTGATTTCTGCTTCATGGTGATACCTCCTTTGAACAGGTGAACAAGATTTCTTACTTGGATTGAAAAAGAGCTTGTGGCTGTTCAAAGAGGGAAAAAGAAGGCCCGCGCGGTGACCTTCTTTTGATAGGTTAGTCGGAAGAGATCTCGGTTTCCGGGTAGGGGTCTTTCGCGGAGGATTCGGAGATTTTCCCGTAATAGTCGGGGTGCTTTTCGTCGGTCTTCTTGTCGTTGGGGAAGATGGCGAGATTCACTTTGCCGAGGACACCGAGGTCGAGCTCGGCCGAGAAATACTCGGTATTGTCCTTGGTGACGCGCTTCCAAAGGGCCATGACTCGTTTGGACATGATTTCACCTCCTTTCCGGTTGAATATGTAGTTAAATCAACCAATTAAATAAGATTAGGTGGAAGGGGGGAGGCTGTCAAGGCGAGTTATCCACAGGTGCCGGCCAGGAAATCTGGTAAGATGAGATGATGGCCAGCCTTGCTATTCCACAGTTTTCATAGCAAGACCACGATTTTTTGGGAGGCATCGGCAACTGCCTGCCGGAAATCAGCTTTAAGCTGCGTCTTCTCTTGATCCTGGGATACTCAAGAGGGACAGCCGAGAAGCTTCGCCCAGGGAGTCCAACGGCTTGGGAAAGAGAGGCTGGCTTTTCTGAGGTCCGTTCCGCCGTTGCGGGACGGGCGAGGGTTGCCAAAAGCCAGTCGGCGAAATGCTGATAAATAATTCAAAAGGTGGAGCGAAAGCGGCGGTACTCCGCTTTCTTTCTTACCGTCCAAACTAATTCCTACAACTATGTATGATCCTACGAAAATAACTCCATTTGCCAACACCAATTTTCGAAACCGGAAAAGGAAATTTGGAATTAAAGCCATTGACCGCTCACGCCATATGTATCTGATAGGCAAGACGGGCATGGGCAAATCAACGACCCTGGAGCACTTGATTATCTCTGATATCAGGGAGGGCAATGGCGTGGCAGTAATCGATCCTCATGGCGATTTGGTGGAGAAGGTTGTCGATTATATTCCTACGCATCGGATTAATGATGTGGTCTATTTTAATCCGGCAGATGTGGAATACCCAATTGCCTTTAATGTCCTGGAGAATGTGGACCCGGAGTATCGACACTTAGTGGCTTCCGGTTTAGTGGGGGTTTTCAAAAAGATGTTCGCTGAAAGCTGGGGACCACGCCTCGAGTATCTTTTAAGAAATGCCATCCTGGCTTTGTTGGATTATCCGGGGAGCACCCTTTTGGGCGTGCAGAGGATCTTGGTGGACAAAGCCTTTTGCAAGAAAGTAAGTAGAAAAATCAAAGACCCCATCGTTAAGTCTTTCTGGGTGAATGAATATCCAAAGTATCCCGAACGCTTTCAGAAGGAGGCCATTGCGCCGATTCAAAACAAGGTGGGGCAGTTTCTTTCCATCTCTCTGATTCGAAATATTGTTGCGCAAGTCAAATCTTCAATTGACGTGCGGGAGATGATGGATAACAGGAAGATTTTGCTCTTGAATCTTGCGAAGGGCCGTATTGGCGAGGATGCTTCCAACTTGCTTGGAGCCATGATGATTACAAAGATCCAGCTGGCAGCCATGGAGAGGATTGATATACCCGAAAGGGAGCGGGTTCCTTTTCATCTTTATGTGGATGAATTTCAAAATTTTGCTACGGAGAGTTTTGCCAATATTCTCTCGGAAGCGCGCAAGTATGCGTTAAATCTGACCGTTGCCCATCAATATATCGAACAGCTGGAAGAGACAGTCAGGGCGGCGATCTTTGGCAATGTGGGGACCCTTCTCTGCTTCCGGATAGGCGGGACTGATGCCGAGGAGTTAATCAAGGAATTTGCACCCCGTTTCATCGAGGAGGACCTGGTCAGCTTAACCAAATATGAGATGTACTTGCGATTGATGATAGACGGCGTGGCTTCCACGCCTTTTTCCGCTGAAACCCTACCGCCTTTAAGTCCGGAGGAGCAGACGAATAATGCTCAAAAAATAATTAAAGTCAGTCGTGAGCGCTATTCGATCGATCGGAAGGTCATTGAAGGGAAGATTCTGAAATGGGCAGGTGTTGACGATGGAGAGGCTAGAGAAATGCTTTTAGATAAATAATTCAAAAATATATGTCCAATCTTCTCGTTCGTGTCTCTCAAGTTGCCTCCAGATTTTCCACGCCCCTTTCGATCGTCAGTCTGGCGATCACCGTCCTGTACGTCCTCTATCGAGTCGTACTGGACAAAAGTGACCTCGAGCTCCTCCGGGAGGGAGAAGTCTTCATTGTCGTTGATAAGGTCATCACGTATCTTTTTGTGCTTGCCCTGGTGGGCCTGGTCCTGGGCGTCGGAGCCTATGTGGCAACCCGGATCGGGCGGTTTGGGGGCAGGAAGAGGGCTCTCAAGGCAAAGGAGGCCGTATCGAATGATCCCCATGATTATCTCAAGTGGGAATCTGTCTGGGATATTAAGGATCCGAAGGGGAAGAGAGTGGAGTACACCCGGAACATGACGATTCGGTTCCTGCAGCCCAATGTCAGTGTGATTACGGATCGGGTATGGGGCAATGGGGAGACCATGCACGGTTATCATTGCTCGCTCGGGGTTCCGTCGGATGTCTTTGATTATGGCGATTCGAAGCGGGTGGTGATTTCGCTTCGGGAGAACAGGAAGAAGGGGAGCGTGGCGAGCTTCACGATCTCGAGGACGATTCTCGATGGGTTCACCAGGGACGAGGAGTGGATTGAGGAGGGCCCTGGGTATCCGGTCAGGAGATATTCTCTTCGGGTGATTTTTCCGAAGGAGCGCCCGTGCCGGCGGGCGGTGATTACTCGCCGGCAGGCTAATGTGACCGAGGAGCTCTCCAGGGAGGCCTTCAGGCTCACGCGGGATGGGAGGCTGGAGGTCGTGGTTTCATTCAAGAGTCTCGAGCGGGAGACGATTCTTCTGCGGTGGTGGTGGTAGGGATCTGCGGCTTCGTCTTGGTTTTTTTCGGGGCTTGTAATAGGATTTCGAGGTCATGGAAGAGGAATATTACACCGTCAGAGAATTTGCCTACAAGATGGGAGTCAAACGGCAGACGGTTTATGGGTGGATCTCAAGGGGACTTTTAGAGGTGGTGGAGGAGAAGGCCGGTCCTTTTGCTCATATATTGATTCCTAAGAAGGCTGCAGACAAGTTTACAATGCCAAAAGGAGGCCGGCCCAGAAAAACCATTGACACTGTATGAGGTTTAATGATATATGAACTATCCAGGTACCTAAAAAGGTCCGGATCGTCATTGGTTAGGTTTTCGATCAACCAGAAGACAAAGGAGGTTTTCGATGTGCTGGAAGACGTTCGGAGCCTGTGACGGAGGCGGGACTGGTGACCGTTCTATCCGCCCCTCCTAGCCTGGATAGGTGATCAGATTCATGTTCAGAGCCCACCCCTGGCCAGGGTGGGTTTTGGACGTTTTGGGGAACTTGAAAGCGTTGTATCCTTGGTATTTATTGAGATTTTATGGTAGTCCTTAATGCCAGGATTCTATTTAAGTGACTAAAAGGAGAAATCATGTATCGTTTTTTTCGGAGGGGGGAATAATGGATGAGGGAAAAAGCATCTTTGCACATGGAAACCGCTGGGTGCGGGCGGATTTTCATCTGCACTCGCGACAAGACCGAGAGTTTAAATGCACCAACACGGACCAGGACTTTGTGGTGCACTATGTCGAGAAGTTGAAGCGCGCAGATATCCGAGTGGGCGTCATCACCAACCACAATAAATTTGAGCGGGAGGAGTTTCGGGCTCTCCGCAAAGCGGCGAGGAAGGAGAATATCTACTTGATGCCTGGCGTTGAATTGTCAGTCAAGGATGGCCGAAACGGAATTCATACGCTGGTAGTGTTCCATGAAGATTGGATCGATAATCGAGAGAACGCGGACCACGTCAACAGCTTCCTTGGACTGACTTTTGCTGGTCAGACCGGCTACGACAGTAGCAATGCCCGGTCAAACCACGATTTGCTCGAGACTATCCGAGAACTAGACAAGTTCGGGCGGGACTATTTTCTCATCTTCGCACACGTTGAGGGTGAGAATGGATTGTGGGACGGGCTTGATGGAGGAAGAATTACCGCACTTGGCAGGACAGAATTATTCTGCTCTCGCACCGCGGCGTTCCAGAAGGTACGCACGCACGACCTGCGACAAAAGGTACAGATCTGGCTGGGTGGATGGTACCCTGCTGAGGTTGAAGGTTCCGATCCTAAGAAGTTGGAAGAGATCGGACGGGGCAAAAAGTCGTTCATCAAGATTGGCGCTTTCACCTTTGAATCCGTGTTTTTTGCCCTTAAACCGGGCGCGGAGCGTCTGTCCGGCGAGGCTATTCAGAAGCAACCGCACTCTCGAATCCGGGCGATCCATTTCGATGGGGGCATACTGAATGGAAGTCGCATGAATTTCAACGACGAAATGAACTGCTTAATCGGCATACGAGGCAGTGGAAAATCGGCCATATTAGAATCGCTTCGGTATGTGCTCGAATTGCCGTTGCCGGACTCTTCGGAGGATTTGGACTTCAAGTACAAGCAGGACCTCGTTCGTTTCGCCCTCGGTAGCGGCGGAAAGGTCGTAATCGACGTAGAAGACGCGCAAGGCCGCCGCTACGAAATTCGTAGGATACTAAATGAGCGGGCAGACGTGTACTTTGAAGGGGAGGTGCGGCCTGGCGTGCGCATTCCGCTCAAGAACCCCCTTTTTTTTGGCCAAAAGGAACTAGTGAAGAGGGGCGAGGGCTCGGAACGCGAACTTGTGGAACGATTGATTGGCCCGAAACTCGATGCCGTCCGACGCGAGATTGCCAGCCAGGGCCAACGAGTGTTGGATGTGCTTGCGAATCTCGAAAAGTTGAAAGGCCTGGAGGCGTTGGAGCAGGAATACCAAAACAAGAAGAAGGACACTGAATTCCGCTTAGAACTTTTTAAAAAATACGGTGTAGAGCAACAATTACAGCGTCAGGTGGCGTTCAATGTTGACGTAACAAACGTACGTCGCGCCGTTGAGGTGGTGGAGTCCTTCGTCCGCGCCTTCGATGCTTTTCTGCGGGAGCAGGATACCGAACTATCTGCCCAGCCACGGCTTGAGTCAAAAGAGAACGCCGATGTCATTGAGGAAATTAATTCTATTTTTGAACGGATACGTAAAGTTCCAGATAAGGCGCGGCAGGTTTTGTCCGACGCGCATACTGATTCACACACAATGCGAGAGAAGTTCGTAGAATTGGAACGCCGTCGGGAGTCGCTAAAGGAAGATTTTGCGGCGATTGAGAGGAAACTAAGCGAGCAGCTACAGCAGACAGATGGTACTAGCGTCCGGCCAGATGATTTTGTCAGGCTGAATGCCGAACTGCAGAAGGCCAAGCTGGCGCTCGAAGAGATCGCGAAGAGTCGCACCCGGGAGAAAACACTACAGGACGAACTTCTGCGGGGGGTGAAGCGACTTTCTGAACTTTGGCATCGAGAATTCAAGGAGATCGAGGCAGAGACAATAAAGCTGAACGACAGCCAAAGTGCCCTTAAAATCATCCCACAGTATAAGGGCGACAAAGACTCTTTTGTTAAAGAACTGCAAACCCATTTTCGGGGCAGCCGTCTCCGCGAGGCAACGCTAAGGGGCATACTGGATCAGCATGCCGACTTTATTTCAGTTTACGAAGCGCTAGATGCAATTTGCAACAGTCTCGGGGAGTCAGGTGATGTGTTCCGCAGGTACTTCAATGAAGCCAAGGGATCTCTGCTCACATGGCAGGTGCCGAACCTCTTCCGAATCGAGTACCACGGCAAAGATCTGCGAGATCATTCTCTTGGACAGCGGGCATCGGCGCTGATCCTCTTCATCCTGAGCCAACGCGAAAACGATGTAATCGTGATCGATCAACCTGAAGACGACCTCGACAATCAAACCATTTTTGAGGATGTCATAAAACTGATAGGGACCCTCAAGAAAAGCATCCAGTTTATCTTTGCGACACATAACGCCAACTTTCCTGTACTAGGCGACGCGGAACAGGTTATCACATGTTCTTTCATCGGTGGAAGCGTAGATATCGAGATTGGCAGCATTGATGAACCTGGGATTCAGAAGGCCATCGTGTCCATCATGGAAGGAGGGAAAGAAGCTTTCGCACGACGGAAGGAGATTTACCAGCTATGGAAGCAATAGAACTCATTGAAGTGATCGGGCGCGGAGAAGACGGCCGGACGCAGTTCAAACAGACCATCACGAATACCGAATCACTGGCGGGAGACCTTGTAGCTTTTTCCAACAGCAAGGGAGGGAGGATGCTTATCGGGGTTAATGATCAAGGGGTCGTGGTGGGACTTTTAGCTGACGACATCCGTCGAATAAATCAATTAATCTCCAATACGGCAACCAATTCCGTCCGTCCTTCGATCAACCCAGAGACCGAAAATATCTCTGTCGGCGGACGACTGGTCATGGTTGTTACCCTACATGAAGGCATCTCAAAACCATACACCGATAATAAAGGTGTAGTTTGGGTGAAGTCTGGGGCGGACAAGCGTCGGGTGACATCGCGTGAGGAGATCCAACGGATACTTCAGAGTGCCGGTCTAGTTCACGCGGACGAAGTGCCCGTCGAAGGGACTACTGTCGGAGATATTGATTTAGAGCACTTCGGCAGTTTCTTCGAGCAACAGTATGGAGAACCCCTTTACGATGAGCTCGAAAAGAAGGGAGTCTCTCTTGTCCAATTGTTGAATAATCTCGGTCTGGCACGAGAAGCGACTCTCAATCTCGCAGGGCTCATGATCTTCGGTCGTAATCCACAGCGGCATCGTCCCGCCTTCGTCGTCAAGGCTATCTCTTTTGTCGGAACCGATCCTGCCGGCGATAAATACAGAGACAGCCAAGACATTTCAGGGAGCCTGCGTGATCTATACAAGGAGACAATGTCTTTTCTCACCAGGAATCTTCAACGACTGCAGGGTGATACGGGATTCAACACGGAAGGGGCCCTAGAAGTGCCTTCAGCCGCTTTAGAGGAACTTGTCGTCAATATGCTGATACATCGTGATTACTTCATTTCCGCGCCGTGGAGGGTTATGATGTTCGATGATCGCATTGAGTTAATCAGCCCAGGGGCTCTTCCGAACAATATAACCATCGAAAACATCCGAAACGGTGTATCCAACATTCGCAACCCTTTGATCGCCTCATTTGCAACCAAGGAGCTGCCCTATCGAGGCATTGGCACAGGAATTTTACGGGCGCTGGCTGCCGTACCGGATCTGAATTTAGAGTCGGATACTGAACGCAACCAGTTTACGGCCCGCATACTACGGAAAACGCTCAGATAGGAAGGGGGAGGGGAGAGCGTAGCTACCTTTTTGGTAGGCCCTTGGAGTTGCTATGTGTGATAGAGAATCAACACAACTTTTGTCACTAGCAAGGCATTATCTAAAATTGGCCAATGATTCACTCAAGCGAGTCAAAAACAAAGACATAACTTCAGAAGAAGTGGCCAGACAATCAAAAAAGTATATTTCAGCTGGTTCCCTTGACCCAGAGAATGAGGCATTTGGACATTTAGCATCAGCCGCAATTCGTTTAGCCACGATTGCGGAGAAATATCCAAATCTAAAGCTTGGAAAAAATTACCGCAATTAGGGGTTTTTTGCCCAACCCCTCGAAAAGGTATATTCCAGGATTAGCTGGTCAGGACGTGTCGGACTGGGACCTGGGCTAACGCCTGGACAATCTCTTTCATATTGATCGTCTCCTGCCCTTTGCGAAATTCGTAGCGCCCGTACAAATTGATGTGCTGCCAAGCAACCGGAGAAACGTGCTTGAGAAGAGCCGCTCCCTGGACGTCGCCGGCTGCTTCCTGATAACCAAGCAGGTTGGATAAAAGCATCGTATTGTAGTAGATGATGCAGTTCGTCAGCAGACGCGCGGATTCTCCCCAGATTTGTTGCTCATGCTCCGTCTTGAAGCGGAGCTTCCCGAAGTTGGCGTACGAGACGGCTCGGCGCAGCTGATGGTAACTCTCACCCCGGTTGAGAGCCTGCTGGACATTGCGCCTGAGGGACGGCGAGTCAATAAAGTCAAGCAGGTACAAGCTGCGGATGATATTGTCATATTCCCACAAGGCGCGCCGCGTTTTGTTTTTTCGAGCAAAGGCATTAAGCTTGCGAACGATGGTGCTCTGGGTAGTCGTTTTCAATGCCAAAGACACCATAATCCGCTGAATGTTTTCCCACTCCTTTATAATGAGTTCAGGGCTCAGTTTACGGATGGGCCTGAGCACCATGTCCTCATCATACTGGCTCGGATGTTTGAAACCGTAAAGTGCTTTGCCCACCTTTTCATAAATGTCCCGGTAGCGTGGCGCGAACTGATAGCCAAATATATTGAGGATGGCGAAGTTGACCTCGTTCGTGCCGTGTGTATCGGTCGAATGGATTTCGGGTTGGATGTCGGTGATATTGTTAAACAAGATATCGAACACGTAGTGGCTTTCATGGTCGTTAGCTCCGATGATCTCCGCATTGATGGGGACATGGTTGGCCACCATGGCATAGGCGACAAGCCCCTTATTGAGTCCGAAGTACTTGGGGGAATGGCGGGCGTTGATCGTGTGAATTCGGGTTTCGAATTTCTGCCCATCGCTACTCGAATGGATCGACTCCCCGATATTGTAAAGTCCAAAGATGGGGAGGTCCGCGATCGCATTACAGACTAGAGCGTTAGCCCATTTCAGGGTTTCCAATCGGATGAAATTATCCGAGGTCGTCGAAAGCGCCTGATACCCGATATCGGAGATTTCCCCCATCCGGCCCAGCCCCATGTTGGTGCCCCAAGCGATAAGGCAAGCCGTCAGTGTGAGGTCATCTACCCCCTGTTTAACATAGCGCCCCAAGACATGATCAAAGGCTTCCATAAAGTGGCAATGCCGATTGACAAAATGAAGAACACTGCCGATGTCCACCTGTTTGAGCGCATCGAAGCGGGGATGGTTAATCAGTTCTGCACTACGGGGATACTGAAGGGTCCACCGGGTGTGTGCACCACGTTTTTTGATTGCAAACTGCTCATTTTCGCCTGAGGCAATCCGTTGATTTACCCGGATGAGGCGGTCTTCAAGTTGCGTTTCGAGTTCGGCTAAATGCTCCCGAATCGGCTGCTTAAGGAGCGGTATGCCCGTGTTGACAATCAGTTGTTCCTTGTCCTTCCACATGTCATCATCTAGCAGATCGTCCTCGAAACTGCGGAACCGGACACTATCACGGCAGAAGACCTCTCCCGCTTCCAAGCCTTTGCGCAAGAGACGATAGATCAGAAACTCATAGCGATCTGGAAGCAAGTGCCCCTGCCCATTCGCATTGGGGGAATAAAGATAGCGTTTTGCGGTATCAGGAACGAAGCGTAGAGGAAACGCTTCCGGAGGATATTGACTGAGCGACCGTCCTTTCTGGAAGGCATTCTTCAGAAACGTAACAGCTTCAATCAGAGCGGTGTGTCCAGCAGATACCGTCCAATCGACCGCCAACAGAATGGGGCGTAAGTGGCGTTTGAACTGGTGGGCCAGTTCATCCATGTGTTCCCATTGAAAGGCCGTTTCGTCGAATTTCACCTTGGTGGTGATGTGATCGGCGACAAAGTCGATTTTATCGCGCTCCAGAATACTGAACGCTTTTGCCTGGACTTCGTGGAAGGGCGTCTGCTTGTGGATGCCGTCATCGGTAAAAAGTCTCAGCACTTGCCCGGCCCTGTCGAGGTCCTCGTTGCCCTCGGAGCGAGATTCATACACGCGATCTTTGGCCACCCCTTTTGCGGCTTCAAGGTATCGCCTGACATGGTGGATTAGGCTACTCATCAAATTGTCATGCAATTTCTGGTAGCGGTGATACACAAAGCATAAGAGATAGACATGGGCCGTCGACTCATCGAACCGTTTGAGCTTATAGACCGAGTAATAGTTGACCAAGGAAGCATAATATTTGATGCTCTCATTCGAGATTCCCAGGTGAGGCAACAGGCTTTTGACAAGGTGGTACAGGTCCCGTATCTGTTCACCCCGCCGGAGTTCACGTTTGATCTCACTGGCGCTGAAATCTTTCGGTTCCCGTCTTAGCTGTGTAATTTCATAGAGTCCTGGCGAGTCCTTCAAGAGGCGATCCAGGTCTTCTCGATGAGAAAGATCGAGCCGATTGGAGACGACGTCGGCCAAACGTTCCTGCTCGTGCGTCAGGGCCTGACTGACGGTGTCTTGCATCAAGCTGTAGCCCGGAGCAACGATGCGTTGACCTTTGAGATAGTGCATGAGCTCTCGGAAGACAAAGACGGGTTTGGCAGAAACCATCGCAGCTTGTCGTGCTTTTGCGGCCAAGGCCTGACGCTGTTGAGCATCGCATGCGCGGTAACCGAAGAGCTCAAGAATCAAGTTTCGCTGTCTCAACCGCGTCACCTTGGTGATGTCAAGGTCCTCGAGTTGAAAATCGGGAAAATATTGTCTCTGGACATGCCGTGCATCCTCTTCAACTTCTGGAAGGTCGAACACAAAAAACATGTGGTGAGATTTGAAGTACCCGATCTGTAAAATGAAATGGGTGTGGCTATTTTAGGACGACGGCTAACCATATAATATTACCGGATA